>DAIRTE010000170.1:0-6247 GCA_036804025.1 Clostridia bacterium | reverse complement strand
GGGACTTCGCTCGTACCGGTGTTGTAGATCGGGTCGTCGGAGTCCGGCACCAATTCGGAATAGCCCCAGACGAGGCCGTCCGGAATCCGCCGCTGGTAGGAATCCTCGTAGGTTCCAACGCGCTTATTCCCGTGGCGGTTGAGCTGCTCGCCCATGAACACCATACAGGCGGAAACGCCGCCGTCGAGGTTATACGCAACCGTGCAGCCGTGGTCGACAAATAGCTGGGCAAACTCGTCGAGCAGCATGCCGACGCTGTAGTCCGGCTGACGGCCGTCTACAACGATCACGATGTAGTGCCCCGGCTCAATCATACCAAGTCCCGTGCGCGGATTGTTGCGGCGGCTCAGGCGGTGCTGTCCCGCGGCCTCGTTGACCACGCCGTCGGAAACCAGCACCGGGCCAAACGAGAACACGTCCCGCGCGCCGTCCATAAGCAGCTCATCCGCGTCCAGCGAGTTCGCGTTGATGAGATGCATCGTCAGGTCCGGATACATCGCCATGGAGCCAACCGCCTTGCGGTCTTGGAAGACGATGCCCCCGCGAATGATCGTGCCCTTGTACATCGTGTCGCTCTGAATCAGGTTGTCGCCGGTGACCATCAGCACGCATTGCCCGTCCCGCGCGAGCAGCCAGGGGTGAATCGAGCCCATGCCGTTGCGGTTCTCCGCCGCCTGTACGGTGCGGAAGGAATCCTCGCCGCGCATGCGGATGTCCGCCGTGTAGATGCGGTTGAGCTTCGGCTCGGTAACGATCGTCCGGTCGATGATGATGGACAGCGTGTCGGTCTTATACTCCCAGTGTCCGTTCTCCGCGTCGGTGACGACCACCTCCGCCGGGTCATTCGGCTGGCGGTAATACTGGTCGTCGTTCACGGTGCTCTCCGTCGGGGTTGCGGCGGCGGTCTGCGCCTCCGGCGCCGCGGACTGTGTGGCGTCCGCCGTGGTATCCGTTGGCTCGACCGAGGGCTCAGTCAGAGCTTCCGTCGCCTCTTCTGCGGGTTCCGCCGAAGGTTCGGTCGATTCCGCAGGAACTTCCGTCGGTTCCGCTGCAGGTTGCGGGGTTGCCGCTTCCGGCAGCGCGGTCGCGACGGGCGGCTCGGTCAGTTGCGCCGCAAGGTAAGTGCGAATCATCGGGCGCGCATACAGCAAGAACGCCGCGGCGATCAATCCCGTGATCACCAGCGGTAAAAACGAAGCAAACACCGCGCGGCTCAAGCTATAGCGCGCGGTCAGGTAGCGGCCCTTACCAACCGCAACCACGATTGCAATCAGCGCGCCGAGGAACAGCAGTCCCGCGACGCCAAGCTGCATGTAGCGCTCGTAGGCCGCCATTTGGGAGGTCTGATCCGTCGCCGCGTCGTTGCCATCCAGAATGGACGGTTCCGGCGTGGGCTGCGGGGTCGGTTCCGGCGTCGGCTCCGGCGTGGGCGTCGGGCTCGGCGTCGGTACAATGTAGTTCGTCAGCGAGCTGGTTTCAATGTTTTCGAGCAGATCGCCCGCGCCCGTGTCCTCCCCAACGGTGGTGTAGCCGAGCGTGAACGCCGCGGAGGGCTCCAGCGTCTTGTGGAACACGCGCATGCCGGGGTTCTTCGCATAGGCCGTGTTCGCCGTCTCCAGCACGCTCGCGCCATCAAAGTGGATCAGCGCGGTGCTCCAGTCCAGCGCGGTCGCGCCGGAGGGATCCGCGCAGTAGAGCTTCTGCACGGTGGCGTAATCGTCCGCGCCGCGCTCCTGCAGCTCGCTTTGCACAACCTCCGCGCAGTACTGTGCCGCGCCGTCGTAGGCCTGCTCGTTCGGCGTATTCGTGATCACCACGCGGGCGTCGTACTTCGAGAGTACGCTCTGCACGAGCTTGGTCGTGGACTTCGTGCTCCAGTTGCCGCGCACGCGCTTATAAACCTCGTTGTTCGAGCTTTCGAGCGAGCCAAACTGCGGATAGTTCGCAAAGCCCATCTCCCAGAGCCCAGCGAGCAACCCTTCCTGCATGCTTCTGGTGTCCTTCGAGAGCACGACCAGTGCGGAAGGGATTTCGTGCTCCATCGTGTACGCGGCGAGCACGCCAAAGAAATCCTTTACCGCCGACTGCGGCGTGGCGGCAATGTAGAGCAAATCCGCGGTCTCCGGCGTCGGCTGCCAGAGCTGAACGTCCGCCGGAAGCGTGCCTTCCCCGTAGAGGCGAAGGCCGGAGAGTTCCGCGTCGGAATTGAACACGAGCTTGATCTGCGCCGCGCCTGCATCCAGCGGGAAATAGCTGTTTAAAAACGGCTGTGCCTCGTGGCTCGAAAGCAGCGTGCCCGCCGCGTCGTAGGTCTCCACCGTGTAGTTCTTTGGAACCTTGTACCACTCCAGATACAGCCCCTGCGCCTGCTGGCCGGACGGAGGCGTAATGTTCACGCTCTCTTCCGCTTCAAACATCTGGTAGCTCTCGACCACGTTGTCCGTGATGCGGTAGAGCTTCTCCTGCAATTTTTCCGGCAATGCAATCGTGCAGTCCGCGGTCAAGTCCGCGGCGGCCTCTTCCTCGCCTTGTGCCAGCGCGACGGGGCAAACGCCAAGGCAGAGCAGCAGCGCAAGGAGCAGTGTCAGAAAACGCAGTCTTCGATTCATAGGTAGTTTTCCTTCCAATAGGGCTCGCGCGTCCGCGCGAATCCTGCTGATTCGTCGATGTATCCTGTTTGCAGAGCCGGATCGGCAGCCGCCTGCTACTTTATTTCGGCAGGCCGCATTTTTCGAGCAGTTCCGCGTAAATCGCCGTGTCCAGCCAGCCGCCCGAAGTAGAGTTGCTGCCGCGCGTGGTAATCGTGCAGTCGGGCAGCGCGGTGGCCAGTTTCTCCAGATCCGCCTTTTCAACCTTGTCGTTGATGAGCCAGAGCATCTTGAGCTGCGTCATCCCCTCAAAGGGCGAAACGTCCGTGAGGCTCGTGCGCGACACGTTGAGGTAGGTGAGCTTGCTCAGCCCGGAAAGCGCTTTGAAGTCCTCAATGTAGTTCATGTAGAGCTCAAGGTATTCCAGTTCGGTCTGCCCGGAGAGCGGCGTAATGTCCTTGATCTTGTTGCTCTCCAGAATCAGCACGCGAAGCTTTGGCAGGTATTTGACAAACGAAACGTCGCTGATCTTGTTTCGGCCGAGGTCGAGGTAAATAAGATCCGGCAGATACTGAAACAGCGGGGTCTCCTCGTCCGTGAGCGCATACCGCCCGTCGCCGGTGAACTCGCCCGCGCCGTCTGGAAACGCCTTGCGGTTCTTCGTGGAGAACGCTTCAATGTCCGTTCGCACCTTCCACGCGCCAATGTTGATGTACCAGACGAACTTCACATTCGGAAACGCAGCCTTGAGCTCCATCATCTGGTCGTTCGAAAGGCCGCTGCCGCAGAGGTTGCAGCTGGTCAAGGCGGGCAGGTGCTTGAGCCCCTCGCTGACCTCTTCGACGCTGGTAAACGTCATCGTGCTCAAATCCAGATCGGTTGTCTCCGGCGTGAGCGTCTGGCCGAAGAGCTCAAAGGTAAACGCAAATTTCACGAGCGGATAGCGCTCCTGCAGCGCCGCCATCGTTTCAAACGACACCGTCTGCCCCGCGAGGTTCACGCTTTCGAGCTTCGTCAGCGGCGCGAGCTTGTCCGAAAGCGTCGTGTCGTCCAGCGTCGTTGCGGCGCTGAGGTCCAGCGTCGTCGCGTCCGAATTGACCTTGACGCCGTAGACATCCAGCGTGCGCAAAAACTCGATGTTTGGGAAGCGCGCAATCAGCGCCTCCGCGTCCGCCTCGGTCACGTCCGTATCCGTCATGTTCACGCTGGTCAGCGACGGCAGATGCGTCAGCGCGGTCATCAGCGCGTCTCCCCCGCCGACCTGCTTGCCGGAGAGGTCGAGCGAAGCGTCCGTGTTCTGCGCCGTAACGTCCGCAATCGTAATCTGCCAGGCAAACGACACCGAGCTCAGCTCAATGCTCTTGCTCAAGAGCGCGTCATAGCAGCTGCAGGCGCGCGCGTCCACGCGGGAGAGATTCGGAAAATAGTTCAGCAGTTCCAGCATCGCCGCGTCGGTGTCCGCGGGCAGCGTCAGCTCGGTGAGCTGATTGTCGAAGCGCTGGGTGCCGATGGGCACGCTCCAGAGGATGCGGCAGTTCGGCATCGCCGTTTGCAGCTGCACATACAGCTCCGGCGTAATCTCCGCGCCGCGGATGTCCAGCAGCGTGAGGTTTTCGTACTTCACGAGGTCTTCAACCTCGATCTCCTTCGCGTCGGAAATGACCAGCTCGGTCGCCGAGCGATCCTTCAGCAGGTCGCAGCCGGTAAACGCCAGCGTCAGCACGCAGAGCGCCAGCGCGATCAGCACGCGCGGGAGAATTGATTTTTGATTGGCGCGCTCAGTTTGCGCGCTGGAATAAACGGAATTCATCATCGTAGCCTTCACTCCAAAAGATCTGTGTATCCAGCAGGCGATAGCCTTCCGGCGTTTCGTCGCGGTTTCGCGTTACAATAAACTCTGCGCTGCGCTCCTCAAGATAGCGCCCCTGCTCCTGCCCAATTTCCGGCAGGCCAACGTTGGAGGTCGCAAAGAAGCGGTAGGCGGGAATCACGTCCGCCGCAAGGTAAAATCCCGCGTCCGGGAAAGCATAGCAGAAGAGCGAAATCTCGTCCTGCGTCTTCTCCCGACGCATAATCTCGGCAAAGCGCGCCTGCGGGGTGCTCTCGCGCGGGGTCAAAAACAGATAGCGGTTGCTCGAGGTCAAAAACGCGGTGCCGAGCGCAATGAGCGTGACTCCGGCGAACAACAGCACGCGAATTTTTGTGCGCAGCGGCTTTTGCGCAATCAGGTCGAACAGGTGCAAAATCGGAATCAAGCCGAGCGCGAGAAACGGCGTGAGCGCGAGCCCGTAGTAGCGGTACCCCTGCCCGCCCATGTATACGCCCACCGAGAGCAGCCCGAACAGCGCGATGAGGTTGATCTTTTCCACCGGCTTGACCTGCTCGCTCTTACGCGAAAGCAGCCACACAAACCCCAGCAGAATGGGCACGGAGATCTGCGGGTTGCGATAGAAGAACGCGCCGACTCCCTTGACCACCGCGAGGATCATGTTCAGCCACACGGGGTCTTCCAGATAGGAATAACCAAACATGTTTTGGTAAAAATAATAATGAAAGAAATCGTCGAGCGCCCCGTTTAAGCCAAAGTAAATCACCCAGGGAATCCCCATCGCGGCCATGACGGCGACGAACAGCGCGCTTGCGCCAATCGCCCGCTTCCACTCGCGCACGCAGAGCAGCGCAATGGCAATCATGCCCATCCAGGCGATGTAGAACGCCAGCAGCGTGAATTTGCCAAAGAGCAGCACGCCCGCCAGCGCGGCGTTTCGCGCGATCATGCCAAGGGAAACCGGCTTGGGAAACTCCGTTTTGAAGTAGCGAATTGAGTCGAAGAGCGAAAACGCGATCAGCGGCGCCATAAGCTCCTCAAAGCTGCCGCCGTGGGAAAAGCTCATGCTCCCCAGCACGCAGGCTGCAATGATCGGCAGCGCCCAGACCGCGCGCTCGGTAAACAGCGAAATGGTGCGGTACGCCGCGTAGAGAAACCCGGCCAGCGCGAGCGTTTCGAGCAGGTATACGCCGAAGAACGACGTGCCGGACACCAGCGACGCCAGCCCGAAAAGCAAGAACGCCACGGGGCCTTTCTGATCGTAGAGGTCGACATATGGCACGCGCCCGTGCATCATGCCCTTGCCAATCGTGAAGTAAATATTCGCGTCCACCCAGTCGTTGAGCGGATAGAACGGCGAGCTTTTCGTGCAGAGCAGCAGGTACAAGGCGGCCAGCAGCAAACAGAGCGGGAATACCCATTTTCTTGTTTGAGCGTTCCGATCAATCTGCATGGTTTGGTGCCTCCCGTTTCGCCGCATCCATCGGCGGCATATTCCAAGTTATTATATCGAAAAAACAGCCGTTTCGCAACCTCGCTCTCCTATGCGCACAATCACGCGAGAAAGCGCGGCCCCTCCCCGGCGGAAAAAGAGAAACCCCTTTCTGAGCAGGCAGCCTGCGTCAAAAAGAGGTTATTTCTTTGCTGCAATTCGCTTGTAAAAAGCTTAGATGCTGCGGTTAACCTTGCCGGAACGGAGGCACCGCGTGCAAACGCTCATCTTGCCCGGTTTCCCGTCTACGACGACATGCACGCTCTGGATGTTCGGCGCCCAGCCACGCTTGGTCTTACGGTTGGAGTGGCTGACCAGATTGCCGGACATGACACCCTT
>DAIRTE010000169.1:0-6251 GCA_036804025.1 Clostridia bacterium | reverse complement strand
GAGTCTTACGCAAGGAACCCCGCTGGAAGGCGGGGTTCTGTTTTACGCGATTCGTTTCTTAGAATGTCCCCTGTTGCAGCATCGCGTCTGCGACTTTTGCAAACCCCGCAATGTTTGCACCGGCAACGAGATTGTAGCCGAGGCCGTTTTCCTCCGCCGCCTTTGCGGAACTGTCGTGAATGTTCTTCATGATGCCGTGGAGTTTCGCGTCGACCTCTTCCGCGCTCCAGCTCAGCCGCTGGCTGTTCTGGCTCATCTCCAGCGCGCTCGTTGCGACGCCGCCTGCGTTAACCGCCTTACTGGGAGCTACAATCAGGTGCTTCTGCTCCAGCAGGAAGTTCAGCGCGTCGTTCGTCGTCGGCATGTTCGCGACTTCGATGTAATACTTCGACCCACTCGCCGCGATCTTCTTCGCGGAGAGCATATTCACGTCGTTTTGCGTGGCGCACGGCATGTACACGTCCGCCTTCACGCCCCACGGCTTTTCACCGGGATAGAACGCGCAGCCGTAGCGATCCGCATAGTCCTTCACCTTGTCTCTGCCGCTGGCGCGCATCTCCAGTAAATACTCGATTTTTTTACCGGTGACGCCCTTCGGATCGTAAATATAGCCGTCCGGGCCGGAGAGCGTAATCGCGACTGCGCCGAGTTCTTCGAGCTTTCGCGCCACGCCCCAGGTCACGTTGCCAAAGCCGGACAACGCGAACGTTTTGCCCTTGATCGTGTCGCCCTCGTGTGCAAAGACTTCATTCGCGTAGTACACCGCGCCAAAGCCCGTCGCCTCGGGACGGATCAGGCTGCCGCCAAAGCTCAAGCCCTTGCCAGTCAATACGCCGTTTTCAAACGCACCCTTGATCCGGCGATACTGGCCGTAGAGATAGCCAATTTCGCGCCCAGCGACGCCGATATCGCCTGCGGGGACGTCCACGTCCGGACCGATATGCCGATACAGCTCCGTCATAAAAGCCTGACAGAAGCGCATGACTTCGCCATCGCTCTTGCCGCGCGGATCAAAGTCGCTGCCGCCCTTTCCGCCGCCGATTGGCAGGCTGGTCAGGCTGTTTTTGAACGTCTGCTCGAACCCCAAAAACTTCATGATCGAGAGATTGACGCTTGGATGGAACCGCAGACCGCCTTTATACGGCCCGATTGCGCCGTTAAACTGCACGCGATAGCCGCGGTTCACCTGCACACGGCCCGCGTCGTCCACCCAGCTCACGCGGAACGAAATCGACCGCTCCGGCTCCGCCATGCGTTCCAGCAGGCTGGCCTTTTCGTACTCCGGATGCTTGTTGACGACCGCTTCCAAAGAAGAATACACCTCTTCGACGGTTTGCAAAAACTCCGGTTCGGTTGCATTCTTTCTCTGGACTTCTTCCAATACCCTCTGAATGTAAGCGTTCATGGTCAAATCCTCCTGATTCGCTGTTCAAGCCGAATCCGGCGGCTCGCTCCTGCCGCCGGTCGGTTGTTTTCCCTGAGAAACGCGATTACGGTGCGAACACCTGCGAAACGAGCGCACGGTAGGCGTCCGTCAGCACCGTTGCGTCCGTGCCAATGGTTACGCTGTTGAATCCCTGCGAAAAGCCGTCCCGCGTACGCGCAACGGTTCCGGCAAAGAGAAACGAAAACTTGCCCGCCTCCTTGCAGGCGCGCTGCACACGGGCGATTGCTGCCTTGATTTCCGGGTCGTCAAACTGCGCGGGCTTGCCCAGCGCGGTCGAGAGGTCAAACGGGCCGACGAACACACCGTCGATTCCGTCAATGCGGACAATCTCCTCAATATGCTCGAGGCACTCGGCGGTTTCGCACTGCGGAAGCAGCAGCGTCTCACGGTTGGACACCTCAAAGTAGTGCTCCAGCCCCTGCTGCGCATACTCCGGGTACCAATATCCGCTGCCGGACGCGCTGCCGACGCCGCGCGAGCCAAGCGGACGGTACTTTCCGTACTCCACGATGCGCCGCGCCTCTTGTGGCGTCTTGATGTTGGGAATCACGATGCCGGTCGCCCCGGCGTCCAGCAGTTTTAGAATCGCGGGCCGCGTCAGATCGTTTGCGCGCGCGAACGGCTCAATGCCGTAGAGCTTTGACGCGCGAACCAAATCCGGCAGCGCTTCCGGATGGAACGGGCCGTGCTCGTTGTCGATGATGATGTAGTCCAGACCGGTAAAACCCATGCACTCCGCAATGTTTCCCGTGCCGAGTTCAAAGAACGTTCCGAGTGTTCGCTCGCCCGCGCACATCTTTTCCCTGACCGAATTTCGCATGCTGTCCCTCCCGCGTTCGATTCTGTTTTGTGTCAGTTGCCCATTTTTGCATAGCAGAATACAAGCCCCCGGAGCCGGTCCGGAGGCCTGCTTCTGTTGATGGTTTTGGTAAGGTTATCTCTGAACGCGCCCGGAGGCATTTCCGCCCATGAGCGAGCGCACTTCGTCCAGCGTCACGCGGTTGAAGTCGCCCTGAATCGTATGCTTGAGGCAGCTCGCGGCAATGGCGAACTCAATCGTCTCCTGCGGCGCCAGATCGTGCACCATGCTGTAGATCAAGCCCGCGCCAAAGGAATCCCCGCCGCCGACGCGATCCCAGATGTGAATATCGTATTCCTTCGAACGGTAGAACTCCTTGCCGTCATAGAGCAGCCCCGCCCACTTGTTGTCGTTTGCGGAGATGGACGAGCGCAGCGTAATGGCAACCTTCTTGCAGCCATAGCGCTCGCAGATCTTGCGCGCAACATCTTTATAGCCTTCGTAGGAGAGCTTGCCCGTGTCTACGTCCGTTCCGGTCGCGTGGATGCCGAGCACCTTTTCCGCGTCCTCTTCGTTGGCAATGCAAACGTCCACATACGGCACCAGCGCGGACATCGTGGCCAGCGCCTGCTCGGTGCTCCAGAGGTTCTTGCGGTAGTTCAGATCGCAGCTGACCGTAATGCCCTTCTTCTTTGCGCACTGAACCGCGTCCATACAGGCCTGCGCAAGTTCCGTCGACAAAGCGGGCGTAATACCCGTAAAGTGGAACCACTTGCAGCCTTCGAAGATCGCTTCCCAGTCGAAGTCCGAAGCCTTCGCCATCGAAATGGCGGAGTACTTGCGGTCGTAAATCACCTTGGACGGACGCTGGGACTGTCCCTTTTCCACGTAATATACGCCAACGCGCGCGCCTTGACGCAGCACATTGGTCGTGTCCACGCCGAAATAGCGCAGGTTGTTGATTGCCGCCTGCCCCACCGGATTCTCCGGCAGCGCGGTGACGTAGCCAACGCTCTCGCCAAAGTTGCCAAGCGAGACCGCAACGTTCGCTTCGCCGCCGCCAAAGGTCGCCTCCAGACGGTTTGTCTGCAGAATGCGGTGTCCGTCCTCCGGCATGAGCCGGAGCATGATTTCGCCAAATGTAATGATCTTTGCCATGGTGTTATCCTTCAGCGATTCCTCAGGCGTTGACGAGGTGAATCGCAAATCCTCCCACTTCTTCTTTAAAATAGATCGCGTTGAGCTTTCCGCTGGCGGAATACTTGGCCGACTCCTCGTTGAACGCAACGCCCTGCGCCTTGTAGTAGCGAACGGCGCGCTCGACGGAGGACGTGGTAAAGCCAATGTGCCCGTGTTTGCCAAGATAGGGGTTCTTCATGACCTCGACGTACTTGTCCACAAAAACGGAGCTGTTGCCATCCTTGGCAACGTCCAGCCGGAGCAATCCGGCGAGGCTCGCGGCAACGCCGCGCGCGGTCTCCTCGTTGGCCTCGTTGATGCCAACGTGCGCAAGCTTGATGTTCAGCATGGTCTGTACGGACTTTTTGCAAAGCTCGGTCACCTGCGCCCATTCCTTTTTCGCCATGTGCGCGCCGAGCATATAGGTGCCGCCGCAGGCAACGATCCGGTCAAACGCGAAATAATCCGCAAGGTTTGTCAGGTTCAGTCCGCCCGTCGGCATAA
Organism: Clostridia bacterium; assembly: GCA_036804025.1. Taxonomy (GTDB): domain Bacteria; phylum Bacillota; class Clostridia; order Christensenellales; family CAG-138; genus UBA7703. The sequence goes on along the minus strand of DAIRTE010000169.1, from coordinate 2,322 downwards.
AGCCAACGCCGCTGTAGGGCCCGCAGATCGCCTTGATCGCGTCGATGCCGCCGTTCTGCTCCGCGGGAAAGAACTTCACCGTGCTTAGCCCCAGCCCAATCGCGGTTTCGAGCTCGCTCGGCGTGGCGATGCCGGGGATGACGTCAATCTGCTGTCCCTGACAATAGCGAACGATCTCCGCGTTCAGCCCGGGCGCAACGATGAACTGCGCGCCAGCCGCAATCGCCTTCTTCGCCTGATCCATCGTGATGACGGTGCCCGCACCAACGAGCACGTTCGGATGGTTCTTTCGCGCCTGACGGATGTACGTGTCCGCGCCTTCCATGCGGAAGGTGATCTCCATGGCGGGGATGCCGCCGACAGTCAGCGCCTTTGCCAGCGCGTCCAAATCCTCGGGTGAATCAATCTTGGTAATCACCGGCATGATGCCGATGGCGGAAATCCGGTCGATGACGCTGCTCATAGGCCGTACCCCTTGACATACTCCTGCACGCGCGCAAGGCCGGCTTTGATGTTCGCCTCGCTCGTGGCGTAGGTGATGCGGATGTACCCCTCGCCAACGTCACCGAATCCCGAACCGGGAACTGTGACGACGCCGGTCTTTTTGAGCAGGTCCATGCAAAGGTCCATCGAGTTCAGGCCGGTTGCCTTGCTGAGTTCCTTTGCGTTGGTAAACGCATAGAATGCGCCCTTTGGCGGGCGAATCGAGAGTCCGGGCGTCGCGTTGATCAGCGAGCAGATCAGATCACGCCGCGCGTGGTAGCTCTTTCGCATGCTTTCAATCTCCGGCAGGCACTGCTTGAGGCCGACCGCCGCGGCAATCTGGCTCGGCGCGGGCAGGCAGGAAGCGCCGTTTTCGTGGAGCTTCGTCATGTTGCGAATGATGTCCGGGCGGGCGATGGCATAGCCAAGGCGCCAGCCGGTCATGGCAAACATCTTGGAAAAGCCGCTGATGTAGACGGTCTTTTCAATCATTCCGTCAAACGAGGTGATGCTCGTGTAGCCTTCGTCGTCGTAGACCAGACGGCTATAGATTTCGTCCGCAATCACGAAGATATCGCGATCACGCAGAATGTCCGCCAGCGCCTTGCAGGTCGCTTTGTCGATGACCGCGCCCGTCGGGTTCGAGGGCGAGTTGAGGATAATCGCCTTGGTCTTGGGGCCGATCGCGCGGCGAATATCGTCCGGATCCGGCACAAAGTTGTTTTCCTCGTAGGCCGGAACGACCTTGAGAATCGCGCCCGTCATGCCAATCTGCCCAAAGTAGTTCGGCCAGGCCGGCGTAACCAGAATGACCTCGTCGCCGGGGTCAACGAGCGTAAACAGCGCCATCTGGATGGCCTCCGTCGCGCCGCAGGACACCATGATCTGCGTCTCCGGATCGGGGTTCAGGTCATTCTTGTGATATTCGGCAATCGCCTGGCGCAGCGCGAGCACGCCGGAGTTCGGCGTGTAGTGCGTCATGCCCTGCTCCCAGCAGCGGCAGGCTTCGTCAATGATCGGCTTGGGCGTGATGAAGTCCGGCTCACCAACCGTAAAGCTGATCGTGTCCTTCATCTTCAGCGCTTCGTTATACATGGCCCGAATGGCGGAGCCGCCCAGGTGCTGTGCTAAATTCGATAGTTCCATTGTTTCAAATCCCTCTTTAAAGCATCTCTTATAAAGCACCCTATTTTCAGGCGCTTTGCCGAGAAATCGTTATTTGAAAAAGTCTTTCAGGAAGACCCTGTCTCCCGGCGTTACGCGCCGAGGTAGGCTTCCTTCACGCGCTCGTCCACGAGCAGGTCCTTTGCTTCGCCCTGCATGCTGATTTTGCCCGTCTCCAGCACGTAGGCGCGCGAGGCGGTCTTCAGCGCGAGAAACGCGTTCTGCTCGATGAGCAGGATGCTCGTGCCCGTTTCGTTGATCGTTCGAATGATGCGGAAGATGTCCTCCACGATGATGGGCGCGAGACCCATCGAGGGTTCGTCCAGCATCAGCAGTTTGCCGTTGGCCATCAGTGCGCGGCCCAGCGCGAGCATCTGCTGCTCGCCGCCGGAGAGCGTGCCGGCCTTCTGCTTTTCGCGTTCCTTCAAACGGGGGAATATCTCGAAGACGCGCTCCAGCCCGTCCTTGATCTGCGTTTGCGAGGTGATGAGGTTTGCGCCCATCTTCAGGTTTTCGAGCACGGTCAACCCGGAGAACACGCGGCGTCCTTCCGGAACGTGCGCAATGCCGAGTTCCACGATCTTGTGCGCCTTCATCTTGGTCCGCTCGTGGCCTTCAAAGTTGATGGAACCGCTCTTGGCGCGCTCCAGGCCGGAGATCGTCCGAAGTCCCGTG
>DAIRTE010000168.1:0-6266 GCA_036804025.1 Clostridia bacterium | reverse complement strand
TTGGCACATGCGCAGAAACGGTGTAGAGCCCCATCTGGTACGGGCCGCCGCGCACATTCGTGTAGCGGCTCAGCCGATCGGCAAATGCCTTTGCCCAGTCGAAGGCGATTGCGTCCACCCATTCCACGTCGTTGCCGTACTTCGGCGCTTTGTTTAACAGGCGCAGTCGCAGCAGTTCCGCGTGTTCAAAGTTCGAAACCAGCGCTTCGTGCAGCTCCGCTCGGTCGACGATTCTCTCGTCGTAGACCAGCGTCTTGAGTGCGGCGAGGCTGTCCGCAACGTTTGCGCACTGAATCGCCTGTATGCCGGAGAGGTTGTAGTGCGCGCCGCCTGCGGTCACGTCCACGCCGGTGCCAATGCAGTCGTCAATGACGCAGGAGAGAAACGGCGAAGGCAAGAGTTCCGCATGCGCCCGCTCGACGACCTCGCAGCACATAATCATCCGCTCAAAGAAGAAATCGACCTGCGTACCCAGCGCTTGGAGCACATCCTCGTAGGTTGCGAAGTCCTTGATCGTGCCCGTATGCGCGCCCATCTGCTTACCGGTTAGGGTGCATACGCCGTCGTTGAGCGCGAGTTCCAGCGCTTTCACGAGGTTAAACATGGCCGCGTCGCTCCAGCCGAGGTTGTTGCCCATCGTCGTGAGCTCTACGCAGCCGACGATTGCGTAATTCTTCGCGTCCGCGTCCGAAATGCCCTTGCCCTTGAGCGCCGGAATCACCGCCTCGTCGTTGAAGAACTGCGGCATGCCGCTGCCCTTGCCGACAACTTCGGCGCAACGCGTCAGAAAATGTTCGCTCGACCCCGAAAAGACCCGCGCGGAGAGATTCGGCTGCGGCAGGAGCAGGTGCTCCTGTGCGCGGAGAAACAGAAAGCTCAGCTCGTTCTCGGCGGACTCGCCCGCCTCGTTCTGCCCGCCGATGGCAACGTTAAAGCCAATCGGGAACCCCGCGAAATACTTCGCGCTGCTGGAGCTTCGCAAATACACAATCTGGTTAAACTTGAGGAACAGGCACTCGATGAGCTCCAGCGCGTCCTCTTTTGTGAGCGCGCCGCTTGCGATGTCCTGTTCGTAAAACGGGTAGAGGTACTGATCCATCCGCCCCGGGGAAAACGAAGAGGCGTTGCTCTCCATCTGAAGTATCACATACAAAAGCCAACTCGCCTGCACCGCCTCGCGGAAGTTTTCCGGCGGGCGCTGTGCCAGCGCGTCGCAGACGCGAGCGATTTCGGTCATCTCGTCGGCGTCTTCGCCGGTCTTCGCCATCTCGCGCGCCAGCGCGGCATAGCGGCGCATGAAAATCTGCGCGCCTTCGAGCGAAAGAATCAGCCCGTCGTAGAACTCCGCGTGCTGCGGATGCTCGCGCTTGGCCGCCTGCGCTAGCTCGATCAGCCCGCTCGGCCCGTAGGTCAGCCAGCGCTGCGTGTCCGGGCATATATGCCCCTGCGCATGGTCGGTCTGGTTGATCTTGGCGACCTTGCCGATGGCGCGCATTTCGCCGCCAATCCGCTCGTCGAGAATATCCTCCAGCGTCTTGCCCTGCCAATAGGGAAAGATATCGCTCTTAAACTCCGCAACGTCCTCGGCGCGCACCTGGAACGGATCCTGCGGCCGCGTCGGCAGGCCTTCGATCTCGCGATCCACCCAGCTCAGGCCCGATTCGGGAAAGATGACGCCCGCTCGAACACCCGTCGTACGGTTGCCAACGATGAGTTCGCCCGGCGTGATACGAATCTCGATGCAGCTGAGCGCTTCCTTGAGCGAAAGCGCGCGGAGCAGATTACGCGGCAGGTCGCCGTGTTCGCGGTAGACGCGCGTGACGATCTTGGCCTGCTCGATCGACATATAGCGTTCTTCCGTGAACATGACTTCCTTTAATTTTTGGACGCGGAATCTCAGCCCCAGCTGATCGACATTCGATTTCATCGCTTGGTTCCCTTTGTCTGATGTTTTGAATGATGGCTTGTTTGTTTCTTATGTTCTGTTTGAGTTTGTCTTCGGTTGCAAAATGGTTTCGATTGGTTTCTTCAACATGAACTAAAATGATACTGCTTTGGAATATAAAAATTCTATCACGCAATTTTCGCTGATAAAACCGTTTCGCGTGTTCAAAAGGTGTACTATCGTGAACCTTCCGCGCGAGACTGCGCCTCCCGGTTGCGGTATTCGCGGGTGGACATTCCCGTATAGGCACGAAACGCCCGATAGAAAAACTTGGTGGAATGATACCCCGTTTGATAGGCGATCTCCTCCGTGTTGAGGTTGGAGGCCACCAGCAACGCCTTTGCGGACTCCATGCGCAAGGAGTTCAGGTAGTCCATCAGCGAAACGCCGGTCTTCTGTTTGAACAGGCGACTGAGGTACGATTTGCTTACGTAGACCATGTCCGCGAGCTGCTGAACGCTGATCGGCTCCGTTAGATGATCCTGCATGTATAGAATCACGCGGCTGACCATGTCGCTCTCCGTCCGCTTTTCAAAGCAATGCCGGCCGATGAGCAGCAGAACAGCTTTGACGTAGTGGTCAATCAGCGGGCGGTTCGGGGTTCGGCTCTTGTACTCGTCGTGAATGTTCTCGAGCAGCCACTTAAGCCGCGCGTCCTTGTCCTGCACGCGCAGGATGTCCGAAAACTCCAGCCCGGGCACATCCACCCAGAGGCAGATGATCTCCTGATGGTGGTCAAACTGCAAGCTCTCCGTGTGGAGCATTCCCTTGGGGTATACAATCATGTCGTAAAACGAAGCCTGAACGCTCGTCTGCCCCGTGATGACCCGCGCGTTGCCATAGAGAAAATAGATCAGCTCGATGCAGTCGTGCTTGTGTTCCTTAAAATTCCAGATGTTGCTGCGCTCGTCAAACCGTTCGCAGAACAGCACCGGCGTTTCCGAGCGGTTCAGCGCCTCGCAGTACCCCTCCAGCCCATCCGAAAAGAAGCCGCTGTCGCGCCCTTGTGCACTTGTCCCGATCTCATTTGCCAAAGAAGCCAAGAAACCTCGCCCCCTTCTGAACCGCATGCGCCGAGCGCGGCGCAGCATCCTCACGAGTCGATCAGGTCAGGAGAATCTCCACGCCGCTTTGCAGTAGCGCCGCGCGGCAGTTATCCGGAATGGCGTTCGTAATGACCTGCGTCACCTGCGAAACGGGCATGAGCTGCACCACGCCGCGCTTGTTGAACTTGCTCGAATCCGTCAGGATAATGCGCTTATCCGCCCGCGCCGCCATGGCGCGAACCGCCTCCGCGCGGAGCATATCCACGTTCGAGAACCCCTGGTTCGGGTCGTATCCGTCCGTGCCGATGAAAAACTTATCCACGTAGAACTCCTCGGCGCACTTGCCGACGAGCGGCCCGCTCATCACCTGCGCGTCCGGGTCGTAAGACCCGCCGAGCAGCACGACACGCGCGCCGGGAATGGAGCGCACATACCCCGCGATGAACGCGGAGTTCGTAATTATCGTGACGTCCCGCTTTTTGCGCACGAGCTCTTCGGCAAGCATGGCGCAGGTCGAGCCGGATTCAATCATCACCGCCTCGCCGCTCTGCACGAGTTCCGCCGCGCGCTGCGCAATTCTGCGCTTGACCTCGTAGTCAAACGTCATGCGATAGCCAATGTCGTTGGGGGAAACGCGCATGGCGTAGCCATGCTGGCGATGCAGCAGTCCCTTGTTCTCGAGGATGGCGAGATCCTTTCGCACCGTGACGGCGGAAACGCCGAGCTGCTCGGCAAGGTCGTTTACGTCCAGCATGTCCTCGCGGTTGAGCCGCTCCAAAATGGTGAGACAGCGCTGATTCATGGTATGCTCCCCGTATTGTTTTCAAATTGTCATGATTTCGCGTTCATATGAAACCCGACTGGTTTTATTATAGCAGGAATTGCCAAAATTGTAAGAGTTTCAGCAAGCAGTGATTTCTATAATACCTGCTCGGTTCTGGCAATAATATCGTCCTGCGTCTGCCGCGAAAGCACGTTGAAGAACGCGGAGTACCCCGCGACGCGCACGATCAAATCCTTGTGCTGTTCCGGATGTACCTGCGCGTCGAGCATGGTCTCGCGGGAGACCACGTTGTATTGCACGTGGAACCCCTTGAGCACGTTGAAGAACGTACGTAGCAGCAGCAATAGCTTCTGCCGGTCGCGCGGCTTTTCGAGCATGCTGGGCGAAACCTTCTGGTTGAGCAGCACGCCGCCGGTGATCTTGTCCGTCCGTAGTTTGCTGACGCTCTTAAATACGCTGGTCGGGCCGTTCACGTCCGCCGCATGCGTGGGCGAGCAGCCCTCCGCGAGCGGGTCGCCGCGGTGGCGCCCGTCCGGCGTTGCGCAGGTGCCCGCGCCCTGCGGCACGTTGGCGGAGATCGAACTCGTGCCGGCGTAGTAGCAGCCGCCGATGGGACCGCGCCCGTAGCGGGTGTTTTTGTACTTTTTCAACTCGTCGATGTAGCTGTCGTAGCCTTCCACCACGAGGCTGTCCACGTAGTCGTCGTCGTTACCGTACTTCGGAGCCGCGAGCAGGAGCTTTCGAATCTCCTCCCCGCGCTCACCCGCAAAGTCGGTCAAGAGCGCGTTCCAGAGTTCTTCGCGCGAAACGCTCTTGTCTTCGTAGACGACCTTTCGAATCGCCGCGAGCGAATCGCCCAGATTTGCTATGCCCACCTGCAAATCGCTGATGAAGTCGTAGACCGCGCCGCCCTCTTTGAGGTGCTTGCCTCGCGCGATGCAGTCCTCCGTCAGCGCCGAGCAGAGAATGTCCGGCACCTCCTGCTCCAACACCAAGTCCGCGCTGGTGTCGAGAATCACCGCCTGACGGCAGAATTCGCGGACGAACACGTCCCAGGCGTGCATCACTTCGTCGAACGACTCCATCTGGAGAAAGTGGCCCGTGCCGTCAAACACACGCTTTCCGCTGTCGATGTCCACGCCGTCGTTGAGCGCAATCATCAGCGTCTTCGGGAAGTTTAGAAAGCTCATGCCCGTGCAGCGGTAGCCCCACTTGCCGGGTACGGCAACCTCCACGCAGCCAATCGCGCTGTAGTTGTACGCATCCTCGCGCTGGATTCCAAGATTCAGAAACGAGGGAATGATGATTTCGTCGCTGTTGAACGCGGGCATGCCAAACCCGCAGCGGATCACCTGAATGCACTCCTGCATGAACTCGTCGCTCAATCCCTTGTGATAGCGAACGGTCAGGTTCGGCTGCGGCAGATGGCAGCGCGCGACGGAGCGCAGAATGAGATAGCTCAGCTCGTTGACCGCATCCTTGCCGTCCACGGTTTGTCCGCCGACGGTAACGTTTTGATACAGCGGGCTACCCGCGGAAAAGCGGGTGTGCGACCAACTACGAATCTTATTGACCGTGAAGGTGCGCAGCCACAGGTTCTCGAGCAGTTCCAGCGCCTGTTCCTGCGACATGCCCGCCTTGCGGCTCGCCTCGTAGTAGGGATAGACGTACTGATCCATGCGCCCGTAGGAAAGCGAATGCCCGTTGCTCTCAATCTGGAGCACGACGTGCAGCAGCCAGACGCTCTGGAGCGCCTCGTGAAAACTCCCGGCGGGCTGCATCGGCACCTTGCGCAAAATTCGCGCGAGTTCGAGCAGTTCCTTTGCGCGTTCCGGCGCGGCGTTCTTTGCCTGCTCCTCGGCGAGCGCGGCATAGCGCAGCGCAAACGCCTCCACCGCGTCCAGCACGATGAGAATCGCCCGATAGAAATAGCTTTTCTTCAAGTCCTCAAAGTTCGCGAGTTCAAGCGCGTTTTGCGCTTCGAGCACGCGCGCGCGGTAGCCACTCAGCCCCTCGCGGAGTACGCGGCCATAGTCCACGGCAATGTGCGCGTCGCCGGAGGTAATGTTTCCCTCGGTTTTGATGATGCCAAGGTCGTAAAACAGCCGTGCGCGTTCGGGAAACGCGGCGTAGCCCTTATCCTGCAGGGTGCGCCCCTTCCAATATGGGTAGATGTCGCGTAAGACCTGCTTGTTTTCTTCGGTAATCGTAAACCGGTCGCCGTCGCGCTGGTCAAACGCGTCCAGTTCTTTGATGACCCAGTCCATCGCGTATTCTGGAAAAATCGGCGCGCTGCGATCGCTCGACGCCTGGTTGCCAACGAGCAGCGCGTCCTCGTCGATGTAGATCGACATATTCCGCAGTACGTTGTCGAGCATATACGCGCGGCGCAGCACGACCTGATCCTGCTCGTGCGCGCGGTAGCTTTCCGTGGTCAGCACGGCGCGCTCGGTGTCCACCGTCGGCTGGGTGTCCAGCAGGCGGGCGCGGA
>DAIRTE010000167.1:0-6266 GCA_036804025.1 Clostridia bacterium | reverse complement strand
AAGAAGCTGCTTTTTCGCTGGCGTTCCAGCTCCGCAAAGCGGGCGTTTCCGTCGAGATCGACCATGTCGGCCGCAGCGTGAAAGCGCAGTTTAAGTATGCCGATAAGATCGGCGCGAGATATGTTCTCGTACTCGGCGAAAACGAGTTGGCCGCGAACAAAGGCAAACTAAAGCGCATGAGCGACGGTCAGGAAACGGAGCTTTCGCTCACGGCTGAGGAGATTCAAAAAGCGCTGGACTAAACATTCAATAAACAGGCATTCAAAATATTCATCATATGAGGAGCGAACCATGAGTGAATTTTTAGGCGGCTGGAAGCGAACTAATTACTGCGCAAACTTTACAAAAGCGGACGCAGGGAAGGAAGTTACCCTGATGGGCTGGGCAAACGTTCGGCGCGACCTCGGCGCACTGGTGTTTGTGCAGCTGCGCGACCGCACCGGGCTGATGCAGGTGGTGTTCAATTCCACGATTTTGAGCAAGGAAGATTTCGACCGTGCCTGCACAATCCGTTCGGAATTCGTGCTTGCGGTCAAGGGCAAACTCGTTCTCCGCACCGGCGACATGGTCAACGCAAACATGGCGACCGGTGAGCTGGAAGTCATCGTCAGCGAATTCAAGATTTTGAGCAAGAGCGAAACACCGCCGTTCGACATCAGCGACGACTGCCGCGCAAACGAACTGCTGCGACTTAAGTACCGCTATCTCGACCTTCGCCGTCCCAGCATGCAGAAGAACCTGCTCATGCGGCATAAGATCGCGTTCATCGCGCGGGAATACTTTGACGAGCAGAATTTTGTGGAAATCGAAACGCCGATTCTTACCAAGAGTACACCGGAAGGCGCGCGGGACTATCTCGTGCCCAGCCGCGTGCATCCCGGCAAGTTCTACGCGCTGCCGCAGAGCCCGCAGCTCTTCAAACAGCTCTTAATGCTGGCTGGTTACGACCGGTATTTCCAGATTGCCCGCTGCTTTAGAGACGAAGACCTCCGAGCGGACCGTCAACCGGACTTTACGCAGATTGATATCGAGATGTCTTTTGTGGAAGCGGAGGATGTGCAGTCCGTCAACGAAGGATTCCTGAAGCGGCTCTTTAAAGAGACGCTGGACGTGGATATCGAAACGCCTTTGCCGCGCATCAAGTATGCCGACGCGATGGCGCGTTACGGTTCCGATAAACCGGATACGCGCTTCGGGCTGGAACTGGTCGATCTTTCGGACGTGGTCAAGTCGAGCGAGTTCTCCGTTTTCCAGAGCGCGCTTGCCAGCGGCGGCAGCGTCCGCGCCGTCAACGCCAAGGGCGCGAGCGCTTCGTTCTCCCGCAAAGAGCTGGACGCGATGGGCGAGTTTGTCAAAACCTACCGCGCCAAGGGACTCATCTGGATGAACGACAAGGCCGACGGTCTTGCTTCGCCGATTCTCAAGTTCCTTACCGAGGACGAAATCGCCGCCATCCGCAAAGCGACCAATCTGGAAGAAGGCGACGTGCTGTTTATCATTGCGGATTCGAATAAAACCGTGTTCGCAAGCCTCGGCGCGCTTCGCTTGAAGCTTGCCGAAAAGCTCAATTTGATCCCAAAGGACAAGTACAACCTGCTTTGGGTCACGGAGTTCCCGCAGTTTGAATGGAGCGAGGAAGAGAACCGCTTCATGGCCATGCACCATCCGTTCACGAGTCCTTTGGACGACGACATAGACCGTCTCGAAAGCGACCCCGCGAACGTTCGCGCCAAGGCTTACGATATCGTGCTTAACGGCGTGGAGATTGGCGGCGGTTCGATTCGTATCCATTCGCAGGAACTGCAAAAACGCATGTTCCGCGCGCTCGGCTTTACGGACGAGCAGGCGGAATACCGATTCGGCTTCTTAACGGACGCGTTCCGTTACGGGCCGCCGCCGCACGGCGGAATGGCGTACGGCCTCGACCGCCTCGCCATGATCATCACAGGCTCTTCGAGCATAAGGGACGTTATCGCCTTCCCGAAGGTGCAGAACGCTTCCTGCCCGATGACCGGAGCGCCGGACTTTGTGGACGACAAGCAGCTTCTCGAGCTGCACATCGCCTGCACGGAAAAGGAAGAGTGAGAAAAGATTGGAAGAGCAAAGCTGCAGCATAGGACTTGTAACGGAAGTTCACGGCAAACTCGCCAAGATTCGCTTTCTGCGCAGCGCGCAGTGCGCCCATTGCGGCGCCTGCCTGACGGCGGGGGAGAGCGAAATGGAAGTCGAGCTCAATAACCCCGTCGGCGCGCGGGTAGGCGACCATGTAAGCGTCAGCCTTTCACCCAAGCGCGTGGTGCAGGCAAGCCTGCTGGCGTACGCGCTGCCGCTGGGACTTCTTCTTGCCGGCGTCTGGATCGGCAGCCGAATTTCGGAACTCTACGCGCTCCTGTTCGGCGTGGCAGCCTGCGGAATCGGGTATCTGATTCTCCGGCTCGTCGAAAAGAAGGGCAAAAAGGAAAAGTTCCGGCCGAGCATCGTCGCCGTGCTGAACCGGCAAGCCGATTTGCCGAAAGAAGAATGATCGCCGCTTTGACGGCAACCGAATAGGAAACTACAAATCGCCCGCGCCCTCTGTGATTGCGGATCGCGCGGGCGAAGCGCAATCCGGGGCGGAACTGTATATGATATAGGATTGCCGATCAACAGCGCGGTACTATTAAAATAAAGGGATAGGAAACGAGAAAAATGAAATTTACGCCGACTCATAAAATTGTCGCCCAGGTTGACCCGGAAATCGCCCGCGCCATGGAACTGGAACTTGGCCGCCAGCGCGACCATCTGGAACTCATCGCTTCGGAGAACTTCGTTTCTCCCGCGGTGCTTGCCGCTATGGGCAGCCCGCTGACCAACAAGTACGCCGAAGGATATCCCGGCAAACGTTACTACGGCGGCTGCGAGTATGTGGATATTGTAGAAACACTTGCCTGCGAACGCGCAAAAGCGCTGTTCCATGCCGATCATGCCAACGTCCAGCCGCACGCGGGCGCGCAGGCGAACTTAGCCGTCTACTACGCGCTGCTCAACCCAGGCGACACGGTGCTTGCCATGAATCTCAATCACGGCGGGCATTTGACCCACGGACACACGGCCAACGCTTCCGGCAAGCTCTATCATTTTGTGCAGTACGGCGTACGCGAAGACACTGGGTATATCGATTACGACGAGCTGGAACGCCTCGCGCGCGAGCATAAGCCCAAACTCATCGTGGCGGGCGCGAGCGCGTATTCGCGAATCATCGATTTCGAACGCATCGGCGCGGTTGCAAAGGAAGTCGGCGCGTATTTCATGGTGGATATGGCGCATATCTCCGGCTTAATCGCTGCGGGAGAGCACCCGAATATGTTTCCGTATGCGGACGTCGCCACCTCGACCACGCATAAGACCCTGCGCGGCGCACGCGGCGGGTTGATTCTCTGCAAGGAAGAATTCGCGGCAAAGATCGACAAGGCTGTGTTCCCCGGCATGCAGGGCGGCCCGTTGATGCACGTGATCGCCGCAAAAGCCGTCTGCTTCTATGAAGCGATGCAGCCGGAGTTCAAGGTGTATCAGCACCAGATCGTGCTCAACGCCAAAACGCTCTGCGAAACGCTGCAGCACAACGGCTTGCGCATCTTCTCCGGCGGAACGGATAACCACCTGATGCTCGTCGATCTGCGCGAGCTGGGCATTACGGGCTTAAGCGTGCAGAACCTGCTGGATCAGGCGAACATCACCGCCAACCGCAACGCCATTCCGTTCGACACGCGCAATAAGGCCGAAACCAGTGGCGTGCGCTTCGGTACACCGGCGGTCACCACGCGCGGCATGAAGGAAGGGGAGATGCGGCAGATCGGCAACATGATCGCCCGCATCATCAAGGAAGGCGAATCCGCCGTGCCGCAGGTCAAGCGTGATGTGCTGGCGCTCTGCAAGCGGTTTCCGCTGTACGAGGAATAACTGAGAGAACAAGGAAGAAGCACCCGCGAGGGCGCTTCTTTTGTGTTATCTTGAGATTTATGATTGCTTGTGATACCCTATTTCAAACGGAAAAGGCGTGTTCCAAAAAGTTCGCAGTTCAAAACAACCGTTATTTGATGACGCACATTTTCTTTTTCCACATCAGTCAGTGCGGTAAAGTTTAGTAAACGATTTTGCGTTCCCCTTTCGGTAACGTTAATACTCCCGGCGAGGCGAGTATCCTGACCCTCGATATGTATAAAAATAATCAGCTGATGGTCTTTACTTCTTTTTAGCCACTCGCCGACGCTCTTCCACCACGTGCGGTCTGTTTTCCCAATCGACATTCCGAACACGACTATAATTTGGCTTTTGGAGATTGTTTTCTTGCAGTCCATTACCAATCCGTGATTGAGAGCTTCATTAACCTCCGGCTTGATGATGCGCTGCCGGATACCGGCATTCCGAGCGAAATCTTGATTTGCGATCTGATCATCTCCATCGACGCCCATTACCATTTCATGACTGAACTCTCCATGAATATGGTGAACTTCACCGATTGTATCGCAATTTGGAGGGGTTTTACTATTAATTGCAACACCTTTGCGCCCAAGCACGTCAATACCATGATCGAAAACATGCGTATAATTGAAGTTAATAATAGAGAAGTTGCGAGGTTGCCTTACCGATTCGGACAAAGCTCTTTTTAAACCTGGCTGTACATGAGGAATAAAGTGTTCAAGGTTTGTAAATGCGTTTGTATAGTGATGACGGATGTCCTTAATGTTAATTGGGGATATGCAAGAGCGATCCGCACTTTCGAGAAATTCCGAGAGAGAAAGCACAAAATCGGTATAGCATTCGCAGAACAATTCTTCTTGTCCTGCATTGAAACTCTCTGTACACTGCCCCAAGGCTGCTTCGGCATCCGACCAATTCTCAACGTCCTCTGCAATTAATTTTTTAAGGAACTGATCGCAAGCTTCATTGGGAGGCGTTTCCAAGTAATGCTTAACAAAATGCCGATAGGAAGTATGCAGCCCCATGGCGAGGTCGAACCCGTTGCCGATAAAGTATGTAATCTCCATACTACGTCCTCCTGTCATTGCTGCTAACATTATATCGCTATTATGAGTAATGACAGTATGACTAACTATTGTAGATATTGACGAAAAAGAGCGTTTAATTTGATAAATTGATATTTTAAGATTGTTTGCTATAGTATTTGCATCATATTTGCAGAATTCAGGGGATACTTATCAATAAGGAGCGCCTTTCTGCGCTCCTTTTTTGATTTACTCTGACACGGGTTTTACATTAAATGATATTCTTCTCATATTCATACGAAGGGATAGGCTAACTGCAGTTGTCCATAACCCAACAATGGCATTGCCCGCCTCATTCTTTATTGCGCGACTGAGGAAAATGATGCAAACACATGTTGCTAGGAAGAAGATAATAATAAGCATGAAAAGTAACAGTTTCGAATAAGTGACACCAATCTTTCTCTCGTGAGTTTTTTCTTCAGCAGTTAGTTTCGTTTTTTGCTCAGACATACCACACTTCTCCTTTCACGGTTGGTCGCAAGATGCAGAACATGTCAAACGGTCAGAAATTGTTTGTAATAATTGCATTAATATGAATTAGCGGCATAAATAGGGAATACGAATCATTGTAAAACTGTATGCAACGCTGATACGCTGTAATCTTTTCACTCACACGCTTGAAATCAAGCAATTGTTCTTACAACTCAATCAAACGATCAAATTTGCGCTTTTGGGAATTCCGTATATAATAAATCCATTAACGGAATTTTTCTGGGAGTGTCCGATGGCCAACGACAAAGCCTACTTCGAGTACTACGCCAAGTACCATATCGACAGCGCGCTCAAGCTCCGGCGAGGCTTTTTTCAAAAGTCCGAACGCCCGGACTTTGTTTCCGCGCACGGCGAAGTCGGCATGGAAGTTACCCGCGCGGTCATCTAAGAATGGGCGCGGCAGGAGGCAGCCGTTGGCAAGCACTTTGGCAAGGACATTTCGGACGACATGGTGCGCCAAAACAGCCGGACTGGCACGAACGACGCGCTTTTAAGCCGTCTCGACCTGACGCGCGACCTCTCGAACGGCGATACGGGCGGCGACCCTCTGGATTCGGAGATTCACATCGGCCGCGCCATCGAGCGAATCGAAGGTAAGACGAAACTCCTGCCGGAGTATCAACCGTGCGGCGAGTACTGGCTTTACCTCTACAGCGAGACGCTGCACCTCAACGCGGAAGATATTGCGAATATCGCCCTGCATGCAGAACAGATGCCGCAGGAAAAGAA
>DAIRTE010000166.1:0-6328 GCA_036804025.1 Clostridia bacterium | reverse complement strand
CGATGCCCGCGTCGAGATCCTTGACGATAATCGTTCGGCAGAGCAGATAGTCCATCACGCTGCGGACGTTTTCGTCGCAGTCGATCAGCTCGTTGGCAACACCGATGCAGCCGGGCATGTCCATCTGCGCACGTTCCTCGCGGGTGATCCGCGTGGGGTTTAATAGCGCCATGGGTAGCAGCGTCGCGCGGCCGTAGTCGTGCGAACGCAGGTATTCAATGACGTATTTCGCGTCCTCGGCGGTTGGGGTAACGATGTTTTGCAGCGTCGAACCCAGCGCCATGGTCACCGCAATTTCGTATTCCTTGGGCACGCGAATGAGCTCCGCAACCACGCCGACGATGGCACGGCTCAGCCTCGGCTCGCTCGGCGCGTCCTTGAGTATGTTTTTGACGCTCGCGTAGTAGCCCTCGCGCGAGCGCTGCATTTCGTCCAGCACGCGGAGGCGCGATTGCAGGGAGCTAATCCCCTGCTCGTCCCGCGAAATCTCCTCGCGCAGCGCGGTAAACGCGTCCAGCTTTTTCCGCCGGTGCTCGACGGAACCGTCCAGATCGCGCTTTGCCTGCTCAAACTTTTCCGCTTCGGCGGCGTGCTGTGCGTTTGCGTGTTCCAGCTCGTCCTTGAGCCGTTCCGTCTCCTCTGCGCGGCGCTTGGCCTCGGATTCAATCGCGGTGATCCGCTCGGTCATGGAGCCGCGCATCGCGTCAAAACGGGACATGCTGGACTTGACGTCCGACATGCGGTTCATCGCCTCGATGATGCTGTTCTTCATCGCCTCCAGCGTTTCTTCGCGGCCTGCGATGTCCGCGTCCAGCGCGCCAAGGCGCTGTTCGGAAAGTTCCATCTCTTTTTCCAGCAGACCCAACGCCGCCTGACCGGAATCGTCCGCCTGCATGGTGGCGATTACGCCGTCCAGCTCGCTAACGCGCGCGTTTGCCGCGTCGCGCTCCTGCTCGATGCGCTTCTTCTGTGCCGCGGCATTTTCGCGCCGCTCGGCGAGCACATTGCTCGAACCAACGCGCATCTCCGCCTCGGAGACGAGCCCCATGAGCTTGTTCTGTTGCAGGTTGAGGGAAGCGTCCAGCGCGTGGAGTTGCTCCTCCAGCGCGGCGCAGGAGGCGAGCAGCGTCGTTTCCCCCGCGTCGGACAGATCGCGCTCGGCAATCATCTGCTTCGTGGTTTCGGCAATCTGCTCCAGTCGCTCGTGTACGCGGTCGTATTGATACAGAAAGAGGTTGACCTCCAGATCGCGCAGTTCGTCGCGCAGGCGCAGGTAGGCGCGTGCGGAGGCGCTCTGCGCTTCCAGCGGTTCCAGGCGGTCGCCCAGTTCCTTTAAAATATCCTCGATGCGTTCGAGGTTTTTGTCCGTATTGGTCAGCTTGCGCTCGGCATCCTCCTTGCGCACGCGGTAACGCATGACGCCCGCAGCCTCTTCAAACGCCGCACGGCGGTCGCCGCTCTTGTTGGAGAGAATCTCCTCCACCTTGCCCTGGCTGATGATGGAGTAACCGTCCCGGCCGATGCCCGTGTCGCAGAACAGGTCCTGAATGTCGCGCAGGCGGCAGTTGTTGCGGTTGATGCAATATTCGCTCTCGCCGGAGCGGTAGACGCGCCGGGTGATCGCCACCTCGGTGAACGGAACGTTGAGCAACCCGTCCGAATTGTCGAAAATCAGCGTAACCTCGCAGTAGGCGAGCGCTTTTCTCAGCTGCGTTCCGTTGAAGATGACGTCCTCCATCTTGGAACCGCGCAGGGCTTTTGCGCTCTGCTCGCCCAGCACCCAGCGAACCGCGTCGGAAAGATTGCTCTTTCCGCTGCCGTTCGGGCCGATGATGGCGGTGACGCCGTCTCCAAATCGAATTTCGGTTTTGCGCGCAAAGGATTTAAATCCGTTGAGCTCCAGTTTCGTCAGTCGCATGCGTCGCCCTCCAGAACGCCCAGTCTTATCAAGGCGTCCTTCGCCGCCGCTTGCCCCGCGCTTTGCTTGTTGAGTCCCGTTCCCTCGCCAATCACCGCACCGGAGAGGCGAACGCAAATCGTGAAGCGCTTTTGATGTTCCGGACCCGTTTCGTCCAGACACTCGTAGTCAATGAGCCCGATGTGGCCCTTTTGCACATACTCCTGCAACCGCGTCTTAAAGTCGCGATCTAGTTCGTCTTCCTTTGCGTCCTCCAGCAGACGAATCACACGCTCCAGAATCACGCGGCGCGCGTGCTCAAGCCCGCCGTCGAGGTAAATTGCCCCGATGACGGCTTCCAGCGCGTCCGACACGATGGAGGGCTTGTTCCGCCCGCCGGTGAGCTCCTCGCCGTTGCCGAGCCGCAGTCCTTCCGGAATGCCCAGCGCAACCGCCGCGGAAAACAGTGCCCGCTCGCAGACCAGCCGCGCGCGATGGCGCGTCATCGCGCCCTCCTGCAATTCCGGGTGTCCCCGGTAGAGGTGCTCGCTTACGCAGAGCTCCAGCACCGCGTCGCCCAAAAACTCCAGCCGCTCGTTGTGCGCCTTCCGTTTTCCGTCGCCCTTGACAAACGAGGTATGCGTCAGCGCCGTTTCCAGCAGGGAACGGTCGATAAACGTATACGCAAGGGTTTCTTCCAGCGATTCCAGCGCATTGATCGGTTGCGGCATGTTGCGATTCCTTTGTGCTTGTATGATGTTTTCGACGCGGCATAAAACGAACGCGTAAAAACGCCGTTCGTCTTACGAAAAAACCCGCACCCTCTCTCTGCCAATCGGATGCGGGCAAACTTCGTTTTTGTTTCGGTTACTTTTTGTCGAGATAGCCAACGATGTCGGCAACGGTCTGTACCTTGGGCAGTTCCTCGTCCGGAATTTCAATGTTGAATTCCTGTTCGAGATCCATAATCAGTTCGACGATGTCCAGCGAGTCCGCTTTCAGGTCGTCGATCAGGCGGCTGTCCATCTTGATGGTGCCGGCGTCAATGTCCAGCTGCTTCGAAATAATATCGCGAACTTTCTCAAAATTCATGTGAAAACTCCTTTTCAATGCGTTTTACTCGCATCTCATTCGCGTAGTATTCTATAGTACCCAGCCCAATCTGTCAATCCTCATCCAATTGGGGATGTCTAGATCATGCCGATTTTTCGTCATTCTTCGATTGCCAGTTGTGCAATCTGCTCGCCCAACAGCGCCGTCGCGTTGGAGGAAATCAGCTTAACGCCCTGCAGAATTGCGGAGCAAAACGCCTTTCCGTTGGAACTGCCGTGCGCCTTGATCACGCCGCCGTTGACGCCGAGCAGCGGCGCGCCGCCGTACTCGGTGTAGTCGAGCTTCTTTTTGAGTTGCTTGAACGCGGGCTTGCAAAGAAGCGCGCCGATCTTCGTGCGCAGGTTCATCATCAAGCCCTGTTTGAGCAGGCTCATCATCAGTATGGCGGTGCCCTCCGTGCCCTTGAGCACGACGTTTCCGTCGAACCCGTCGCAAACCACAACGTCAAACTCGCCGCTGAGCACATCTCGCGCTTCGCAGTTGCCGGTGAAGCGGACGGGCGCGGTTTTGAGCAGGCCGTGCGTTTCCTTCGTCAGCTCGTTGCCCTTTTCTTCCTCGGTGCCGTTATTCAGTAACCCGACCCGCGGCTCTTTTAGCCCGAACACGCTCTTCATATATGCCGAACCCATGATGGCGAACTGAACGAGATAGTCGCTCTTGCAGTCCGTGTTTGCGCCGCAGTCGAGCAGCAGCGCGCATCCGTCCAGCGTCGGCAGCACGGTCGCAAGCGCAGGGCGCTTAACGCCCTTGAGGCGCTTGATGATCAGCGTTGCGCCGGTTAACAGCGCGCCGGTGCTGCCCGCGGAGAGGACGCAGTCCGCTTCCCCGTTTGCCACGGCCTCGATGGCGCGCACCATGGACGAATCCTTTTTCTTGCGAATGGCAAGCGTCGGCTGCTCGTCGAAGCCAATCACCTCGCTCGTGGCGAAGGTTTTCACTCGCGCGTCGGTGATGTTGAGTTCTTTCAGTCCGCTTTTCAGCGCCGCCTCGTCCCCGTAGAGCACGAGTTCAACGTCCTTTGCCAATTCCGGCAGCACGAGCGAAACGCCCTCCAGCACGGCTTTCGGCGCGAAATCGCCGCCCATTGCGTCGATTGCTATCTTCATGTATGTTACCTCCTAAACGCGGCACCCAGCCGCATTCCCATTTCACTATTATACGGGACATGCGATTTCGATGCAATGCAAAAGACTCATCCTCTCACTTGCGGATGAATGTCTCGTCTCGCGAATAATCACTGTAACGCAAAAAGACTCCCCCGCGCAAAACTGCACAGGAAAGTCAATCTCTAATAAAATCACTGTAACGCAAAAAGACTTCCCCAGCGATAGTTTCGCAGGAAAGTCCAATTGCGTAAAAACTTGGTTCGGTCGATTGCTCGACACGGGCAGGAAGGACGGATAATCAGGCGTTCTTCTTTTCCTTCTGTTCCATGTCGACGACCAGCTTGCCGCCGTAATACCCGCACGTCTTGCATACCGTGTGGGACGGTACAAGCGAGTGGCACTGCGGGCACTCACCGAGCTGCACTTCCGCAACTTTGAAGTTGGACGCTCTGCGCGAATCACGCCTTGCCTTGGACGTTTTTCTCTTGGGTACTGCCATGATAATCCCTCCTATTCTTCTTCGGATAGCGCGTTGGACAAACGGGTTGTCCTAGGCTTCTGGTGGTATACAATCACATGGGGTTATGTTGCGATCCGCGCCGCAAACGGGGCAAAGTCCCTTACAATCCTCCCGGCAAACGCCCGCGATGGGAAGTTCCAGAAAGAGATTGTCGAGCACGGCCTTGTCGAGGTCTAGTTCGTCTCCCGAATAGGGGTACGTTTCTTCCTCCGTCTCCGCGCTTTCTCCTTTGACGAACCGTTCGGAAAAGGAGAAGAACACGTGCTCGAAAAACGGCTTTGTGCAGCGGGAGCAAACGGCGTCCAGCGTGGCTTCGGCCTTCGCCGAAACGGTAAACGCCTTTCCGTCATACACATAGGTTCCGGAAACATGAACGGGCTCGGGGAACGTTATCGTCCGTTCGCCAAACTCCTGCGGTTCGAACCGCTCGCTTTGCTCAAACGCAAACGGTTCGCCCGTTCGTTTGATTGCATTCGCAACTCGAATTCGCATGATTTCCACCGCCTGTTCCGCCGAGGAAATCGGCTCGTTTGTTCCAGCCAGCGCGCATGAATAGACTGCGCGTTTTCCACGCAACAGAGAGTATTTTATCGGCTGGTGAGCGTTTTGTCAAGAACCTCGCGCGTTTCTGCTTCGAATTTCACGCTGGATTTCTCTCGCGCTTCGCTTACCGTTCATTTATCCGCGTCCGCGTCGGTTGGAAGCGCTGTTTTTCGCGTTTCTGCCGCCGCCTGTACGCTCTACCGCGCGCCCGTTTGGCTGATTGTTTGACCCGCCCGGCTTGCCTTTCTTTGAAGAAGCGGTTATTTCCGGTCTGGTATCCGGCGGAACAAGGCAGCCCTTGCCGGTGCCGATCAGATCCTCGCGGTCAGCCAGTCGAAGCGCCTTTCGAATCAGCGGCCAGTTCCTTCGAATATGGCACTGCAACAGCGCACGCTGCATCGCTTTTTCCTCGTGCGTTTTCGCAACATAGACCGGCTTCATGGTCGATGGATCGAGTTCCGTATAGTACATGCAGGTGGACGCCGTGCCGGGCGTCGGGTAAAAGTCCTGCACCTGCTCCGGCTTGTGATTGATGCGCTTGAGGTATTGCGCGAGCTCAATTGCGTCGTGCAAATTCGCGCCGGGATGCGAGCTGATTAAGTATGGCACCAGATATTGCTTCACACCGAGCCGCTGATTGATTGCCTCGAACTTCTGCACAAAGCGCTCGTAGACCGCAAACGACGGTTTGTTCATATACTTGAGCACGCGGTCGGAAACATGCTCCGGGGCAACCTTGAGCTGGCCGCTCACGTGGTGCTCGATCAGTTCCTTCAGAAACGTATCGTCGCGGTCGAGCAGCGCGTAGTCGTAGCGCACGCCGCTGCGGACAAACACCTTCTTGATCCCGTCCAACGCGCGGAGCTTTCGCAGGAGCACGACGTAGTCCTCCTCCGACGTGTCGAGGTTCTTGCAGGCGGTAAAACCGATGCACTCCTTGTCCGCGCAGACGCCGCTTTTGAGCTGCTTTGTGCAGGACGGGTGTCGGAAGTTCGCAGTTGGCCCGCCGACGTCGTGAATGTACCCCTTAAACGCGGGATCTTTGGCAAACGCTTTTGCTTCGCTCAGAATCGACTCGTGCGAGCGCCCCGTAACCACGCGCCCCTGATGAAACGTCAGCGCGCAGAAGTTGCAATTGCCAAAGCAGCC
>DAIRTE010000165.1:0-6378 GCA_036804025.1 Clostridia bacterium | reverse complement strand
AAGCGGAAAATCCCTCCGGTCGCACTCACAAAGAAAAGGCCTCACGGCCTTTTTTTCTGTCTAAAATTTGGGGGGATTGGTGGCCGCAAAAGGTCAATTACTTTGTCTGCTTCCAGTGCGAAAAAGCGATTGAGTTCATCCAACTTGGGTCTTTGGTTGGAGTTTGCCGGTTTAGGAACTATTCGCTGAAGCTGTTTCATGACAGGCAAGCCGGAATTACCGGATGCTTCGATACCTTGTGAAAGCATTTTCTTCCAACTATTTAAGCCCGGGAAAACGGATTTCGTGTTTCTACCGAAGCGTTTGCGCAAACGAAAGGAATCTGCCGCTTTTTGAACGAACAAGGCCTTCCGACTAAAGCAAACCGGCGTGAATGTCCTTGTATGTCTGCAATGATTTATGCTACAACTCAACGAAGTATACTATATTTTTCACGATATATTTGGTCAAAGTGTGCGCAAAGCTGCAAGGCGTTGCTGCGCTGAAACACCAATTGGCTATCGAAATCGACCATATGATCGACCAAAGAGCGTTAGACAAGGTGATGTGCATAGCAAGAGAATCCCTTCGTCACGTTCTAAAATAGTGGAAGCCCGACGGAATCGATGCGGCAACCGAAAATGGTTTGTCCGAATGATAAAGCGAGCTACGTTCCAAGATATTTCATCTTCGGGCGCGAGTTCTGGCGCGCGCACACAACGCACGCAAATCGCATGAATTGTATGGAAAATCAAGTCATACCGGGAGAAGAAAGCGCGTGAAATACGGGGTGCCCGCGCACGATCTTTCAACAAAGGCTAAGAATGGATGGGGCATATATGACGGATGTTACAAAAGACATGAACAAGAAGCAAGTTTCAATAGTAATACCAACATTTAATGAAGAAGAGAACATCCCTCTGATCTATGAGAGCGTAACATCCTTGTTTCGGTCAAGATTATCGAAATATGATTACCGAATCCTTTTTGTCGACAACTGCTCAAAGGATAATTCCAAAAAAGAGATTCGGGAATTGGCGAAAGCGGATTCCCATGTTCAGTATATTTTTTACGTCCGCAATTTCGGGTTTTCAAAATCGACCTTCTATGGTTTGACGCAGGCAGAAGGCGATTGCGCGGTTCTTTTGTTTGCGGATATGCAGGATCCGCCGGAGCTAATTGCGGATTTTCTGGAACAGTGGGAAGCCGGTTACCCGGTGGTTGTTGGAATCAAGAACAAAAGTCAGGAAAACAAAGCCAAATACAAGTTGCGTCAGATCTTCTATCATCTAATGAAGAAGATTACGGATATTGAGCACATTGAACAGTTCACGGGGTTCGGGTTGTATGACAGAACCGTACTGAACACGTTAGCGCGGGTTGATGATGCACTGCCATATCTGAGGGGAATCATCGCCGAGCTGACGCCGGAATGTCAGCGCGTATACTATGCGCAAAACAAGCGCAAGTATGGGAAGTCGTCCTTCAAGTTTTGGAATCTGTACGACGTCGCAATGCTTGGGATAACCTCATACTCGCGAGTACTGATGCGGATTGCCATTATTATCGGATCGATTACATCAATAATCAGCATGATGATCGCAGTCGTTACCTTCTTTTTGAAGGTATTCAAATTGATCGATTACCCCATCGGCAACGCCGCGATTTTGTTTGGCGTATACTTCTTAGGCGGTGTTATTCTGATCTTTCTGGGGATTTTGGGCGAATACGTCGCGAACATCAACATCAGAACCATGCATCATCCAATTATCGTAGAACAGGAGCGATACAACCTAAAGGCGGGAAGTTGTAATGAATAGGGTTCTCGTGACAGGAGGAACCGGATTCATCGGACGATGGCTTATCCGTGAATTGCTTGCAAATCAGGTTCAAGTGACCGCGATCTCGCGCAGTAAAGATCGCTTTTCGCCCGAGCTCCTAAATCAAGCGCTCTTCTCCTGCGTGGAGGGGGATCTGAATACGCTGACAGCGAATGATTTTCCGGATCGGGACTATGATTGCTTTTACCATTTGGCTTGGGCGGGGGTGGCTTCTCAAGACAAAAATAATCTGGAAGTGCAATTGAACAACATCGAAATGTCCGTGCGTGCAATGGAATTATGCCATCGATTGCACTGCGATCGATATATTTCGGCGGGCACGGTTGCCGAGTATGTATTTAGCAAAAATGTGATGGATCTTGAAGAAAAACAGACGCCGAATGACATGTATGGCGCCGCGAAAACCGCGACCCACTATTTTTTACAGGTTCGTGCGCGGCAACTTGATCAAAAGTTCATCTGGGCCGTAATACCAAGCACATATGGAGAATTTCGAAAAGACAACAATATTATAACGTATACGATTCGAACGCTGCTGGCTGCCGAGAAGCCATCTTACGGCGCTCTAACGCAAATGTGGGATTTTCTGTACGTTGCCGATGTTGCGCGAGCGCTCCGGCTGATTGGAGAGTATGGCAAAGCGGATACAACCTATGGCATCGGTTCGGGCGTATATAAACCGCTAAAGGATTATATCGTAACCATAAGAGATATCATCGATCCGTCGCTTCCTTTGGGCATTAACGAGAGACCATCCATGACCAATCAAACGCTAAGCTCGTGTGTGAATATTTTAGATTTAGTTCGTGACACAGGTTTTCAGCCTGAGGTGAGTTTTGAAGACGGAATACGAAGAACGGTTGAATACTGGAGAAAGCGAAACGAAGGCTCGCAAGCGGAATAACACCTTGGATTTATTGCGTTTGCGCGGTGGATGGGAGTTGGTATCCGTTTGTTCTGAACCGAAGCAGTACATGGTGCGAATTGAGATGCAAGAGAAGGGCGTGTTATATGGAAAATAATGTGAAACCAAACGGTTCCGACTTGATAAAGAATTACATTCAGAATATTGTTTCAAAAGCACAATACTGGATTCCGCTGCTGACATTAACCATATTGGCGTATTTACCTTCGTTTACCAACACGAAAGTTCAATTTGAGGACTTCCATTGGAACCAGTATTATGGCTCCGGCAAAGCCATGTTATCCGGAAGATGGTGGCTATATCTTTGGGGCCATGTTCTGAACAACGACATACTAAGCAAGTATTTAGGAGTAGTCTTTCTTCTATTGGCGGCGATCTTAACCGGCGCGATCTTTTACCATCTCTCGAATGAACGTAAGCAGGTTTTGCCGTACACCGTCCTTTCTCTCATTGTCAGTACGTATCCACTGATCAACGAGATATGGAGCTACAATGGAAATAACTTCATCGTTGCCTCAAACCTCGCGCTCATTTCCGCCTGCATTTTATATGCACTTCTCTCATCGGCGAAAGATATCGTCAAAACAGTCGTTCTCTCCTTGGCGCTTATGCTGGTCGCTTCTTCCTATGAGTCCTGTGTGTTTGCTTATATTACGTTGGTGCTGATCGTTCTGTTCTATCAGCTCATCCAGGGCAAAAAGACGGTATTGGAGTGCATGAAAAGCGGCCTGCGGTTTGCGGTTCCATTGATCATTGGCGTTATCCTTGGAACGGTTATTGGCTATTTGATTTGTGCGATCGACGGGCTTACTTATACCAGATATGGCGATACGGGGCTTCACTGGGGCGCCGGAGCATTGCGGTCTCTTCTGCTTGGCAACTTTGAGCATTACGTGTTACGCGGACTCGTGTATCTGCCAATTTTCGTCTTTGATGTTGCTCTAGCGATATTTGGTTGTTTTTGTCTGTCTGCCGTGTTTCGCAAAAGAGCGGATGTACTGTTGGGCGGAGTCGTCGTCGTTGTCTCTGTCTTTCTCCAATCCCTAATTCAGGGAAGCTGGCTGCCATACCGGACGGCACAGACCCTTACCTACTTTTCGGCGTTTTCCTTTTTCCTGTTCATGGAGTATGTAACCGATCAAAAGAGACTCAAACAGAGCGTTTTGACGGTCCTTGTTTGCGTGCTCTGCTTTAGTCAGAGTGTGTTCTTATCAAAAGTAAACACCATTGATTACCGAAATGCGCATAACGACGAGAGCCTGGTGCGCCAGATTGGGTTTGAACTGACCACCGAATATTATGGTAAGCCGGTGCTCTTTGTCGGGCATCACTACGATACAGTGTACCTGTATTCGGACTACATATTTCAGCAAATGTCCGTCGATTCAAATTCGTTGAATGGCAGGGCGTTTAACAAGCTTAGAAGAATGCTTGATCTCAAAGGGTTGATGCTGCTAAACCCCAAGTACTTTGACACAAACCTTTGGTCCACACTCTTTCTGTTAAATATTGAACCCTCCGCCATGGAGCAATACTTCTCTTATTGTGGCTATTCGGTTTCGGTTTTGGACAACAACGATCTGCAAACGGATTATCCGGACGTACAGGCGATGTACGAGAATGGAGAACTGCATACGCTTCAATTTGTAGACATGGGGGACTATGTTGTGGTTGGTCTGCAAGATCCTGTCAGCGAAAAAGACTGAGATTTTGCGCTGTAGTTTTCAATTGCGGCGATACACCACAAAGGCACGAACCGTCCGGTCGTGCCTTCTTTCTGCCTCGATTTGTTTGTCGTTTCTGTTTCGTTCACGGGCTCACAAAAAACCGTATAGTCTTTTCTCTTGCATTTTGTTGCTCCGCCACGCAGCCCTTCACCCCTGCTCCGGCTTGTACCCCAGCACGTCGCGAACGAAGGTCGTTGCAATGTCCGGGTCAAACTGCGTTCCTGCGTTGTGTAAAATCTCCTCCGCCGCTTCCTGCTGCGTCCGGTTCTCGCGGTAAGAGCGGTGCTCGGTCATTGCGTCGTACGCGTCCACAACGGAGATGATGCGCGAGATATACGGGATATCCCGCCCGGACAACCCCTCCGGGTACCCCTTTCCGTCCCAGCGCTCGTGGTGGGAGAGAATGTAGCCGGCGATGTCCTGCAACTCCGGAATCGTGAGCGCAATGCGGTAGCCAATCTCCGGATGCTTTCGAATCTCCGCCCATTCCGCGTCGTTGAGCTTGCTGGGCTTGGAGAGAATATCGTTGCTGATGCCGATTTTGCCGAGGTCGTGCAGCGTCGCCATGAGCTCCAGCGCGTCCATGTCCGCTTCGTTCAGCCCCAGTTCGCTGCCGAGTTCCTTTGCGAGGCTGGCCATGCGATCTGCGTGATCCATGGTTTCGTTGCTCTTACTAAACAGCAGCTCTTTGATCGTGGAAAGCAGCGTGCTGCGGATGCTCTGGTGCTTGAGCAGCTTTCGGCGATACATGTGCTCTTCCGCGGCGTTTGTAACCTCCGCAATGGTCTGCTCCGGCCGGCTCTTGGTTGCGTACCCGTAGGACGCGCTCAGCAGTACCGCGTTTTCCGCGCTTTCGCTCTTTTGCCCTTCGAGCTTAACGTTGATGCAGGTCGCCATCTGCTTGAGCTCTTCCTCATCGACGCCCGGCAGCAGAATGCAGAACTCGTCGCCGCCCAACCGCGCAACGATCCCCTTTGGGCAGCAATCCTTGAGCAGCTTTGCCGTCTCAATGATCAGCCGATCCCCTGCGCTGTGGCCGAAGAGGTCGTTCGTCAGCTTGAGCGAGTCGATGTCCACCATGATCACGGAATACGGCAGCTGCTGCAACGAGTCGATTCGATCCAGCTCGGCGTCGTAATACATGCGGTTATACAGCCCAGTCATGATGTCGTGCGCGTTGAGGTACTCGATTCGCTCCTGCTCCTTCTTGCGCTGCGTAATGTCCCGGCTGATGCCGATAAGCCCGGCAATTTGCCCCTCCGCGTCGTAATACTGCGTCTTGATCGTTTCCGTGAAAATCTCATCGCCGTTCGGGTAGACGATCGATTCCTCGCTGCGAACCTGCTCGCTGCCGTTCCAGACCTTGCGGTCCACGTCCAGAAACGACTCCGCGGTATCGCGGTCGTAGAGCTCGTAGTCGTTCCGTCCGACGAAATCTTCGCGCGATATGCCGGACGCCTGCTCAAAGGCCTTGTTGCAGCCCAGATAAATCCCCTGCTTATTCTTATAAAAGATGTGGTCGGGAATCGCGTCCAGCAGCGTTTCCAAAAACCGCGATGCTTCGCGCTGCTTGCGCTCGCTCTCGACAAGATACTGCTCGCGCTCCACTTCCTTGGTGATGTCCTGAATGATGCAGATATACTCGCTCTGGCTGGGCACCGCGTTCCGGTGCAGAATCGCGACGTACAGATGAATCCAAATCAGGCCGCCGTTCTTGCGGATGTAGCGCTTAATATTGTCGTACTGGTCGATTTCGCCGTTCAGCATCCGCTCAAAATCCGCCACGTCCCGCTCCAGATCGTCCGGGTGCGTATAGGACTGCCAGCTGACGTTTTGGATTTCCGAAATCGTCATGTCGAGGATGCGGGTGAGTTCCGGATTGGCATAGAGTATGTGCTCCGCCGTT
>DAIRTE010000164.1:0-6458 GCA_036804025.1 Clostridia bacterium | reverse complement strand
GCTTTTCTATCTCTGGAGGTCACCCACTCTTCCGTTCCTGAATGCAGCCTGCGCGTAGCGCTTGACTGGAAACATGACGTAGCGGCGCGCTGCCAGTGGCAGAGTAAGCGCCGCGTAGGAACGGTAAGCAAGGGAGCGGAAGGAGCGGGCTTCATCCCAGACGCACCGCGACCATTGCGAACCGAGCGGGAGAGTAGGTAGCTATATTAATAAGTATGAGCAAAAATTAGTTATATTGACAAGAGTTTTTATAAGCGATAAATTGCTAATTATAATAGTTTACATTAGGAGACTTGTTCAATGTCTTCAAAAACTCTAGAAATGCATATAATAGAATTCCTAAACTTAAAGAGAAGCAGCCCTGAAGTACGCACTCATATGACTTATGGCAAGAAGCTTGAAGTCTTCTATAATTATCTTATAGATGAGAAGGATATTTCAGAGCAAAATTATATCAGTGTTCTAGAACAATTGAGCATAAACGATATTATTAGTAGCATTAACTATTACAAGAAGAATAACAACGTAAAATATCAATCTACTATAAACAACTATCTCTCAGTCTTGCATGAGTTTTTTAAGTTTTTACTAGAAAACTATAAGATGAGGAATGAGTGTTTTGAAGAGAACAGTAAAGAGAAAGTATTGCGAGAAGAATGTGATGAGTTTGTAAAGGAGCATTTTAGTCCTACAGAAAAAGCCAAAGAACTAGATGAGAAGCTGGTTAGAGAACTAATTCAAAAATGTAATGAATCAATATCAGCGGGTGAGAATAAATGCATTGCTGATTTGCGTATAAAGAATGGCATCTACACGGAGTATGTTTCGGCGTTGGTGGTCAAACTAGTATTGCTAACAGGACTAAAGAACAGCAAAGTACTAAGTTTAGAATTTTCTCAATAAAATTGGGACTTGAATGAGATTACAATTGGTGAATTTCGAGTACGTCTCCCAAATGGATTAGCCATACAAATGAAGAAATACAAAGAAGTCAGGTCGAGAATTTCGAATCTAGATGATAAGAAAGCTCTATTGTTTACAGGCATTAATGGGGCAACATTAGATAATGCAACTGCATTTCAAGCAATGATGCCGATAACTGGAGATAGAAAGGCGACTTCGGTTGTGAAGTATGCAATAATACAAATGTTGAAAGGCGGAGTGCCATTATCTTTAGTTATGAGATTCACTGGAAACAAGGATGATATATGCGGATATTGCCAAGAGTATATTGAAGAAGAGAGTGATGAATTTTTACTAAGAAATAAAAAGCTGGATATTGTTCTCAGAAATAGTGACGCATTCGATCTTCTTTAGGTTCATGTTAATATTAAGCAGTAATTTCTAAGAAGATGTTTTCTTAGTAGTTAGAGAGATCTATAAAAACGTCCGCACCTCTGCGGACGTTTCTTTTTTTATTTCGGTTTCTAATCAAACTACATCTTTGCTTTATAGTAAAACTTGACTGCCGCACTAATGAACAGCTGCCCCAACGCGGCCAATTCGAGTGCAAAGAATACGGTTTTGCTGTAGTAGCCTGCAATCATACCCGCAACGACCTGTAACAACGCTAAAATCAAAACCATCGGCACGCCGGCCTTGCTGCGGATTGCGCTCATCCGCTCGTCGTGCTCCTGATTATAGAGCAGGCGCAATTTCTCCTCATCGTTTACCGCCTTGCTGTACCGGACGATTAAGAACACAATCCCGATGCTTGCGGCAGACGCAAACCCGCATTGAAACGTGACAACAATGCTGTTCTTCAGTGCCTCGGAGGCCAGAAACTGATCATACAAGAGAATACCAACAAACAGCGCGATCACAAGCGAGAGCAAGACGATTCGCCGTTGAATTGTTTTACGATAGGCTTCCATAATTATTCGTTCCTTTCGGCATCAATATCGGAAAAATCAAATACCTGCTCAATGGGCAGTTCAAAAAAGCGCGCAATTTTATACGCTAGCGCCAACGACGCCGTGTACTTTTCCACCTCGATGGAAGTAATCGTCTGGCGCGTGGTACCGACGGCCAGAGCAAGCTCCTCCTGAGAAAGATTCTTCGCTTTTCGCAATTCACGGATTCGATTCTTGATCGAAATCACCTCCAAATTGCAAAGTCGACTTTGCAAAAAGAGAATAGCAAATGAAATAGAAGATGTCAAGTGCGCTTTGCAAAAAAGATCAATTCATCGAGATATAGCAAAGCTAACGTGACAACCGTTTCGAAAATGTGTCCAAGTAACACAAACTGTTCAACATAAAATAATACAAACTTCATTTTGACATAAAAATCTGTTCACATATATATTGTATGCTACGAGCATAGAAGAAACTAGATGTACGAAAGCGAGCGTGACAAACATGTTGGATCGGCTATATATCATCGCTTACCTGCTCAAGTCGAAATTTCGTCACCCTGTTGCGAAAGCCGGCTGCCAGGCGTAATTAAAACAAACATTGCTTTCTTGCCTCCGCCGGTATATCCGGCGTACTGGCATGGAAGTTCCTTTTCCCCTGAGGAAACTCGGGGGAATTTTTTTTGGATACGGCACGCCGAACTCGGTTAACCGACAAAAAACGCCTTGAATTTTAAAGAATTGTTCGAAACATAATTGTGAGTTTCTTGTAAAATAGTTTGCTCGTCGAACGGTCTGTGTTATTATGATCGGAACGGAGTGAAACATATGATAAAAGAACACAACATTGGGCTCTTGAGCACACTCGCGTGCTACATTCTCTGGGGGCTGCTGCCGCTCTATTGGCATCTGCTCAGCGGCGTGAACGCCGTCTTTATCCTAGCGAACCGAATTCTCTGGTCGCTGGTGTTTACCGCGGCGCTGTTGCTCGTGAAAAAGCAACTGCCGGAGGTGAAGGCGGTGCTGCGGGACAAGCAGAAAATGCGCTACATGATTCCAGCCGCTATCATGATTACCATCAACTGGGGCGTCTACATTTGGGCGGTCAATGCCGGTCATCTGCTCGACTCCAGTCTGGGGTACTACCTCAATCCGCTCATGGTCTTCGCCATCGGCATCGTGCTGTTTCGCGAGTCCTGCGGCGTGATCGAGTGGGTTGCGCTCGGGCTTGCAACGGTCGGCGTGCTGATTGCGACCATTGCGTACGGCGCGTTCCCCTGGATCGCGATTGTGCTCGCGCTGAGTTTTGGCTTCTACGGCACGCTGAAGAAACTCGCCGGGGTCGGCGGGCTGACCAGCATCGCCGTCGAAACGCTGCTGATCGGGCCGTTTGCGCTCGCGTTTATTCTCTTTGCCCCGGTGAGCCATGCCGCGGTTGCGTCGTTGGATTCATTAAGTGCGATTTTGCTGGTGCTCTCCGGCGCCATCACCGCGAGTCCGCTGATTCTCTTTACCTTTGGTGTAAATCGCCTGCCGTTTACGACGGTCGGGTTCTTACAATACGTCAGCCCGACGCTGCAAATGTTGATTGGCGTTCTAGTGTTCAAAGAGGTGCTTACCAGCGACCGCATCGTTTCGTTTGCGTTCTTTGGCGCGGCGCTGATTCTCTATTCCATCGGCATGGTACGGCGCGCAAGGCAGGCGCGCATCGCGGTTGAACCGGTCAAAGCGGACGCCTGATTCGTCCAACGAACGATAAACGGCAAGCCGAGCGGGTTGAAAATACGGCAACGAGTTGTTAGAATGAAAGCGAATCGGTTGGTCCGATAGATGAACCGAGGGAAGGATGAAAACGCCTTGGAAAACACTCCATCGCAATCGCCTGAGCGGCGAACCTCCTCGCTTTTGACTTGGCTCTGCGTCGTGATGCTATTCGTGCTGCTGCTTTCACTCTTGCCCATGCTCTATATCGCGCAATACGATCTTCCTCTTGGGGACGACGTGATCTACGGCGCTCCGGTGACGAGCGCGCTCCAGCAGGACGCATCCGTTTCCTCCGCGTTTTCGGCGGCGGCGGGCGTGGTGGCAGAGAAGTTCCAGTCCTGGCAGGGCACGTTCAGCGCAATCTTTCTGATGGCGCTGCAACCGGGTGTATTCGGACTTTCCTACTATCAAATCACGCCATACCTCATGCTCGGCTCGTTGATTGCGTCCACGCTGCTGCTGACCTACACGCTGCTTTGCTTCCTGCTGGGCGTGTCGAAGCGCGTTTGGCTGACTCTGGGACTGGCGATGTCGTTTTTCTCGATTCAGCTCTGCGTGTCCCCGCGCGAGGGGTTCTTCTGGTACAACGGCGCGGTGTACTACACGTTGTTCCATAGCTTCCTGCTCGTGCTCGCGACGCTGGTCATTCAACTGTTTCGCGTAAAACGCATTTGGGTACGAATTGTATTTATCATTTTGGGCGTGCTGCTCGCGGCAATCCTCTCCGGCGGGAACTATGCAACCGACATGGTCTGCCTCGAACTGCTCGTCTGCGCCATCGGGTACGCTGTATACAAAAAGCAATATCGGCTGCTCGCGGCGTTTGCGCTGATGCTGCTCGTGTTTGGTGCGGGCATGCTGGTCAGCGTTTCCGCGCCGGGCAACGCCGTGCGTCAGGCGAGCGTGGTCGCTTCCGGCTACACACCGAGCGGGCCGGTGAAAGCGATACTTCTCTCGCTCGCCCTCGGCGGCGCGATGGCGGTCGGTTGGTTCGACCTTGCCGCCGTGGTGGTCATTCTGCTGACCGTTCTGCTCGTTGGCCCCGCGCTGCGAAAGACGAACATACAGTTTCGCTTTCCGCTGCTCGTAGTCGCGTTTTTATTCTGCGTGTTTGCGTCCCAGTTTACGCCTTCGGTCTATGCGGCGACGAGCCCGGGGCCGTACCGCTTACGGAACGTGGCGTATTTTGTCTATCTGCTGCTCGTTGCGCTTTCCGCAGCGTATGTAACCGGCTGGGCACAGCGCAAGTTCGCGCCGGAAGCGCCAAAGCAGGCGAACGCGGCGATGCGTTGGCTCACGACGTATCCGGTGCTGGCGGTGCTGTGTTTTTCGCTGCTGCTCGGCGCGTCGCTCTGCAAGCGGGATGTGTTTGAAACGCCCACGGTGCTCGCGGTGATGGAACTGCAGGATGGCACCGCGCAGGAGCACGCGGCGGCGCGCAAAAGTCAGCTCGCCGGAGAAACGCAGGGGCAAACCGATGTTCCCGTGCGCGAGTCGAAGCTGCTCTCTTAGTTATATAAATTGGTACACTCCGGCGTTCGGAGTGGTTTGGAAAGGTGGTGCGTTCTTTTGGAACACTCCAGGCAGGGCGAAAGCCAACCGTCCAGAACGGACTGGGTTGGAACCGCGCTTCTGCTGTTTGCCGCCGTGGCGCTGATTGTGCTGAATCTACTCAAGAGCGGAGTTTTAGGCGGAACGCAGGCGCTTCCGCTCGGCGTGCAGGCGCTGTTTCCGCTTGCGTTTCTGTTTGCGGCGCTGTCGCTGCTGTGTATTGCCGCGCTGCTGCTCGCGTCTCGCGTTCGACGCGCCGCGTTTCGCGCTTCCGCCGGGCTCGCGGCGCTCTCCGCGCTGAGCTCGGTTGCGTATGCGGTGGTCTGGTGGGACGTTGCGCCGGAACTCATGTTCTGGCAGGACTACGCCTGCATCGGCTTTCAGACGTTGGCCACCGTGCTGGCGGCGGTTGCCGCCTTCCGGCGAACCAAGCGCTCGCCGCTGTTGTTGCTTGCCTGCGCCTGCGTTGCCGTGAGCACCGTGCTGTTCCTGCTGCCCCCGCTGTTGGAACCGGCGGTGTCCGCGCTGACACGCGCACTCGCGCTGTCCAGCCCCTTTGCACTGCTGGTGTTGAGCGGTTTGTTTGCCGAAGAAACGACGGAATCCGCACCGAAGGAATAAGCGCTGACACAGGTTTGCCATACGATCACTCGCATTGTGAAGCTCCCGTAGAGTTCTGCTCGAATCGGGGGCTTTTTGTTGCGATTCAGGCGGTTTTCTGCTATACTTCACACTTAGGGTATCATGCGGACGAATGCCTTGAATTGGATTTTGATTCAACAGACAGCAGCACTCGCCCACGGAAAAGTACCGATGTAAGGAGCTTCCGTATGGGATTTTTGGATACATTGCTTGGCAACACCAGCGCCAGCCGGCTCAAGAAGCTGCAGCCGTATGTCAAGCGCATCAACGAACTCGAACCGCAGATGAAGGCGATGACGGACGAACAGCTCCGCGCGCAGACACAGCTCTTTCGTGATCGGCTGAAGAACGGCGAAACGCTGGATAACATCATGGCCGAGGCGTTTGCAACCGTCCGCGAGGCGGCGGTGCGCACCGTGGACATGCGTCATTTCGACGTGCAGCTGCTCGGCGGCATGGTGCTGCATCAGGGCCGCATCTCCGAGATGAAGACAGGCGAAGGCAAAACGCTGGTGGCGACGCTTCCGGCGTACCTCAACGCGCTCTCCGGCGAGGGCGTGCATATCGTAACCGTCAACGACTACCTGGCCAAGCGCGACGCGCAGTGGATGGGCAAAATCTATCGCTTCCTCGGCATGACGGTCGG
>DAIRTE010000163.1:0-6462 GCA_036804025.1 Clostridia bacterium | reverse complement strand
AGGTCGAAGAGCTGTTCAAACAGCGCGGCGACTGGGCGCAGGAAAAGGGCCAGGAACTGGCCGCGAACGCGCTTGCACAGTTCGGCGATAAGATCGACGTCATCTTCTGCAACAACGACGGCATGGCGCTTGGCGCCTACCAGGCGATCGTCGCCGCGGGCCGTACGGTTGGTAAGGACATCTACCTGGTCGGCGTGGATGCGCTGCCCGAGTGCGTCCAGATGGTTAAGGACGGCACCATGACCGGTACCGTGCTCAACGACCACATTGGCCAGTCCCACACCGCGGTTGACGCCGCCGTGAAGTACATCATGGGCGAAAGCGTTGACACCTACCTCTGGGTCGACTATCAGAAGGTTGCGTAAGCGACTTCGCATCGGACTACTGGAACAAAGGAATTGCGTGCGGTATCCTACCGCACGCAATTCCTCATATCATCGTTCAACTAAGCAAGGGGATAACAAGCAATGCAGGAATACGTGCTAGAGATGAAGGGCGTATGCAAGTCCTTTCCGGGCGTTAAGGCGCTCGACATGGCTCAATTGCACCTTCGGCCCGGAACCGTCCATGCGCTGATGGGAGAAAACGGCGCGGGGAAATCCACGCTCATGAAATGCCTGTTTGGCGTATACAAGATGGACGAAGGGGAAATCATTTACAACGGCGAACACGTAAAGATTGAAAACCCATTTGACGCGCTGCAAAAAGGAATCGCAATGGTGCACCAGGAACTGCAGCCGATTCCCGAGCGGTCGATCGCGGAGAACATCTATTGCGGGCGCTATCCGGAAACGAAAATTCTCGGTCTGATTCGGACCGTCAACCATAAGAAAATGTACGAACAGACCGGGGCGCTGCTCAAGAGCCTCGGCCTGAACTTTGACCCGAAGGCCAAGCTCGGCTCGCTCTCGGTTTCGCAGATGCAGCTCGTGGAAATCGCCAAGGCGGTGTCCGCCAACGCGAAAATCGTCATCATGGACGAGCCGACCTCCTCGTTGACGCGAAATGAGGTTGACACGCTGTTTTCCATCATACACCGGCTCAAGGAAAGCGGCTGCTCGATCATCTATATCTCCCACAAGATGGAGGAGATCCTCCAGATTTCGGACGAAGTCACCATCATGCGGGACGGAAAATACATCGGCACCTGGGCGAGCAAAGAACTTACCACGGATCTGATCATCACCAGGATGGTTGGCCGCGAGCTGACCAATCTGTATCCGAAGCGCGAAAACGTGCCCGGGGACGTCATTCTTCAGGTCGAGGACTTTACCTCGATTCATCCAAAATCCTTCCGGGACGTCAATTTTGAGCTGCGCAAGGGCGAAATCCTCGGCGTGTCCGGCCTGGTTGGCGCGCAGCGTACGGAGCTCATGGAGGGCATCTTCGGCCTTCGCGCGAGCGAACGCGGAACGATTACCTACCTTGGCAAGAAACTGCGCATCACGCGCCCGAAAGCGGCAATTGAGAACGGCATTGCGCTGCTGACCGAGGATCGGCGCGGCAGCGGCATCTTCGGCGTGCTCAGCGTGGCGGACAACGTTTCCATCGCATCGCTGCAGCAGTATCTGCTGTTTCGCATCATGCTCAACGACCGCAAGATCGCCGCGCTGGTTTCGGACAACGTGAAAAAGCTCAGCATCAAGACGCCGAGCATCAAAACGCCGATTCAGTCCCTCTCCGGCGGCAACCAGCAGAAGGTTATCATCAGTCGCTGGCTGGCAAACGACCCGGACGTGTTGATTATGGACGAGCCGACGCGCGGCATTGACGTTGGCGCGAAATACGAAATCTACTGCATCATTGCGGAACTCGCCAAGCAGGGCAAGAGCATCATCATGATCAGCTCGGAGATGCCGGAGCTCATCGGCATGGCGGACCGCATTATGGTGATGTGCGACGGGCGGGTAACCGGCTTTGTCGACGGCGAACAAATGAACCAGGAAACCATTATGGAGCTGGCCACGCGCTTTGCTTCCTGATTTACGGAGGACGACATGAGAGAAAAGCAATCTTTCGGTAATTTTCTGCTCAACAACGCAATGATCATCTTCATGATCGGCGCGGCAATCGTGGTTGGGCTCCTGCGACCCACGTTCTTTTCGATGTACAACTTTAAAAACCTCATCAGCAACACTGCGGTTCGGTTCATCATTGCCGTCGGCGTCTCCGGCTGCCTGATTACGAAGGGCACGGACCTTTCCGCCGGACGAACCGTAGGCCTCGCGGCTTGTATCGCGGCAACGTTCATGCAGGCGGCGGACTACTCCTCGAAGGTGTACCCGAACCTCGGCGAACTGCCGATGCTATTGGTGCTGCTGGGCGTCATTTTTGTCTCCGTCCTAGTCGGTCTGCTCAACGGCCTGGTCATCTCGCTGCTGAACGTTCCGCCGTTCATCGCGACGCTGGGCATGCAGACCATTGTCTACGGCGCGTGCCTCGTCTTCACCGGCGCGCAGCCGATTGGCGGCCTTCGCAAGGACTACACGAACCTCTCTTCAGGGTCGATCTTCAACATTCAGATTCTGCCGTACCTCGGCCTGTTTGCGCTGATCATCGGCGTGATCATGTGGTTTGTTTACAACAAGACGCCGCATGGCAAATACATGTACGCCATCGGCGGCAACGAGAACTCCGCCGAGGTTTCCGGCATCAACACCGTGAAAACGAAGCTCATCATCTACATGACCGCCGGTCTGATGTACGGCATTGCGGGCTTCCTGCTCGGCGCGAAATCGGGCGGCGCGTCCGTGAACATGGGCATGGGCTACGAACTCGAGGCGATTGCGGGTTGTACGATCGGCGGCGTTTCCACCAACGGCGGCGTCGGACGCATCAGCGGCATCCTCATCGGCGTATTGGTGTTTGAACTGCTCAAGATTGCCATGCAGTTCATGGGCGTTGAAACTTCCTATACCTATATTGTGCAAGGTATCGTCATCATCATCGCCGTCGCGCTCGACATTCGCAAGTACGTTGCAAAGCGGTAACCGGTATGGAGCAGAAGAACGACAACCAGTGGGACGGCAAGCGTCCGGACCCCATCACGCAGGTCAAGGAAGGCTGGTATGAAAAGCTGCTTGCCCGCGTGCCGCTGACGGTGAAATCGCTCAACATCATCATTGCGATTCTGTTTCTGCTGCTCGTTGCGGCGCTCGTGATCGGCACGCTCAAGGGAAACGGAATCCTATAGCCGTGCTCCGTCCACTTCAACGCAGCGAGCCAACGAAGAAGACTCTACGCAAAAGCCACCCGGTAAGGGTGGCTTTTGCGACTAATAAACACTTACACGCAAAAACCACCCTTAAGAGGTGTTTTATGCGTTTAAAAACACTGATACGCAAAAACCACCCTTTAGAGGTGGTTTTTGCGATCTTGGAGGATGGCCCCGAAGCAATTGCACTTTCATACCTGTATGGTTCCAAAGCCGCCGTGCTGCCGTTTCCTGCTCCCTGTCGCAGGTTACGGCCGGTCGACTTTTTTCAGAAGAACTCCCGCAAAATCCTTCTTACAGTTCGAAAATGCGTTTGTAATTGTCGTCTATGGTCTTCACTTCCGCGGCGGTGAGCTCCCAATCGCCCGCTTTGGCGTTTTCAATCGCCATTTCCGGCGTGGTCGCGCCCATCAGCGCGCAGGTGATGCCGGGCTGGGCGAGCACCCAGTTGATCGCGACTTCCGGAATGGTTGCGCCGCGCTTGTCGCCAATGTCCTTCAGAATCTTGAGCAGTTCCTGCGCCTTGCTCCAGCCGGGCTCCTCAAAGCAGTTGTAGAATCCGACGCGCTGCTCCTTGCCGCCGACCGCGGGTTTCTCAAGCTTGCCGGAGAGAATGCCGCCGCCCAGCGCGCCATAGGTGACGCAGCCGATGTTGTTCTTGCGGCAGAAGTCGACAACGCCGTTGTTCAGGCTGACCTGGTTGAGCAGGCTCAGCGGCGGCTGGCAGCTGACGATGCCGGCCAGCTCAATGCCAACCTGCATCTGTTCCGGCGAGAAGTTGGAGACGCCAACCTCACGGCAGAGGCCTTCCTTCTTCATCTTGGCGAGCTCGATCAGCGCGCCTTCGATGCCGAAGTTTGCATCCGGCCAGTGAATCATGTACAGGTCGATGTAGTCCGTCTGCAGGCGTTTGAGCGACTGCTCCATCTCCCAGCGGACGAGCTTCGGGCTCAGGCACTTGACGTATTCGCCCGCAATGCGGTGAATACCGCACTTCGTCGCGAGGCAGACCTTGTCCCGGCGACCCTGAATTGCCTTACCGACCGCGATTTCGGACTCGAAATGCGGGCCGTAACCCGGCGCGGTGTCGACCATGTTGATGCCGACGTCGATGGCTGCCTGAATGGCCTTGATGCCCTGATCGACGTCCACCTCGCCGAAGAAATCGTTGCCAAGCGCCCAGGTGCCCTGGCCGACGACCGAAACCTTCAGACTGCTGTTTCCAAGCTGTTTATACCGCATGTTGTCTTCTCCTTATGTCGATTTTTTGATGATCGTATGATGAATGATTTCCAAATTCCGGACGGTGCGTCGCCGGTCACTTCGAACGTACTACGGTTGAACAACCGCGAAAGAACAGGCGCTTCTCACGCTTTATCCAGATTATGACATATGCTATGACAAATGTCAATGCAAACTACAAAAAGAATTCCGTATGATTTTTACCCCAGATGGATACGAGAGAAAGCGCAGGAAGGGGATTCCTGTGAAGACGGGTTTTTGAAATGAGAAACGCATACAACCGTGAAAAATTACATGGCTCAATTTCTTTCCTGCATCGACTGCGATACAATAGCAAAGAACATATCCTTAATTATGTAACAAGTCGACTGGCGAAATACAATCCGAGAAACGGGTAAAAAATCTTCCCGAGAATTCGTGAAAAATGTGTTGACAAACGTCAAAGCGTTTGATACGATGACGCCAACAAACGTTATGACAAATGTCAATGCCACGCGAAACACAAATCCACAAGAAATTCAAACGAAATTTGAAAGAGCCACGATCCTTCGGCAATCCAGAAACAATCACTACCAGAACAATCTGAACTCATAGTTGAGAAACGCACTTTTACGCAAACGGTAACGGCTTTCTTTTGCAACGCCCTTTACCGAAAGCAGAACAGAAAACACTCTTCAAAAAGCAAATTCCGCAGGATATACGCGAAACAAACCGCCTGATTAAAAAAGAATCAAACACCAATGTGGATTTAGCCAGAGGCGATATCTGGTTGAACATAAAAACAATTAGGAGGAAGACACAGGATGAAGAAATTGGTTCTGATCGTTCTGAGCATGCTCATGGTTCTTTCGATGTTTGCTTGCCAGAACACGCAACCGGCAGCGACGACCGAAGAGGCGCCTGCAGCGGCTGCGGCGACCGAAGCCCCCGCCGCTGATACGGCAGCTCCAGCGGAAAAGACCACCCAGGGAATGAAGATTGCTTACTTCGTTTCGACGATGGCCAACGAGTTCCATCAGGCACGTGCCGCGGCAGCCATCAAGTATGCCAAAGAAAAGTATGGCGCCGAAGTCACGATCCTCGATGGCAAGTCGGATGACAACACCATGATCAACAACGTCGATATGCTTGCTACCTCCGATTATGACGCGGCGGTGCTGCATGTCTGGCAGCCGGATGCGGTCGCTCCCCTCGTGGAGAACGCAATTAACGCCGGCGTAGCCATGATGACCTTCTTCAGCCCGCTCGCGGACACCGGCATCCCGGTCTTCCGTTCGGACGAAGCAGGCGGTTCCTTCGCGATGGGCGCCAGCGCTGCGGAGCAGTGGGTTGCCGCGCATCCGGACAAACCGGTCGTTACCGTTCAGCTTGGCTGGCCGGATCACACCGAAGTAAAGAGCGGCCGTACCGATCCGTTCGTTGCCGGTATTGAGAGCGTTGTTGGCGCGGGCAACTACACCAACCTCGGCTGCATCGATTCCAAGGGCAGCGCGGACGCGACCAAGGAAGCAATGGCAAACATCCTGATCTCCAACCCGGAAGTCAACATCATCTACTCCGAAGCGGGCGACCTCACTCCGGGCTGCATGGCGGCTCTCGTGGATGCCGGCAGAGGCACGATGGACAACGGCGTACCCAAGACGGAAATCGTTGTGAGCGTAGACTGCCCGGTCAGCGAACTCAAGTCGATCTACGATCCCAGCAGCTCGCTGAAGATGTCCCTCGGCCTCCCGCCGATTCAGACGTCTGAAAAGATCATCGACATCATCGTCGGCGTCTACCTTGGCGAAATCCCGCAGAAGTCGGTTCCGGCTGAAGAACTCTTCGGTGAAGTCTACCCGGTCGACTACTACAAACTGAAGCTCGCGGACGTCATCACCTGGTACAACACGCAGTTTGGCACCAGCCTGGTGGAAGCGGACATCATGGGCTAACAACAAGATAGGTAAATCGCGAATCGCTTGGGAGGAGTCTAACTAGGCTCCTCCCAAGAAATGGATTGGATG
>DAIRTE010000162.1:0-6499 GCA_036804025.1 Clostridia bacterium | reverse complement strand
ATCAACAAGATCATTGCCGATACCGGCGTGAAGATCGACATCGAGGACGACGGCACGGTCTACATCGCCTCGCCCGACTCGGCGGCGGCGGCGGAAGCAAGACGCATCATCGACGGCATCGTCAAGGAAATTGAAGTGGGCGACGTGTACCTCGGTTCCGTCGTCGGCATCAAGGACTTTGGTGCGTTCATCAACCTCAAGCCCGGCACGGACGGCTTGCTGCACATCTCCCGCATTGCGAACAAGCGCGTGGAGAAGGTGGAGGACGTGCTGTCCATGGGTGAACAGGTGCTCGTTCGCGTCATCGACATTGACCCGAAGACCGGCAAGATCAGCCTGACCCGCAAGGACATGCTCCCGGCGGAAAAGGAATAACCACATTACGCAGCGTCGGGGGGCGCGGCGGCAACGCCGCGCCCTCTTTCTCGGTATAGGGCGCAGTTGGACTCCACGGGAATACGAGGGGCAACATTTCTATACCGCAACCACTCAATTTATGGTAAAATACAAAATTGCCGGCATCCGGTGATGCACAAACGCGGAGAAACGAAGGGAAAGCACAATACATGATCCATCAAACCACGCTGCCAAGCGGCATTCGGCTGATCTATGAGAAAATTGAACATGTGCGTTCCGTCTCCCTCGGCGTATGGGTCGATACCGGCTCCGTTCGTGAAACGCAGGCAACGGCGGGCGCCTCGCATCTGATTGAGCACATGGTGTTCAAGGGAACCGAGCGCCGCAGCGCCGAGCAGATTGCCATTGAGATGGACGCCGTCGGCGGAAACATGAACGCCTTTACGAGCAAGGAGTGCACCTGCTTCTACGCCAAGGTGCTGGACGAGCATCTTGATCTCGCGGCGGACGTGCTCTCGGACATTACCTTCCACAGCGTGTTTGACGCGGAAGAACTCAAGAAGGAGCAGGGCGTCGTTCTGGAAGAAATTCTGATGAACGAGGACAGCCCGGAGGATCTGGTCTCCGAGGAGAGCAACATGCTCTTCTTTGGCGACGAACCGCTAGCAAGCCCAATTTTAGGCACGAAAGAGAGCGTTCGCGCCTTTACGCGCGAGTCGCTGCTTGCCTACAAGAACGAATTTTATGTACCGAAGAACATCGTGATCGCCTGCGCGGGCAATTTTGACGAGCAGAAGCTGATTGAAACGGTGTCCCGCTGGTTCGAACAGCCCCGTCTGGAGCGCGAGACGAAACCTGTTTTGCAGCGCTACCCCGGCGGCAAACGCGAAAAGTTTGTGGAGAAGGACATCGAACAGGTGCACCTTTGCCTAACGCTGCCGGGCTTTGCGCGGGATACTGACGGGCAATACCCAATTGCAGTGCTCTCCAACATCATTGGCGGCAGCATGAGTTCGCGCCTGTTTCAGAGCATCCGCGAAAAGCTGGGGCTTGCGTACTCCGTCTATTCCTACCCGACGAGTTATTCCGGCGCAGGCACGTTCATGCTCTACGCGGGTACGGGCGAAAAGCAGGCGGCGGAGGTGCTCGGACGTATGATCGACGAGATTGAGCGCGTCCGCAAGGAAGGCGTGACCAAGGAAGAGCTGGAGCGTTGCCGCGACCAGCTGAAGGGCAGCTACCTGCTGGGCATGGAGTCCACCAGCTCGCGCATGAACGCGCTGGGTAAGGTGCTGCTGTTACAAAAACGTGAATATAACGAGCAGGAGACGATTCGCAGAATCGAATGTGTTACAATGGAGGATATTGAACGAATCATTCCTGTTTGTCTGGATTTGAGCCAGGCGAGCACCGCGCTCGTCGGACGGCTGAAGAAGCAAAAACCCGCGCTGGAAAAAACGCTGGGTTAACGAACACACCGATTAAGCAAACAACATTCGGAGGAAGCCGCCTTGGATAAGCTGGACGTCATCTTTCAACTACAGCAATCGCTCGACGAGGACATTGTTGCGCGCCGAAACCTCGATTTTCCGAAGGAGGTTTGGATGCAAAAGGAAGTGCTCGCCATGATTTCGGAGCTCTCCGAAGTGCTGGACGAGGTGAACTTCAAGTGGTGGAAGAATCCAAAGCCGGTAGACGACGCGGCGCTCAAGGGCGAACTGGTCGACATGCTGCACTTTTTTGTGAGCATGTGCCTCAAAAGCGGCATGAGCGCGCAGGAGCTCTTTGAGCTCTATAAAGCGAAGAATCAGGAGAACTTCGACCGCCAATACGGCAGGTCTCAAAAACAGGGTTACGAAATCGGCGGTGAATCGAATGGCT
Organism: Clostridia bacterium; assembly: GCA_036804025.1. Classification (GTDB taxonomy): domain Bacteria; phylum Bacillota; class Clostridia; order Christensenellales; family CAG-138; genus UBA7703. The sequence continues at coordinate 4,261 of DAIRTE010000162.1, read as the reverse complement.
AAATCGAAAGTACGACTCAGAGGACGCTTTTTCCTGATGATTCTGTCCGTCGTCGGAATCATTGCGCTAACCGCGGTGGTCGTTAATCTCACGAAGAAGACGGGCGAGATTCAGTTTGGCTCGCTCGGCGCGAATATGGAAGCTTCGGCGGCGGTCATTCGCGACGAAACGGTCATTATGTCCGAACCGTACGAAAAGATTACGTTCGACGTAGTCGAGGGCGACACCGTTAACAACGATCAGGTGATCGCGCAGCTCTACAAGCGCGGCTATCAGGACGAGACCATGGTCACGCTGCTGAACTTGCAACGGCAGATCTACGATTATCAGATGCAGCTGCTCGGCGGGCAGGAAACGCCGGAACTGTCGGAGCTCAACAACAGCCTCAAGACGGTAGAACTACAGATTCGTTCCGTCGCGCGCGGCGAAAGCACGCTGGACATGCTCGATTTGGAGCAGACGCTTAAGGACCTCATTTCACAGCGGGAAACCCTGCTGAAAACGGTCGTAACGCCTGACCCTGCGCTGACGCAGCTCTACACCGATCTGGCGGCGCAGCAAAGCGTCATCGCCGGTTGGAAGCGCGACATCAAGAACACCTCCGGCACGGGCGTCGTCAGCTTCTATTTCGACGGCTACGAGCAGGTGCTCAACATCAACAAGCTTTCTACGATCAACTCCGCGCTGGTCAAGACGGTTGTCAAGGGCGGCAACACGGCAAACACCGCCGCCTCAACCAGCGAGGTGCCGATCTATCGCATCATCAACAACACGCATTGGTTCATCGCGTTCGTGACGGATGCCAAGGACCCGCTTCGTCTTGCGGACGGCGAGCAATACACCGTGATCTTTCCGGAATATTCGGAGCAGCAGTACACCGCAACCGCACGCGCGGGCACCGTTTCCGAGAATGCGGTCGTCAACCTGCTGGAGTTCAACGTGGACATCGGCAAGCTCATCGGCGTGCGCACCGTAAAGGCAACGATCTCGAAGTCCGCGCAGGGACTCGTCGTGCCGCTGAAGGTCATTGAGATCGTCAACGGCGTTCCGGGCATCAACATTGCTTATGGAGACAGCGCGCTGCGCGTAGAGGTGGATATCCTCGCGCAGGACGAGACGAAGGCGGTCATCCGCGCAAAGAATGCGTCGGACAATCTCACCGCGGGAATGAAGTATCTAAAGCCATGAGTATCGCGGAAAACATAGCGCTTGTGCGCGAAGAAATTGCGTTATCCGCCGCCCGCGCAGGCAGAGCAGCGGACGAAATCAAGCTGATTGCCGTTTCCAAGTACCAGCCAACCGAGCGAATGCTGGAAGCGTTTGAAGCCGGAATTCGCGATTTTGGCGAAAATCACGCGCAGGAATTGAACGAAAAGAAAACTTTTTTTGAACTACATGGCTGCAAGGTGCATTTTATTGGACAACTGCAGACGAATAAGATAAAATACGTCTGTGGTTTTGCCGACCTGATTGAGTCGGTGGATCGCCAGACCCTCGCGAGCCAACTGGAACAGAAGGCGGCTTCGCGGGAAGTCGTTCAGGACATCCTGATCCAGGTCAACATCGGTGCGGAAGAACAAAAGGGCGGCGTCACGGATGGGGACTTGGATTGTTTTGCGGATTTGATCCAAGATTCTCCGCATCTTCGCCTGAGGGGGCTCATGTGCGTTCCTCCGGCGTTGGAGGCGGAACAGACCAGACCGTATTTCCGGCGCATGCGGGAGCGGTTTGATCAGCTACAGCAGCGGTTCGGCCGGGAGACGTTTGACACACTCTCAATGGGCATGAGCCATGACTTTTCGGTTGCGATTGAGGAAGGGGCGACGCAGGTTCGCGTTGGAACCCGCATCTTTGGCGCAAGGGACAGACTATAATACGAAGAAAAAGCGGCGCGGAACGGGAACCGCAAGCGCGTCTTCGACACAACAGACCGGTACTAAAAATTCAAGCGAACGCCGCAAATGCTGCGGCTGACCGATTTTCGGAGGAAGACGGATGGCAAGCCTTTACACAAAGTTTCTGGACTTTATCGGCATTGAGGAGAGCGACGAAGTCGAAGACGAACGCGGCGACGACGGATATTATCGAAACGATTCGGATGACCGCGGGAACGTCGTCAGCTTCAATGGCGGCGCGAGAGCCGCCGCAGCGCCTTCGCATCGCCGCAATGACCGCTCGCAGGGCGCTTCCGGCGCGAATCTGCCGATTTCCGGCGGAATGAAGATGATCGTGTATCATCCCGTGAGCTACGAGGATACGCAGAGCATCATCGACAACCTTAAAAACCGCAAACCGGTCATCGTCAACATGGAAGAGCTGGAGCTGGATACCGCCCAGCGCATTCTGGACTTCCTTTCCGGCGCGGTTTACGCGCTCAACGGAACCATGTGCAAGATTTCGCGCGGAATCTTCGTGGTCGCGCCGAACAACTACGACGTGGTTGGCAACGGCGAGGACGACTACGGCGACCTCGTGTAAAGCGCGCAAACAACAAATGAGTTTAACGGCACATCAACGGCTTGGTGTGCCGCTTTTGTCCAAAGGGGATTTGTCGATTTGGAACCAACGAACAAGATTCGAAAGAGGGCTTTCGCCATGCGCATGGAAGACATCGTAAACAAGGTGTTCGCGCGATCGTTTCTGGGATACGACATGGAACAGGTCGATCTGTTTCTGGACGAGATCATTGAACGATTTGAGCAGTATGAAGCCGAAAAGAAAGAAATGCTGCTTGCGATGGAGTACCTGCTCAACAAGCTGGAACACGAACAGCAGCTGCCGATTACGGAGATGCGCAAGGCGATTGATACCGGCAAGACGCAGAAGAAGCGGCTGCCGGTCGGCTCTCGATTGAGTGCGCCGATTGCAACCGAACCCCAACCGCCAAAGCCCCCAATCCGTCAGGAGGAGACCAAACCGGCTCGTACGATTGCACGCGGAGCGCAACCGCCAAAGCCCGTGCGTGCGCCGAAGGTAAACCGCGTGCGCGTGGAACCGGAACCGACCGAACAGGAGAAGCCAAAGGAGGCTGTCATGACGCAAAAGCAACCGACGAACGCGCTGGAGCCAACTCCGACCGGCGACACGCAACCGAAAGAGGCTGCGCCTGCCGCGGAAAACTGGCTGGACGAACTGCTGATGAACCTCATCGAGCGCGAAAAGGCCGGGTATGGCGAACCGCTCGCGGCGGCGGAACAGCCAGACTGCAACAACGGAGACCTCGACCCGCTGGCGACGGAACCGGAAGAGGAAGAAGAACTCGAGGAAGAATCGGAACTGGATTCGGCCTCGATTGAGGAAGAACCGCGATAATGACAAAACAGAAACCCGTGTTTCCAGCCGTCTCGCAGGAAGAACTGCGCGCGCGCGGCATTGACCAGCCCGACTTTGTACTCGTCTCCGGAGACGCATACGTCGACCACCCCACCTTTGGCGCAGCAGTGATCACGCGCGTGCTGGAACAACAGGGATACACCGTTGGCCTGATTGCCCAGCCGGACTGGCACAACGCGGAGGCATTTCGCAAGCTCGGCAAGCCGAGGCTTGCGTTTCTCGTGACCGCCGGAAATCTGGATTCCATGGTCAACCACTACGCCGTCTCCGGCGCGCGACGGGATACGGACGCCTACACCGAAAACGGCGTTGCGGGCAAGCGCCCGGACCGCGCGACCATTGTTTACGCAAACCGCTGCCGCGAGGCATACGCGGGCGTTCCGCTCGTTATTGGCGGGTTGGAGGCGAGCCTGCGCCGTTTTGCGCATTACGACTATTGGGACAATCGCGTTCGGCACTCGATTCTCTACGACGCCTGCGCGGACATTCTCGTCTACGGCATGGGCGAGCGCGCGATTCGACAGATTGCGGATGCGCTCAACGCCGGAACGCCGGTCTGTGAACTGACGAGCATCCCCGGCACCTGCGTACGCGTTTCGAGCGCGGAGCAAGCCAACGGCGCGCTGCTTTTGCCCTCCTACAACGAGGTTGCCGCAGACAAGCGGAAGTACTGCGAAGCGTTTGTTCAGCAGACGCGCGAGCAGGACGCCGTCCGTGGCAAGCGCCTGTTGCAGCCGCATGAAAAGGGATTTCTACTCTGTAACCCGCCCGCGGCGCCGCTCTCGACCAAAGAGCTCGACGAGGTCTACGCACTGCCGTTTACCCGAAGGCCGCATCCCTCGATTCGGGGACGCGTGCCCGCGCTGGAGGAGGTTTCGTTTTCGATTGCCTCCGCGCGCGGCTGCTTCGGCAACTGCAACTTCTGCGC
>DAIRTE010000161.1:0-6535 GCA_036804025.1 Clostridia bacterium | reverse complement strand
CAGGACCCGCCGGAGCTGATTCCGCAGATGGTCAAGATGTGGGAAGACGGCGCGGACATCGTCTACGGTAAGCGACTCAAGCGAAAGGGTGAAACCCTGTTTAAAAAGCTCACGGCCGCGATGTACTACCGACTGCTCTCCTGGATGAGCGCCTACCCCATTCCGCTCGACACGGGTGATTTCCGGCTCATCGGCCGCAACGTTGCCGATCTGTTTTTGCAGATGCGCGAGCACAACCGCTTCCTGCGCGGCATGTCCGCCTGGATGGGCTACAACGCGGTGCCAATCGAATACGAGCGGCAGGAGCGCTTCGCGGGCAAAACGAAGTACACGCTCAAAAAGATGCTTCGTCTCGCGAGCGACGGCATCACCGGTTTTTCGGACAAACCGCTCACGCTGCCGATGCAGTTTGGAATCGGCCTTTGCGTGCTCGCTGGCCTCGGCCTGCTGGCGCTGATCATCGTCGCGATTGTTCGCGGCGTCGCGAGCTGGCTCTGGGCGGCGGACGGAATTCTGCTCGTGCAGGGGCTCACGCTCTTCTTTATGGGGCTGCAGGGCATGTACTTAGGAAGGATGTACGACGAGCTCAAAGGCAGGCCGCTGTACATCGTTTCGGAGAAATACAACCTCGACTAATCTACGCTTGTTTCGTTGTAATCGATCCAAAAAGAGCGATTCAACGCGTTTTGTGAGCCGCGCTAAGAAAGTTTTTTCTTGCGCATATACGGCAGATATTGTACAATACTTTGGGTTTTAAGAAGTTTGACCCACCCACGAATTCCTACGTATATCAATAAAAGGAGAACATAGATATGGCAATCAAAGTAGGCATCAATGGCTTTGGCCGTATCGGCCGCCTGGTCTTCCGCGCAGCCGTAGCCAACCCCGACATCGCAGTCGTTGCAGTCAACGATCCGTTCATCGACCTGGAGTACATGGTTTACATGCTCCGTTATGACACCGTGCATGGTCAGTTCAAGGGCGACATCGCCATCAAGGATGGCAAGCTCGTCGTCAACGGCGAAGAAACCGCCGTCTATGCCTGCATGAACGCAAACGAAATCCCGTGGAAGGATGCCGGCGCGGAATACGTCGTCGAGTCCACCGGTATTTTCACCACCACCGACAAGGCCAGCGCGCACTTCGTCGGCGGCGCCAAGAAGGTCGTCATCTCCGCTCCGTCGGCCGATGCTCCGATGTTCGTCATGGGCGTCAACCAGGATTCCTACACCAAGGACATGAACGTTGTTTCCAACGCGTCCTGCACCACCAACTGCCTCGCGCCTCTGGCGAAGGTCATCCATGACAACTTCGGCATCATCGAAGGCCTCATGACGACCGTTCACTCCATCACCGCGACGCAGAAGACCGTTGACGGCCCGTCCAAGAAGGACTGGCGCGGCGGCCGTGCGGCAGCGCACAACATCATCCCCAGCTCGACCGGCGCAGCCAAGGCCGTCGGCAAGGTCATCCCCTCCCTCAACGGCAAGCTCACCGGTATGTCGCTCCGCGTTCCGACGCCGGACGTCTCCGTTGTCGACCTGACCGTCCGTCTGGAGAAGGCCGCGACCTATGACCAGATCAAGGCCGTCATGAAGGCCGCTTCCGAAGCCCCCGAGTGGAAGGGCATCATCGGTTACACCGAGGACAAAGTTGTTTCTTCGGACTTCTACACCGATCCGCGTACCTCCATCTTCGATGCAGACGCCGGCATCAGCCTGAACGATCACTTCGTCAAGCTCGTCGCCTGGTACGACAACGAGTGGGGTTATTCCAACAAAGTGCTCGACCTCATTTCGCACATGGCGAAGGTCGACGCGAAGTAATCGAATATCCAACTGCAACAAAGAGAGCGCTTCGGCGCTCTCTTTCACATTTCTCGCCGCAGAAAGCAGGACGTTTCCGGTCAAATATCCTGAGATTGTGCAACTGTTCCAATTGGTCAATTGACGCGGAATCCGCCGTGTGTTACAGTATGTATGCCGTATATTGCATATACATGTAATACTATTTGAGCAATATGTGATCAACTCGACTCGATGAGGAAACGCCTATGAAGCAATTACGCCGCATTGGATTGCCGCTTCTAATTATTATAATCACGCTCGCGCTCAGCGCGTGCGGCGCGGCTTCGCAGCACCAGAAAGCAATTGAGCAGGCGATTGTCGGTTACTCGGACTATTACATCGTGGTGCGCGATCTTTCAACACAGGTGAAGGATGGCTACTCAAAGATCGACCCGAAGCAGAGTGTGGTGAACTACACAATTTCGGTCGAAATACCGGATTATACGAGCGCTGAGTTTCAAAGCGTACCCTATACCGTTCCGGAACCGGATGCGAGCACCACCAGTTTGGAGCAATATCAAAAGAAAGCGATCCTTTCGATTCGGCAGGCTCTGGAGACCTATGCGCTCAAGAACCCCTCCACCTCCTACACCAGCGTTCCCGTCACATTCGACGTCATGTCCTCCGGCAACGGCTGGACGGCATCCATCACCACAAGCAGCAAAGCGGCGATTCGGCAGTCCGTCGACAGTAGCATGCTTCGGATTCTGGAAGCAAACGAAACGTATCAAAAGAACGCTCAACTGGCGCAGCTCAACAGCTCCCTGTCCGCATTGCTTGACGAGCCGCTCGGCGGCGCGGAATATGCCGCATTGGTCGAATTCTCAAACATCACGCAAGCATCGGACGGCGCGTATACGGCCACATTGTCATACCCCGACCCGGCAGCGGTCTACTCCGTGCTCGGCGAGGCGTATGTCAACTCCTACAACCAATCCTTCTATGGAGACCCGATCACCGTTGTGCTCACCACGGACGGACTGGATTGCATGGATACCTCCGTTATGCCCCGCGTACAGGACACGATCTTAGCGTCCTACGACGTGGCAGCAGGCACATACGCATTGACCGACGCGAACGACCTGATTGCCCGCGTAACGGCCGCCAAGCAGCAGGCGGAAGCGACCGCGTCCGACGCGGTCAACGCCGTCTGGCGCATCCAGCCGCTCGACCCGCCCGCGTCCGGCACGGTACTCGAAGGCACGAGCACCGGCAATAAGATCGTGTTCAAAGCCGGCGGAACGCTCGGGCGCTACTACTACATTCGCCTTTACGCCATCTCCGGCGAGGACGTTTCCGAAGAGGGAACGCTGAGCGCGGGATTGTTCATCGTCGGCGGCAAGTCGGCAACGGTGCTGTTGCCAACCGGCTATTATCGTGTCTCCTGCATCGTCGGCAACGATTGGTACGGGCCGGACGCGCTCTTTGGCAAGGATGCTAAGAAGTACGCGGGCAAGAACGCCTTGGAATCCCGCGATGGGTACGTCAATACAATTTCTTTCCAGTAATCGTTCTTAAAGAGCTTCTGTACGCAAAAGACTCCGCCAATTGGCGGAGTCTTTCTATTGCTCCCGTTCATTTTAACGCGAGAAACGCAAACAGCGGATAGTGATCGGAATACTCCGTTGGGATTGCGCGGGCGTTGAGCACGGTGATGTTCTTCGAAACAATGATGTTATCAATCTGCGACATCGCAATTCGCTTATACTTGTAGTCGTAAAATTTCGTCTCGCTGGTGTTGATCACGCGGTAATTCTTGAGAAATCCGCTAAACTCCTTCTCTTCCGCGTTGAAGTCGCCGGTGAGAATTTTGTAGTCGTTCTTGTCTGCGTCCATAATTGCGAGCACTTCGGAAAACTGCTTCTTGCGAATTGTGGCGGACTCGTAGGAGAAATGCGTGTTGTAGACGGAGACGCGCTTTCCGTCGATGATGTACTCCTCTTTTTGCAGGCAGCGCTGCTCCTTGTCCTCGCTCGAAAGCAGTGTGATCTGCTCGTTTTGCGGCTTGAACTTCGAAATCTGGCCAATTCCGTAGCGCCCGCCGGAGTCATAAGCAATCGTCTCCGCAAAGGACATGTTCTGCGTGTTTCGCGTCCGCACCGAGAGAAGGTTGTTCGTCATCTCTTTTTTGTTGATATAGACTTCCTGCACGCCGAGAATATCCGGCTTCTGCGCGGCGATCAGCCAACCCTGCATCACGAGATTGTCGTTTCCGCGCTTGATGTTCCAGGTGCCAACGGTCAGCACGTCCCGAACCAGATAGATCGAATATTTGACCTTTCCGTTCACCGTGATGCGAATGGTCTTGCTGTTGCCGGAGTTGATGGTGTATTTCGCGCTCGCGATGCCCGTCGAGCCGATGCTGACCTTTACGCCGTCGTTGGCAATTCCCTTGACAACCACTTCGCCCTGCGTTGCGGTCAGCACATAGCCATATTCGGTTGGCGAAAACTTTGGCGAGAGCGTTCCTCCCGTAATCTCCAAACCGGAGAGCACGTCGTTTCCAACGCTCGCCTTGAGTTCGACGTAGTCCGCGGAGACATAGCCCGTGGTTCCGTTAAAATCGATGGCGTGCCAGGCGCCGGAGGCATAGGCCTGCGTGACGTTGAACTGCTCCCCCTTCTTCGCGGCGCCGAGTTTCTTTGCGCTCGCCGAAGCGGATGCGCGCACGTTGATCTCGGTGTCGCAGTTGATGATGGTGCCCGTATAACTCATCTGGTAGGAAGCCAGCGACGCGTCAATGTTGACGTACATGCGGTTGACATAGCCCGTCCGGTTCGCGGCTTCGACGCGGTACCATTCCGAGTTCACGTTCGTTTCCAGAATCTTGACGATCGTTCCTTCGCGCAGCCGCGTAATCAGCGAGCCGCTGCTCGAGGCGGTCTTACGCAACGCAATGTTGTCCCCGGAGATCATGCCGGTCGTAATTCCTGCGGCATGCGCGTTCGACAACGGAAGCCCCATCATACAGAGCAATAACAATATGCTTAGAATGCGGATCAACCGTTTCTTCATGCGCTCTCCTTCATCGAATGCGCGCCATGTTGCGCGCACTCTTCCAAACTACTCGAATTGAGTGTAATGAAAATTGGGCGGGAAGACAACCGTCCTCCCGCCCAATTCACGAAAACGTTACATTGCTTCCTGTCGTTTTACACGGATACTCGCCTTAATGGATCGTATCGAACACCGGTGCATCGATTCGATAGACGTTTGCCTCGTACGGCTGAAGACCATCGCCCTGCGCCATATAGTTGGAGTAGACAAGCTCCATCTTGCCCTTGACGCGCGGCTGGCTGATGTTGCGCGCACAAAGATTGATTTCGATGTAGAACCGCTCGTCTCCGTTGTCCCGGTAATAGCAGAACACGTCGTCCTTGTTGGCTTCCACCGGTTCAAACCTGCCGTAGACCAGCGCCGGATGCGCCTTTCTCAGCGCAATCAGCGTTTGATAGGCGTGCCAGACGGAGGTTTCCTCCTGCATTTCGCCTTCGGCGTTGTAAGTATCCTTGTCGCCCACGCGAATCCAGGGTTCGTGCTCGGAGAAGCCCGCATACGTTCCGTTCGTCCATTGCATTGGTGTTCTCGCGTGATCGCGCGTGCCGCAAAGGACGGTCTTCCAAGCCGCTTCCGGTGACACGCCGGACTCGATGAGGCTCTCGTATTTATTCAGGCTTTCGATGTCCCTAAGTTCCGAGAGATCTTGAAAGTCCACATTCGCAGCGCCGAGCTCCTGCCCCTGATAAAGAAACACGGTTCCGCGCGCAGTCAGCAGCACCACGGCGAGCAGCTTGGCGATAAAATCGCGATATTCCTCGCGCGGATCAATCTTAGAGACCATGCGCGGGTTGTCGTGATTTTCGACAAAGATGCTCGGCCAGGCGACGTCCGCATAGGCGCCTTCGAGCTTGCCAAAGCAGCGCTTGAGGTGGTTGAGGTTGTAGCGGTAGTTGTCGAATCGGTTCTTGCCGAGGTTTTCCAGATGGTCAAAGCTGAACACAGTGTTGAGTTCCTCGCGCTCGTCCGCGGTCAGGAGCTTGTTCATCTCCAGTCCGGTACCGGGCGTTTCGCCAACCGTGAACGCGTCCTTGAATGCTCGTGTGCGCAGTTCGTGCAGATACTCGTGCAGTCGATTTCCGTAGAAATAATGCTCAATTCCCGTAAACTGGAGGAGTTTGCCCAGCAATTCGCTGCCGTCCTCCAGAGAGGTTTTGCTGATGTAGTTGATGACGTCGAGCCGGAACCCGTCCACGCCCTTTTCGCGCCAGAAGTCGATGATGCCGCAGACGTCGTCCCGCACCGCCGGATTTTCCCAGTTGAGATCGGGCTGTTTCTTCGAAAAGAGATGCAGGTAGTATTCGTCCCGCTCGTCCACCTTTTCCCAAGCGGGGCCGGAGAAGAAGCTGTTCCAGTTGTTTGGCGGCAACACGCCCTTGCCTCTGCGCCAGATGTAATAGTCGCCGTGCTTGCCCGACGGGTTCTTCACGGAGTCGATGAACCACTCGTGCTCGTCCGACGTGTGATTGACCACGATGTCCAGAATGATCCGCATGTCGCGCTTGTGCAGCTCGCTGATCAGTTCCTCTGCGTCCGCCATGGTGCCAAACTCGGTCATGATTGCGCGGTAGTCGCGCACATCGTAGCCGTTGTCGTCGTTCGGCGAGTCGAATATCGGCGAAATCCAGAGC
>DAIRTE010000160.1:0-6551 GCA_036804025.1 Clostridia bacterium | reverse complement strand
ACCAACGCCTGCGAGATCGCGGGCAGGCAGGGGGACAAGCTCACGGACGGACTGAAAAGCCTGATCGCGAAATACAATCTGCCGTTTGTTGCGTATAACCAGGGCTCGATCGTGCACCTCGAATGCACGGGCGCGATGAGCTACGATTACTCCAGCATGAGCTTCGTCAAATCCGCGCTGGGGCTTCTAAACAACAAGGCGATGATGACGCGGCGCAAGGAATCCATGGAGCGCATGGGAGCCGCCTATATGGCCAACGGAATCGTCACGCTCGCAGGCAGCCGGCTCTACACCTCTCTGGCGGACACCGACGAGGTGATCGCCGACGCGCTGAACCGCTTTGAGCATGTGTTTTCGAAGGTCGAGAATACCGGAAAGAACTGAAAAAAGAACGAAAAACAAGTTGTTTGCTAAAATCTTGCTTTGGGAGGCAACCAGATGGAACGTTATATTTTAGCGCACGATATCGGTACCAGTTCGGACAAGGCTGTGCTCGTTCGCTTCGACGGATCGATCCGCGCGACGGCGAGCGCGCCGTACCCGACGTATTATCCAAACCCCGCCTGGGTCGAGCAGGATCCCGCGGACTACTGGAAAGCCGTCTGCGAAACGAGCAGACGGGTGCTTTCGGACAACGATCTTTCGCCGGACAGCATTGCGGCAATCGTGTTCTCCACGCAGGCGCAGGGCGTCATCCCCGTTTCGGAAGACGGAACCGTGCTCTACCCGAACATCACCTGGGTGGACGGGCGTGCGGAAAAGCAGGCGCAGGGAATCATGAAGAAGGTCGGCGGAAGGCGCGTGTTTACGATGCTCGCCGGAACGCCGATTATGGGCAAGGACTGCATTGCCAAGATCATCTGGCTCAAGGAAGAGCGTCCGGACGTCTACAACAACGCCTATCGCATTCTGGACGTGAATGGCTACCTCAAGTTCCGCTGCACCGGCAAGATGGTCACCGAACTATCCGGCGCGAGCGGTTATGGCTTCGACCTCAAAAAGAAGACCTGGATGAGCGTGCTCCCGCTGGCGGGCATCGACATGAAGAAGTTGCCGCCGTTGGTCAAGAGCACGGACAACATCGGCGGGCTGACGGCCGAGGCAGCGGCTGAGACGGGGCTGCTGGAAGGCACGCCCGTGTTCGGCGGCTGCGACGATGTGCAGTCCGCGGCGGTTGGCGCGGGACAGCAGGAGGACGGGGACGTTCACGTGTACCTCGGCACCTCCGCGTGGGTTGCGGCGGCAACGAAGACGGGCGACAGCTTTAAGCACGGCGCGGCGGCGATTCAGAGCGCGGACCCGGGCATGAACCTAATCGCTGGGATTACGGAGAGCGCGGGCGCGAACATCGAGTGGTTTCGCGACCAGTTCTTCCGCCATGAGAAAGAAAAGTACGGCAACGGCGTGTTCAACTTCATGGACGAGGTGATTGCCTCCGTGCCACCGGGCAGCGACGGGCTGATCTGCACGCCTTGGATGCTCGGCGAACGCTGTCCCGTTTCGAGCACGACCACGCGGGCAACGCTCTTTAACATCTCGATGGTGCATACCCGCGAGCACCTGATGCGTGCGGTTTACGAGGGAATTGCCTACAACATCCGCTGGATTCTGCAAAACTACTGCAAGGATTACGGCATTGCCTGCAACGACATTCGCATCATCGGCGGCGGCGCGCTGGATAAGGGCTGGATGCAGATTCTGGCCGACGTGACGGGGCGCAACATCAGCGTGGTGGAAAACCCGCGTAACGCCGGCGCGGTTGGCGCGGCGGTTGTCGCGCTGATTGGGCTGGGCGAACTGCCGGACTTTCCGGCGGCGAAGAAGTTTGTTCGCGTCAGCGAGAGCTTTACGCCGAATCTGGAGAACAAAGGCGTTTACGATGCTCTGTTTTCGCAGTATCAAAAACTCTACCGCTCGCTTGCCGATCTTTATCAGGAAGCGAACGGTCAGCGGTTTACCGCGGAAGTCAGCGAATAAGTTCGAACGTTTCGAACATCGGAAGAAAAGGATAGAATCAAATGACGAAACCCGAAGCAATTCAAATATTTCTGGAGATTTCCGCGCAACTGCGGCACGAGCAGCTGCTTTCGGATAAGAGCGGCGTGGTTCAGGCGGCGCTGCGCGGGGACGACGGCACAGTGTTTTACGCCGAACTGGGCGGCTCGAACGCGGGCGACCTTTCCATGCAGGAACTCGCGGGCAGCACGGCGGAAGAGCCGTTTCTCCAGGCGTTTTCGATCAAGCCGGAGGCAAAGACGCTACTGCTGCTCTCCGGAACCTACGCGCGGGACATTGCGGAACACAACGACTCGCTGACCGCCGAGCTGGACGACATGGCGCAGATCGTCGGCCTGACCGCCCGCGTGGCAAAGTCCTTGTCGGAGAGCGAACTCAAGCGCTGCCTCAAGAACCGCAACAGCTGTTTCGTGCGCGGGCAGGGCATGCTCCTGACCGGGCGCGCGGCGAGCGAGGCGATCACGGGCGCAATTCTGCTGGAAAAAGCGGCGATGACGCATATCCTCGCCAAGCAGATTGGCGGGGCGAAGCGCGTTCCGCTGTTCTCCGCCGCGCTGATGCACCTGATCTATCAAAAGAAGTACTCGAAGATCAATCTGGACGAGGAATCCGCCCGCGCGGAGGCCAAGCGGGAGAAGACGCTTGCCGGGCAGCCGGAGCGTTCCGCGCGCGAACAGGAACTGCGCGAGGCAATCGTTGCCTGCGGCATCCAGCTCGTGGACGAAGGACTTGTGCAGGGCACGTGGGGCAATATCGCCGTGCGACTGGATGAAACATCCATGCTCTGCACCCCGAGCGGGCTGGCCTATCACTACCTCACGCCGGACGACATCGTGAAGGTCGATCTTGCGACGCTGGACTACGGCGCTCAGCGCAAGCCGACGAGCGAGAAGCGGCTGCATCGCGACCTGTTCGCCGCGCGGCCGGACGTCGGCGCGAGCATTCATACCCATGCGAAGCGCTGCGGCGTGTTTGCCGCCGCGCGAAAGACGCTCTGCTGCATCTCCGGCGAGATGAAGGAGCTGGTCGGCGCGGAGATGCGCTGTGCGGGGCATGCGCTGCCCTCAACCAAGAAACTCTCGAAGGTTGCGCTCGGCGCAATGGGCGACCGCAACGGTTGCCTGCTGATGAACCACGGCGTGCTCTGCTGCGGCGCGGATCTCGAGCGGGCATATCAAACCTGCAAAGCCGCGGAACAGGCGGCAGGGGAGCAACTGGGGCTGGAATAAAAGAATTTCTCCAATTATAAAGAACAGAGAGCAGTACGAACAGGGTCGCCTGAACGTACTGTTTTTTCTTGTTTGATTTACAAGTTGTTTTTTGATTGGATTCGTGGTTTAGTAGTATTACAATCGATGATATCGGAAAGTTCCGGCGTCTCTCGTTCAGAAACCTGGTGAAGAGGAAGGATGCAGATATGAAACATAATGGTTTGACGGCGAAAACCGGCTGGGCTTTGTTTCTCCGTTATTTCAAAAAGAACGCGCTGTCGTTTGGCATTACGTTACTAATTCTAGCGCTCACAGCCGCTGGTTTTCTCTTAATCTTCCGGTTCATTCCTTCGCTGGGCGGAAGAACAATACTAGCGCTTCTGTTGATGATTGCGTTTTTCTTCTTGATTATGAGTCGCATCAAACGCACGCAGACCTACTTCGAGTTCCGTAGAGAGTTCGCGAATCAGTCGTCCGATCAAAAGCTCTTGGCAGAATTAGCAGTTCGGGATCGGGATTCGATTGTCCGCGAGAATGCCGCCGAAAGAATCGTAGAACCCGCTCTTATTGAACAGATATTGCTTGAATCGCAGGACAAGGAGATTCTTTTCGCGCTCCTGCGATCCGCTAAAAAGATTGTTCAGGAGCAAAAAAAGAGCATTCCGCCGGAAACATCCCGATCATTGCGCGATTTTGCGTTACAACAGGACCTATTAAGCAGGATGGTTTGCGATCAGTGCTTCAGCCGTGTTCAAGTGCGGAAAAGCAGCCATCATGCTGTCGAGTATGAATACAGTTCGTCGGACACGGTTGTGATTGGAGACGAAAGCGATGTCACCGACACGGCGTATTACTGCTCCAACTGTGGAAAAGACTCCGGCAAGGACTTCTCCGTTCCGCTTGAAAGCGTTTTACCGAAAGAGATATTAGAATAAGAGATATTAAAATAAGAGATATACCTGAGGCAATAAAACGGCGGAGCGAAAGCCCCGCCGTTCTTTTTATCTTCGATTCTTACTTTCGATCCACAAAGCCGGTTTCCGGCGCCCAGGCGCAGTTTCCAACCAGCTCATAGTGGCAGTTGCAGCAGTCGTCCCCGTCGCCAAGCGTCTTGGTTCGCGTAAAGCCGTTGCCGAGACGATTGGCAAACAGATAGTCCATGCGGCAGATGCCGGGCAGCAGCCCCGCCGCGCCCAGCTTGCCGGAGAGCTGCTGGAACGGGCAGGACAGGATGTCGATTTCAAACGTTTCCTCGGAGAGCTTTCGGTACTCGATCGTCCAGTCCAGCGGGTGCGACTGGTGCTTGGTTTGCCGCTCCAGATGCGACGCGGCCTTTTGCTGGAACGACTTGTAGTATTGCTGGCCAACCGCCTTGGAGAGCCAGCGCGGAACGTTGGAGACCATTTTGTCGTTCATCATCCAGATGTTCCGGTCGATTTCTTCCGGCGAGAGATTCAGGTCGGAAAACGCACGATACCAGGCGACGTAGGCAGGCAGAAACTGATAGTTCAAAGAGAAAATACTCTTGCCGATGTCGGGCACCTGCGGGCGAACCTCGTGAAAGTACCGGGCGGAGAGCTGCCGAAACGTTTGCCAGAATGTTTTGCCATATTCGCGAATCAATACGCTACGGCTGCGCAACATCGTGTAACGATAGATTGTCAATGGGGACATGGTGAAACAACGCTCCTTTCTGCTTCGAACACGGATTTAATTTTGTGTTTATACAAACCTAACTTGGTACGACAAGTTCTTCTATTGTAATCAATCGCCGACGGCAGAGCACTTCTCAAATGAACACGTTTGTGAAGACAAATGATTAAGCGATATAAAAACGGCGGGGCTAGATGCTCCGCCGTGTGTGTTCGACTGTTTTTGTTTTGATTACTTCGATTCGAATCGCGAGAACCGCGCGAGCACATAGAGCAGCACGCTGTTCCAGTAGATCGCGACCTCGTTTGTCGAGTAGCTCTCCACGGAATCCAGATAGCGCTCCGCCGCGGGTTTGCCGCAGAGCAGCGTTCTTGCCGCGAGGTCGTGGAGGTATTCGTCCGGCCCGCCGACGAGCATGCCGGGCATCGCCTTGCCCGCCGCGGCGGAGGGACGGTGATGCGGGTGCTTCGGTGAGGTTTCGTCCACGCCGGTGATGTAGTTCACGCCGAGCGGGTTGTGGCCGAGAATGTAGTCCAGGTGCGCGCGCGCAGCGCGTACGTACCGCTCGTTCTCCTGCGCATCGTTGGCAAGCAAGAGCGCCATGGCGTTGTTGAGCAGATACATGTTGCTGCCCCAGAGGAAGTTGGTCAGCGAAACACCCCATTCGCTGGCTTCCGTGCGCTCGGCGAGACGATCCGCTGTGGCAAGCAGATCCGCGCGAATGCGGCTGACAAGCAGGTCGTCCTCGCAGACGCGGTCGCCAAAGAACAGCAGCGCGTTGCCATAGCCGCCCATGTCCGCCCAACCGAAATCGGCGGAGCGTCCGTTCTTGTAGAGCGCGGCGGCGTCCTGCAGATACTGGTTCAGCCCGGTCGCCTGATAGAGCGCGGCGGCGGCAAAATAGCGCTCGTCCGCGTCGTTTTCGTCGTCATACTCGCCGGTCACAACGCCGGCGGGGTTGTGGAACGGCAGCGGAGCGGAGTGATTCAGGAACTCATAGGCGCTGATTGCCGCACGGAGGCACTTTTTGGCAAACGTTTTGTCGACCGACTCGTAGACCGAGTAGGCCATTGCCATCACGCCTGCGAAATCGCCTGTTGCGGTCGTGGAGACGGGAAAGACGAAGAGTTCGTTGGTTTCTGCTTCCGGCGAGACCATGTCCGGAAAGCTGACGCAGGTCACCTTGTGGTAAACGCCGCCGTCGCTGCGCTGCATTTTAAACAGCCAGTCGAGCTCAAAGCGGACTTCGTCGAGAATGTCGGCAACGCCGTTTCCGCTCTCGGGAATGGTCCAGTCGTCACCGAATGCCTCTGGCGTGGCCCGAAACGCCAGAAGCATATCGGCGACTGCTTTACATGCGGGCACAACATATCGTCCGTAATCGCCTGCGTCGTGCCAGCCGCCGGATACGTGGAGGATTGTATCCGAATGGAACACACGAGCAGACGCGATATGACATGCCGGGTGGGAATACTCTCCCGCAAGCGCGCTGCTGAGCGGGACGCCGCAGCGCTGCAGGTAAAACACACGTCCAACGGGTTTGATGAGGGACTGCGCAAGCAGCGCATGCTTGGCACTGCTGAGCGACAGGGTTTTGCCTTTCGAAGAGGTGTGGAAGACGGGGGGAATATCGTGCGTGGTTACGCTTTCCATCGTGGTTACGCTTTCCAT
>DAIRTE010000159.1:0-6561 GCA_036804025.1 Clostridia bacterium | reverse complement strand
CGGCAGAAACGCGTAGGACTCTCCGAACAGATCGCCCGGCCAGACGTCTGCTATGATATTGCGATTGCCCCAGAAGTCCTCCTCGATAACCTGAACCCTGCCTGTGAGCACCATGCCGACCGAGGTGATGTCCTCGCCCTGGCGCAGGATGATTTCGTTTTTTGTAAAGTCGCGGTAGACCGGCGCGATGCAGCCGATCAGCGTCGGCAGCTCCTCCTGCGTCATGCCGCGAAAGAGCGCCGTTTTCTTTAAATATGCGAAAGATATGTGCGGGTCTTTTGCATTTGGCATAGGATTCATTCCTTTCCGCTATGATACTATCAAATCTTTCTTCGTTTCTTCGTTGTTTTTACAACGGATTTGTTTTGATTATCATATTATACTGCTCTTACGGTGTCAATGCGCAATACCGCTAGGACCGAATCCGAACCGATCGAAAGGAATTGATCCATATGATCCGTCAAATCATACAAATCGACGAAGAACTCTGCAACGGCTGCGGCGCTTGCGCGGGCGCATGTCACGAAGGCGCCATCGCCATGGTGGACGGCAAGGCGAAACTCCTGCGGGACGACTACTGCGACGGCCTCGGCAACTGCCTGCCCGCCTGCCCGACGGGGGCCATCACGTTTATCGAGCGCGAAGCGGCGGCCTATGACGAAGCCGCGGTGAAAGCCAAACAGGCGCAGGAGCAGCAAAAAGCGCCCGCCGCCGCGCCCGCTTGCTGCTGTCCGGGGATACGCAGCCGCACCATCGAGCGCACGGAGCGTTCCATAGAATCGGCCCGCGTTCCGGCCAATTTCGAGAACGCCGCGCCGTCGCAGCTGAGCCAGTGGCCGGTGCAGATCAAGCTCGTACCCGTCAACGCGCCTTATTTCCACCACGCCAAACTGCTGATCGCGGCGGACTGCACGGCGTTTTCCCGCGCGGATTTTCACGAGCGGTTCATCAAAAACCACGTGACGCTCATCGGCTGCCCGAAGCTGGATATGACGGAATACGCGGATAAATTCACGGAGATCTTCCGGAATAACGATATCCGGAGCATCACCGTCGTGAAGATGGAGGTTCCCTGCTGCGGCGGCATGGAGTATGCCGTGAAAAAAGCGCTGGCAGCGAGCGGCAAACAGATTCCCTGGCAGGTGGTCACCATCGCAACGGACGGTACGATCCTCGATTGATGGCCCGCCGGAGCAAGCCGTGGCGTCGGAGCGTATCCGGCGCTTTCTTCTTTCCCCGCGTAAAAGCAGTATTCTATTACTGATTCTTGTATTCCGATATACCACCGTTATCTTGTTTATGAATAACGAACCACAAAAATGTTGATTAATTGCAGAAAAAATCCTAAAATATGGTTGCATCTTGCTTTTTTGCATAACAGTTATATAATGTAATTATCCGATATCGACAGAATACGACTTTGAGGGGTTGAGCGAAATGAGCGAAAACGATAAGCCAATCTTTCGCCAGATCATAGAACACATCAACGCCGGCATAGACAGCGGCGAATTTGCGCGCGGCCAGACCATCCCGTCCGAACCGGAACTCAGCAAGCAGTTCCATACCACGCGCATGACCGTGCGCCGCGCCATCGACGCGCTGGAAAACGAAGGTATCCTCTACCGCGTGCAGGGCAAGGGGACATTCGTTTCGCAGTTTGAGTTGAATAAAACGTCTCAGAAGCAGGGCTTCACCAGCCAAATGCTCGCTCTCGGCCTTCACCCGTCGAGCAAGGTCCTGTTCGCGGGCGAAGGTTTCGCGGCTGGTGAGATCCGCGAGCACCTGGAGCTGGAGCCGGACGAGCCCGTGTTTCTCCTCAAGCGCATCCGTTTGGCGGATCTAGACCCGATCGCAATCGAAACCGTATGGCTTTCGCTCCGGCGTTTTCCGCGCCTTCCGCAGTATGATTTTGAGAAGGAGTCGCTTTACGACCTGCTGTACCGCGAATTCTCTTTAAACCTGATCAACGGGTATTCCAAGCGGCGCATCAACGCCGTGACGGTCACGGGAGACGACGCCGTGGCGCTGTTTGGAAAGAAGAAGGGCGTCGCGCTGCGCATCCGCAGCATCGACTATGACAAAGCGCACCGCCCGTTCGCCGTTCTGGAAACGATCTATCACAGTGAAAAATACACCGTGGATTTTCTGGTGTAACTCCGGCAGCTCCGCACGCAAACACAAAAAGACAACCATATAAGCGGTTGTCTTTTGATGATCATCCATCCTGTCACTGAATCGCGCTAAGCACTTTATAGAGCAGCCGGTATAGCGTTTTGGACTCTTCCGCCGTCAGCGGCAGGCATTTCCCGATTTTCTCCGGGAACGAAGCGGCCTTATCCCGCAATTCGTCTCCCGCACGCGTGACCGTTACGATCACACTGCGCTCGTCCTGCGCGTTCCTCTGCCTGGTCACGTACCCTTGCGCCTCCATCTTCTTGAGGAGCGGCGTCAGCGTCCCGCTGTCCAGATAGAGGTTTTCTCCGAGTTCCTTGACGGTGACGGACCGCTTCTCCCAGAGAACCATCATGGCGATATACTGCGTGTAGGTCAGCCCGATTTCATCAAGAAACGGCTTATACAGCCTGACAACCTCTTTGGATACCGCGTAGAGCGGAAAGCAAAGCTGATTTTGCAGCAGCAGCGCGTCGTAAGCTCCGTTCTCCGCGTCTCCGCAGAGCATCGCGATGTTTATGTTTGATTCATTCAATGGTATCGCTCCCTTTCAAAAACGAAGCTTCGCAAAACGGGTTTCTTCTCTCGTCTGCCGTTACAACAGCGCGACGATATCCTTCTCGATGCTCTCCGGCGTGTCGGCGGAAGCGAAGCGCTTGACCACGTTGCCTTCCCGGTCGATCAGGAATTTGGTAAAGTTCCACTTGATGGCCGCGCCCGTTGGGCCTTGTTTCTCGCTCTTGAGGAATTTATAAAGCTCGCTGGCGTTTTTGCCGTTTACGTTGATCTTCGCAAACCGCGGGAACGTCGTCCCGTAGTTCAACGTGCAGAAGCTCTGGATCTCTTCGATTGTGCCCGGCGCCTGCCCCGCAAACTGGTTGCAGGGGAAGTCCAGAATCTCAAAGCCCTTTTCGCGGTACGCTTCATAGAGCTTCTGCAGCCCGGCATATTGCGGCGTAAAGCCGCAGCCGGTAGCGGTATTGACGATGAGAAGAACCTTGCCCTTAAAATCCGCGAGCGAAATGTCCTCGCCCGCTCTGCCTTTTACGGTGATATCATAGAGTTTCATGGTGAAACGCTCCTTTCATTTGGTACGATTTGATTTTATCCAATTATTATGACTTTGTCAAGAATGATTATCAAATATATTATTTTTCACTCTGTTGAGTGCATTTTCAGTTATGCGGCATAAGAAAATCGGGCTGCCGTTTCCGGCAGCCCGATTTTGTTTCGGAGGCGAACCTCCCGACTGAACTTTTTACGCGATCTCCAGCTTGCGCGACGCGGGCAGGGTTTCCTGCTTCTTGGGAAGCGTTAGCTTGAGGATGCCGTCCTCATAAGCCGCCGAGACGTCCTCGGTGCGGATACCTGTCATATCGAAGCTGCGGGAGAAACTGCCGTAGCAACGTTCGCGCTTGACGAAGTTGCCCTTGCCGTCCTTCTCCTCGTTCTCCTCGTTGCGCTCGGCGCGGATGGTCAGCGTGTCGCCCTCGATGTTGACGCTAATGTCTTCCTTCTTGAATCCGGGCAGTTCGGCTTCCAGCATATAGCTCTCGCCGGCGTCGCGGATGTCAGTTCTGAACTCGCGGACGACGTTGACGCCAAACAGGCGGTTCTGCATTGTCTCGAGTTCTTCAAAGGGATTGTAAAACGTCAGGTTGCGCCTTCTGCCATACGGTACCAGTTCGAACATATCCATTCTCCTCCTTTGGAAAATTTATCTTGTATTTGCGCCGATCCCCGGCGCGGGGCTGCAAAACGTTCTGCAGAAAAACCTTTCCTTTCGGAACAATCCTATCTTACAAAATAATTTTTACAAAAAAACAGACAACTTGTAATGAAAATGTGAAATTTAGCACTCATCAATGTAGAGTGCTGATTATATTGCGCGCAATCTTGTTTCGGGCCGTTTTTATAGCATTCACCGCAAGAAAAAACCGCCGCTTTCGCGGCGGCAGGATGTGAATATCTGTTATACCGGACTGTCGATTCTGGACTCCTTCTTCACGAGCCGGATCACGATAATGTACATCGCAATGACGAACGCAACGAACAGCAGCGTGGAGAGAATGGTGCCCATCATCACGCAGGCGTCGTAGAATCCGTGCAGCAGCACAGCGATCAGAAATGCCGCCCAGAGGTTCAGGCGCTTGCGCGGCGTGTTACCCACGTCCGTGCAGAGCTTGGCGCGCGAGTAGAAGATGCCCATGAACACGGCAAACCCCATATGCGCGGGGATGGCGAGCAGCGCGCGCAGCAGCGCTGTCGTCAGGCCGTATCCCAGGACATAGGTGATATTTTCGAGCGCCGCAAATCCGAGCGAAACAAATACGGCGTAGACGATTCCATCGAAGCGGTAATTGAAGTTGGGGTCCTTCCACGTGCGCCACCGCATAAAGAGTGGATTTGTCAACAAAACGAGACACCCAAATTTAGAAACAGTGGCATCGGTCATTGCATGACCCCGTCGGCGTAGGCTGCTAAGCCGAAAGGTGACGGTGTGTCAAGGTCTAACGATACCCTTGACACATTGGCGGCTTTCGGCTAATATCAGCCATCGACGGGGGCTTGTAATGACCCCGGAGGTCGGCCGCGCGGCCGCGGAGCGCCGTACCCTTCGTGCTTGGCAAATCACGCGGCTTGTGATTTGGCATAGTAAGCATTCCGCTTTTCAAGCGGTGGCAGGTCGCCTGCGTTTCCCGAATGCGGCCGTAAACGGTTGTAATTGCATTCAATCCATCGAAATATCACTCTCTTTACCTCGTCACAGCTCAGCTGCGTAAGCGGTAACGTGTAAATAAGCTCTTTCTTAAACGTCGCAAAGAACGATTCCATACGGGCGTTATCAAAACAACTTCCCACTGCTCCCATACTCTGGCGCAGATGGTTTTTCTCCAGGTAGTCTCTGAACAAATTGCTCGTGTATTGGCTGCCATGATCGCTATGTATTATCATTCCGCCCGTTTTCCCATAGCGGTGTACAGCCGCTTCAAGGCTCTCCTTACACAGTGTTGCGCGCTTGTTACTAGCCATCGACATACCCACGATCGCACCATCGAAGCAGTCCAGCGTTGCCGCCAAATACAGCTTCCCGTCCTTACATCTCATTTCAGTAATATCGTTTAATAGCTTTGTCATTGGCGTATCGGCTTGAAAATCGCGACGTACAAGATCATCTGCCGGTTTAGCGTTCTTATCGGCTTTAGTAATCGAGTGCGGCTTACGCTTGGCCATCAGTCCGTTTGCTCTGCATAAACGATATACCGTGCCATAGCTGGCATGCGTCCGTTTAAGGCGCCGTTGCATCTGCCAGACGCCGATGTTCTTGTACTCACTGCGTATTTCTTCCAGCTCGGATAGCACGGCGTCGCGGTAATGTGGCTGTTCCTTAGCATGAAGCCACCGGTAATATCCCGGCCGCCCAACATGCAACACTGCACAGCACAGCTTTATGCTGCTCTTCCCGCGATTCTCCCTAATCCACGCGTACGCCTCGCGCGGCCGTATCCATGCTACCCCTTTGCGAAAAAACCCAGTGCCTTTTTGAGGATCGTGTTTGCTTGACGAAGCTCCTCAAGCTCGCGCCGTAATTGTCGGTTTTGCGATTCTATATCCCCGTTTATCGCCTCAGGAGCTTCTGTCAGCCGCTTTTGCTGCCGCCAGCTGTATATCGCTTTGGTTGATACTCCAAGCTTTGTGCTGGCGTTGGTTACACTCGTCTCTCGCGCTAATGCTAGCGCTTCTTCTTTGAATTCCTCACTGTACTTTGTTGTCATTTTAAACACCCCTTCGCTTTTTTGGATTATATCATTTTTTGGATTCGTGGGTGTCCTGTTTTATGATAGTAGTCCATTCATCCTCATCACGTTTTCGCTCTGGCTGTTATCGCGCACCGGCGGCATCCGTTACTGGCAGCTGCTCATCGCGGCCAGTCTGATGGGCGTGGTCAACACGTTCGATATGCCGCTTCGCCAGTCGTTCGTCGTGGAGATGGTCGGCCATAACGACCTGATGAACGCCATCGCGCTCAACTCGCTCGCGTTCAACGCGGCGCGCATGATCGGCCCGTCCGTCGCGGGCATCGTGATGGGCGCGCTCGGCGTGTCAGCCTGCGTCCTGATCAACAGCATCAGCTTCGCCGCGGTGCTCATCAGCTTGTTTTTCATCCATCCGATCGTATGCGATGTACCGAAAGACCCTGTCAGACTCAACGTGATGGACAGCATCATGGAGGGGCTCAGGTACATCCGGCGGAACGAAAACCTGTTTATTTCGATGCTGTTCATCGCGGTCGTTTCGACGTTCGCGCTCAATTACGGCGTAGCCGTGCCGGTGTTCGCCCAGCAGGTGCTTGGCCTTGCGGAGACGGGATACGGGTTCCTGCTCTCG
>DAIRTE010000158.1:0-6563 GCA_036804025.1 Clostridia bacterium | reverse complement strand
GAAAGCTCCTGCTCAGCGACGTAACGTTTTACGACAACGACCAGCTGCTCAACGTCATCGACCGGATCGTTTCCCCGCTGGGGCGGCACATCGACGAGGCAACCCCAATGGTCGACGCTCGTTTGCCGGACGGCTCGCGCGTCAACGCGGTGATTCCGCCGCTCTCGCTGAAAGGGCCGCTGCTCACGATTCGAAAGTTTTCGAAAAACCCGCTGACCGTGGAGAACCTCATCAGCTACGGCAGCTTGACGTTTAAGATGGCGTCCTTTCTGGAAGCCTGTGTCAAGGGACGGCTGAACGTCGTCGTCTCCGGCGGTACGGGCAGCGGAAAAACCACGCTGCTCAACGTGCTCTCCGCCTACATTCCGCACGACGAGCGCATTGTGACCATTGAGGACGCGGCGGAAATCCAGCTCCAGCAAAAGCACGTGCTTACGCTGGAAGCGCGCCCCGCAAACCTCGAGGGAAAAGGGCAGATTGCGATTCGCGACTTGGTGAAAAACGCGTTGCGTATGCGCCCGGATCGAATCGTCGTCGGCGAGGTGCGCGGCGGGGAAGCGCTCGACATGCTCCAGGCGATGAACACCGGTCACGACGGCTCCATGACGACCGGCCACGCGAACTCCACGCGGGACATGCTCGCGCGCTTGGAGACCATGGTGCTCATGGCGGGCATGAATCTGCCGATCTCCGCGATTCGCCAGCAGATTGCCTCCGCAATCGACATCATCGTGCAGCAGACGCGTCTACGGGACGGCAGCCGCAAGATCACCAGCATCAGCGAGGTGCTGGGCATGGAAGGCGACGTGATCGTGACGCAGGAAATCTTTGGATATGACTACGGTGACGGACGCTCTCAGGGACGCTTCCGCGCCACCGGAATCAAGCCCCGCTGCTGCGACAAGCTCGCCGCGAGCGGCGCGGGCGTGAAGGACGAGTGGTTTTCCTAATTCGAAAACCGTTTACAGGAGCACAAAGAGAAGGAGGGAAACAGGCATGTTACGAGTCTTGGTCGCGTTGATCTGCGGCGTTGCCGCGTTTGGCTTGGTTTACCCTCTGGCATTGCTGCAAACGAAACAGAGACGGGAGTTTGAGCAGCGCAAACGCGCGTTCTTTGGCAATACGCCGGAACTGGCCGCCTCCCGCCGCACGAAAAACGGAAAAGAGCGCACGCGCCTTCGCCGCCTGGATCAGATTGCGGACGAACTCTACGTTGCGGGAATTGCGCTGCGCGCGGAGGAGTTCATTACGATTTGGGTGATCACGGGCGCAATTCTGCCCGCCATTGCTCTGTTTCTCGGTGCGCCGTTGAGCCTGTCCATCGGGCTCGTGATTGTCGGTGCGGCGGCGCCCATCGGGTATGTGACGCTGCAAAAGAACCGGCGGCTCGCGCAACTTGGCAAGCAGCTCTCCGACGCGATGACCGTCATCTGCAATGCGCTTCGCGCGGGACAGTCCTTCCAAACGGCAATGAAAAACGTTGGCGAGGAAATGGAGGAACCCATCTCCCGCGAGTTCCTGCGCGTGTTTCGCGAAACGCAGCTCGGCATGCCGCTGGAAACCAGCCTGACGCGGCTTGTGCAGCGGACGAAGAATCCGGATCTGGATCTGATGTGTTCCGCGGTGATCATTCAGCGGCAGATTGGCGGCAATCTCGCGGTGATTCTGGAGAACATCTCGGATACGATCAACCAGCGTATTCGCATGCGCGGCGAGGTCAAGACGCTGACCTCCGCCGGGCGGCTGAGCGGCATGATCATCGGCGGATTGCCGATCTTCATCCTCGTGCTGCTGATGTTCATCAATCCGGGATATGTGGATATGTTTTTCACCACACAGTCCGGTCGAGTTATGCTGATTGTCTCCGTCGTGCTGGAGACCATCGGGTTTCTGCTCGTGCGTAAGATTATCAACATCAAGATGTAGGGGAGGAAACAAAGCATGCGGTTGGTCGTATTGGTCTGCACCCTTGCGGTGTTTCTGCTCTTCATTTCGCTGCTCAACGGCCTTGGCCGAAAGAGCGATCAAATGCGAAAGCGCTTTGCACTGGTCAAAAACAGCGAGCGCGTCTATGGCGACGATGAACTGAAGAAATCCTTTTCCGAGCGCGTGTTCCGCCCAGCCGCAAAGCGGTTTTCCGAGCGGATTCGCCATCTCGCCGGAAAGAGCAAAACGCCCGTACAGGGCAAAGGCAGCCTGAAATTGCAAAAACAACTCCGCGCGGCCGGGCTCTCACTCTCCGCGCAGGAGTATTCGTATATCAAGAGCCTGCTAATGCTGGTGTTCGTCGCCGGCGGCGCAGTGCTTTATGTATTTCTGCAGATCGACCAGATCTACCGCGTGCTGATTCTGCTGGTGCTGGCCTGCATTCCCGTCTACGGCGCGGGCTTCTTCCTCAAAGCCAGAGTCAAGGCGCGTAAGGAAGCGATTGTCCGTGAGCTGCCGGACGTGATGGATCTCTTGGTGGTGAGCGTGGAAGCGGGGCTTGGCCTCGACGCGGCAATCGTCCGCCAATACTCGAAGAACAAAAACACGGTGCTCACCGAGCTGAGCAGCGCCATTCGCGAGGTGCAGATGGGCGTTCCGCGCAAGGTGGCGCTCAAGGAGATGGCGGACCGCTGCGACGTCAAGCAGCTGACCGCGTTCGTCACGTCGCTGTTGCAGGCCGACCAGCTGGGCGTCTCCGTCAAGAGTGTACTCGAATCGCAGGCGGAGCGGCTGCGCACCGAGCGCAAACAGTTCATTCAGGCAAAGGCGGCGAAAGCGCCGATCAAGATCATGCTTCCGACGGTCGGGTTCATCTTTCCGGTGATCTTCATCATTCTGCTGGGCCCGGCGGCAATGAACCTGATCGCGACGTTTCGCTGAGGAGCGCGTACATGAAGAAAGTTCTGATTCTGGCAAACGGAAGACCAATCGCCAACGCCTGGCTTGCCAACCACTACTTTGCAAGATTGCGCGGGCTGTTGGGGCGTACGTTATCGGAGGGCGGCGGGCTGCTGCTCGCGCCGTGCAACTGCATTCACACGTTTGGCATGCAGTATGAAATCGACGCCGTCTACCTGGATCGAACCGGAACCGTGCTGCGCGTAGACGAGGCGCTTCCCGCTGGAAAAGCCTGCAAGGCGCAGCGGGGCGCGCGATATGTGCTGGAGCTGCCGGCCGGTACGGCGCGAAGGCAGTCCATTCAAGAGGGGAATCGTCTGGAGGGAGTCTTATGAGCGAACGAAACGAACGTAGAGAAGAAGGCGTTGAGGCGCTTCGCAACCGAATGGATGCGGACGCGCGGTTTCACCGCGTGCTCTCCGGCTACGATCCGGACGAGGTGCGCGACTTTCTGGAGGAGATGAAGCGCGTGCTGGCGCAGCAGTCGAAAGCGTCCAAGCGGGAGCAGGAGACGCTGATTGCCGAGCTGGAAGCAACGCGCAGCGAACTGGCGGCGCGAAACTGCGCCATGAAGACGATCAAAGACGCCCTCGATCAGCGCGACATGGAGATCAAGAGCATGCAGACGCGCGCGGTCGGGCTAACGCAAACGATCCGCTCGCTTGAAGCGGAACGCGCGGGAGTGGAGCAGCTGCGTGCGGCCGCCGCGACGGCGCGGGTCGCTGCCGAACGGACGCAGACGCTCGAGCAGGAGGTGCAGCAGCTGCGCGGCACGCTCACGCAGGCGGCAAACGTCATCGAAAGCTGGAAGTCGGAGAGGACGCGCCTGCAGGAAGAGAACGCACGCCTCCGCGCCGAGATCGAAAACATGCGAATCCATGGCTGCCTGCCGATGCAGTCAAGCGAGCCGAAGAGCGCGCCATCCGCGGCCCCAATCCAGAGCAGGGTGGAGCCGGCGCCCGCATTGACCCCGGAGATGGCGGACAAACTCGCCGATACGTTTGCGGAGGCCTACGCGTTGGTCAATTCGTTCCGAATGGCGAACGAAACAACGCATGCTCCGCAGCCGCAGCGGAGCAGCCCATCGCGCGTGCAGGTGCTGCGGCCGGACGGCACGACGGCGGACTATTCCATTACCGGAAAATAAGGAGAGAGTGTTATGAAACGTAGCGTGAGAATAAGAGTTTGGCTGGAGAAACGATTGGTTCCGATTCTGGTTTCCCTTGTGCTCCTGTTTGCGATGGCGCCGCGCGCGCTCGCCGCCGGGCGCGGAAAGCCCATTGGCAAACCCAGCAAACCGGAGTCTACGCAGACCAGCGAGCCGAAAGAGAAGAAAACCGAAGCACCCGGCAAACCAACGCCGAGCCCGGAAGAACCGTCGAGCAAAAAATACACGGGCATCTCGGTCGATAAGATCGCCAATGCGATTGAGAGTGTAACCGACAGCGAACAGCAATCGGAACTGACGGCACTGCTCGACGCCTACAAGGCCACGCTGGACGAGAAGAGCAGCGCGCTGCTCACCAAGACCGGCAGCATGAGCGAACTATCCCAGGCTGCGTCCGACGCGCGCAAGGCGCTCAAGGATGGGCTGAAAGAAGCGGGCTTTACGCTCGGCAGCGTGCTTGGCTGGCAGGAGTGGAAGCAATACCAGAACACGGAATCCAACTTGCAGTCCATTGTTGACGCAATCGCCGCCTTGGAGGATACGGACGCGAACAAAGCCTTGCTTAGTGAGCTGCTGGCGGCCTACCAGAATGCGCTAAAAGCGGAAGCCGCCGCGGCCGAGGAGAACAAGGAAGCACTGGTCGAGGCGACGAACGCCGCGCACGAGGCGCTCTTTGAAGCGCTGTTCCTCGCGGGATTGCTCCCCATGGAAGAGCCCGCGCCGGATACCGACACCGCTTTACCAGAGTAATTTCCTTTGAAAATTAAATTGACATTGCGAGAGAATATGTTAATATAAGAAAGCGTCAATCGAAACGGTTCGATTGCGTATCCTTGGCCGAGTAAAAATGCCCATCGGACGGGGCTGGCCGCTGCCGCGCGTGACGTGAAGCGTCACATTATTGATTGAGTTTGAAGACTCAAATTTTATAAGTTGGTTACTTCATAACCAGTGCGAAAGCACACCACTTGTGAAACGGTCAATAAGAGTAGCGACGGCATCCTTGCTAAACAGTGCTCTGATGAAACGGTCAAGGTCATGGTTCTGTCCAGGTATGCGGGGGATTTGTCCCTGCGTCAAATCGCAGAACGTAATCCGAGACAAACAGGTGGTATCGAAACATGCCGCCTGTTTTTTATTTGCGGCAATTTGGATGTGGGGAACAACCGGCGGAAGGAACGAACATGAATCTCAACGAGCAGAAGCGCGCGCCCATCTACGAGGCGCTCAACCGCTTTCGAAAGCAGCGGGTCGTCCCTTTCGATGTGCCGGGGCACAAGCGCGGGCGCGGCAATCCGGAACTTGTCGAGCTGCTGGGCGAAAAATGCGTGGGCATCGACGTGAACTCGATGAAACCGCTGGATAACCTCTGCCATCCGGTTTCGGTGATCAAGGACGCGGAGGAGCTCGCGGCGGACGCGTTTGGCGCGGCGCACGCATTCTTCATGGTCGGCGGAACGACCTCCAGCGTGCAGAGCATGATCCTCTCCGCCTGCAAAAAGGGGGACAAGATCATTCTCCCGCGAAACGTCCACAAGAGCGCGATCAACGCACTGGTGCTCTGCGGCGCGGTGCCGGTCTATGTCGATCCCCGCGTGGAGCCGAAGCTCGGCATTCCGCTCGGCATGGAGCTTGCGGACGTTCGCCGCGCGATGGACGAGCATCCGGACGCGGTGGCGATGCTGCTCAACAACCCGACCTATTACGGCGTCTGTTCAAACCTCAAGGCGATTGTTGAGCTGGCGCACGCGCGCGGTATGCTGGCGCTCGTGGACGAGGCGCACGGCACGCACCTCTACTTCAGCGACAAGCTTCCGCTTTCCGCAATGGCGGCGGGGGCGGACATGGCGGCAGTTTCGATGCACAAATCCGGCGGGAGCCTGACGCAGAGTTCGCTGCTGCTGTTGGGGCCAAAGATGAATGCACGGCACGTGGATCAGATCATCAACCTCACGCAGACCACGAGCGCGTCGTACCTGCTGATGTCGAGCCTCGACATTTCGCGAAGAAACCTCGCGCTGCGTGGGGAAAAGTCGTTTGACAAGGTTGCGCAGATGGCCGAGTACGCGCGCGAGGAGATCAACGAGGTCGGCGGGTACTACGCCTACGGGCGCGAACTGGTCAACGGGGACAGCATCTTCGACTTTGACGTGACCAAGCTTTCCGTCTACACGCGGGACATCGGCCTTGCGGGCATCGAGGTATACGACCTGCTGCGGGATGAGTACGACATTCAGATTGAGTTTGGCGACATCAGCAACATTCTTGCGTACATCTCGATTGGGGATCGATTGCAGGACATTGAGCGGCTCGTCGGTGCGCTGGCGGACATCAAGCGGCTCTACGCGAAGGCGCCAACGGAGACGTTTCTCTCGGAATACATCTCGCCCGTCGTGGCGGCGACCCCGCAGGCGGCGTTCTACGCCAACAAGGAGTCCGTGCCCATTCGCGAATCGGTTGGGCGAATCTGCAGTGAGTTTGTGATGTGCTATCCGCCGGGGATTCCGAT
>DAIRTE010000157.1:0-6566 GCA_036804025.1 Clostridia bacterium | reverse complement strand
TTTTTTCTTTTGGAGTAATGTCTACATTTGTCGCCAAGTGTTGCTTCGACAGTTCTTGTTTGTTTTGTTGTGGTCTATTTGATATAATCGTCGGCAAAGGGAGGTGTTCCCATGCCACTCATTGCGCACTCTTCGCCAGACGGCCGAACACAGCTTTTTTACGACCATGCTACTACTGTTTCGCAGCTTTCGTCCGATTTTGCCGCCGAATTCGATGCAGCCAATGAGGCGGGCGTAATTGGGTTGCTCCACGATATTGGCAAGTGTTCCCCCGCAGGGCAACGGCGCATCAACGGAGGAACCGACCGTGTGGAGCATGCTGCGGCGGGCGCAGAGGTGCTCGGTAACAGCTGGCGAAAGAATCCCTTTGGCTACTTGCTTGCCTACTGTGTTGCCGGACATCACGCGGGTTTGCCCGACGGCGGCGTTTCCACCGATACAGAAGACCGCGCAACGCTCTGCGCGAAGCTAAGTCGACAGAAAAAGCGAAACTTCGACTACTCCCCCTACGAAGAAGCGCTCGCCCAGCCCGTACTGGCGATATCCCCGTTTCATCTCGAGCGCGCGAAGCAGTATCCGGGATTCTCCTATACGTTTCGAACGCGCATGCTATTTTCCTGTCTCGTCGACGCGGACTTTCTGGACACCGAAGCCTTCATGAACAACACCAAACTCCGATGCGGCATCGGCGATCCGCTCCCGATCCTGTTTGAGCGGTTACAGACAAAGCTCGCTTCGTTTGGCGTACCGCAAAACGCCGTGGCGGAGAAACGAAAGCAAGTGCAGCAGGACTGCCTTCGCGCGGCGGAACAACCACGCGGCCTCTTTACGCTAACGGTGCCGACCGGCGGCGGCAAAACGCTCTCCTCCCTTGCGTTTGCGCTCAAGCACGCGCTTGAAAACGGTCTGCGCCGCGTGATCTACGTGATCCCCTATACGTCCATCATCGACCAGACCGCGGCGGTCTTTCGCGAGGTGCTCGGTGAGCAAAACGTACTGGAGCATCACCACAATGTGAATTACGATTCCTCCGAGGATCGCGAAACCGATCCCCGCGTACTCGCGACGGAAAACTGGGACGCGCCTGTGATTGTAACCACCAACGTGCAGTTCTTTGAGTCGCTCTTTGCCAACCGCACCTCCCGCTGCCGCAAGCTGCACAATATCGCAAACAGCGTGCTGATCTTCGATGAAGCACAGATGCTGCCGCTCAACCTGCTGCTGCCTTGCGTTCGCGCAATTGAGGAACTGGTTCGAAACCACCGTTGCACAGCGGTGCTCTGCAGCGCCACGCAGCCAGCGTTGCGGCGCTATTTTGATGAATCCGTCGAGATGCGGGAGATCACATCCTCACCGGAAGAGCTCTATCGGGCGCTGCGCCGCGTTCGGTTTGAGCACGCGGGACGGTTGGACGATGCGGCTCTGCTGGAGCGTCTCCAACAGCAAAATCAGGTGCTCTGTGTCGTCAACACGAAACTACAGGCACAAACCTTGTTTGAAGGACTGCCCGGCGAAGGGAACTATCACCTGTCAACGCTGATGACCCCGACGCATCGCAGGCGTATCCTCGCGGAGATTCGGGAGCGTTTGACGAACCATCTCTCCTGCCGCGTGATCTCCACAAGCCTGATCGAGGCCGGTGTTGACGTCGATTTTCCAACCGTCTATCGGCAGGAAGCGGGGCTGGACTCCGCCGTTCAGGCGGCGGGACGCTGCAACCGCGAAGGCAAGCGCAACGCAGACGATTCGGTCGTTTCTGTCTTCCAGCCGGAGGAACAATACGAAACGAAACTGCCCCACTCGCTGAAACTGCCGATTACCGTTGCAAGAATCGTTCAGTCGAACCACAGCGATATTGCCGCGCCGGACGCGATTCACGACTATTTCCAGCGATATTTCAACTTTCGGGGAGAATCCCTGGATCAAAAAGGCATTGTGAAGCAACTCAACGACGGATTAGCAAACGGGTTGAGCTTCCCATTTGCCTCCATTGCGGAGCAATTTCGCGTCATCGAGTCGCCAACGCGCACGGTGCTGATTCCGAATGACGATGGAGCGAACCCGGAAGCGCGCAGCTTGATTGCCGCGCTGCGGAACGGCGCGCGCTCCAGAGAGCTCATTCGCAAAGCAGGTTTGCATTCGGTCAGCGTCTACCCGAAGCAATTTGAATTATTACTCGGCGCGGGTGCGTTGGAGATTCTGGACGAGGAGCTCGCGGTTCTGCGCGATGAAACGCTATATACGAAGGACACCGGTCTCCATATTCCGCAAAACGGCATTGCGGTCTTTTCGTAAATAGAAACCGTGATGGATGCTGCATTTTCTTTGCTTCTTTTGGATTCAATCGAAATAGATACTATTCTGCGACATTCTACACCTCTTTGCTTTTTCCAAAAGCATGCAATATTGTAACTAGTTCTCATAAAAAACAGAATACAAAGGAGGGATGATTTTGGCCTACGGCATCCAAATTGAGGTTTGGGGAAAGTACGCGCTCTTTTCCCGCCCGGAGATGAAAACCGAGCGCGTGAGTTACGACGTCATCACGCCAAGCGCGGCGCGAGGACTGATTGAAGCCGTCTACTGGCACCCTGGGCTGAAGTGGGTAATCGACTCCATCTACGTCTGCAGTCCCATCCGCTTTACCAACATTCGGCGCAACGAGGTCAGTAAAAAAATCCATGCAAGCGCAGTAAACGATGCAATGAACGGTAAAAACGCATCGCTCTACATCAATACGTCCGAAGCGATTCAGCAGCGCGCCTCGCTCGTGCTCACGGACGTTCACTATGTGATCTCCGCGCACTTTGAGGTAACGCCCAAGGCGAGCGCGACGGACACGCCGGAGAAGTTTTACGCAATGACCTGCGAGCGGCTCAAAGGCGGAAAGAACTTTATGCAGCCCTACTTCGGCTGCCGCGAGTTCCCCGCAAACGTTCGGCTGTTTGAGGGAGAGTTGCCCGCCTTGCCGGAAGAACTGGCGGGAACACGCGATCTCGGGTACATGCTCTACGACATGGATTACAGCGACCCAAAGGACATTCGTCCAACGTTCTTTCGCGCAACGTTGCGCGACGGCATGCTGAATTTGAAGGACTGCGGGGTGGTATCGTGATTTTGCAGGCGCTCACGCGCTATTACGAAACCCTGCGGGAAGCTGATGAGATTGCACCAAGACATTATGCGAAAACAAATGTCTCCTTCGGTCTGCAATTGGATTCCAACGGAACGCTGATCGAAATCATTCCTCTCAAGACGACTGTTACCCGAAATGGAAAGCAAGTAGAACGACCGCAGCAGCTGAATCTGCCGGAAGCGGTGGTTCGTTCGTCCGGTATACAGACCAATTTCCTCTGGGACAACGCCATATATCTACTGGGGCTGGACGCCAAGGGAGATGCGGAACGTGCGATCCGTTGTTTTGAAAACGCGAAGGAACTGCACCTTAAACTATTGCGTCCACTCAAGAGCAAATCCGCAGCGGCTATTTGTTCCTTCTTCGATCACTGGCAGCCCGCCCAATCCGCCGATCATCCGCTGATTCAGCCAATTATGGAGGAGTTGCTATCGGGCAGCAACCTTGTGTTTTCTGGAATTGATACCACCTATGCGTTCGAGGATTCGGAAATACGGGCTGCTTGGGAGTGTTATCGAAACGAAAACGAGAATTCGTTTCGTTCCCAGTGCCTTGTCACTGGGCAGGTCGATCAGCCGATAGAGCGGGTACACCCAAAGGTCAAGGGCGTCCAGGGTGGGCAAACCGCGGGCACTTCGCTGGTTAGTGCCAACGCAAGCGCTTTCGAATCGTATAGCTTGAGCTTCAACCTCAACGCCCCGGTATCGGAATACGCCGCGTTTGCCTATACCTCCGCACTCAATTCCCTCATCGCGGATTTCGACCATCGAATGACCCTCAACGGGGACACCGTCGTCTGCTGGGCGGAGACAGGCGAAGCCATGTATCAGGATGTGTTCCTGCTTGGCGTCGATCCCCGTGCCAAGACCGAGAAGGACGTTTCGGAGACCCTGCGCAGCATCGTCAACGGTATGCCGGTCAATCTGGCCGATTTTCACCCGGAAACGCCGTTCTATGTGCTCTGCCTCTCGCCAAACGCCGCTCGCGTCAGCGTTCGCTTCTTCCTGCGGGATACCTTCGGGCGCATCGCGGAGCATCTCAGCGAGCACTACCGAAATCTCGAAATCGCGATGGCACCAAACGAGTCGCCGTATCTTTCAATTTATGACATATTAAAAGCAACTGTGCGTGAGAAATCAGATGACAAAGCCGCTTCCCCGCTGCTCTCCGGCGCAACCATGCGCGCCATATTGGGCGGAACGCCGTATCCGGCCATGCTCTACGAGAGCATTCTGATTCGCATTCGCGCCGACCGCGTCATCAACCGCGCACGGGCAGCGACCGTGAAAGCATATCTGATTAAGAACATTTCACCGACACACCCCGATTATAAGGAGGTTTTGCAAGTGGCACTCAACGAACAAAGCGAACTCAAACCCTATGTGCTGGGAAGGTTGTTTTCGCTGTTGGAACAGGCGCAGGAAAGCGCGAACCCCGGCATTAACGCAACGATTACCGATCGCTACTTTGACTCCGCCTGCGCAACGCCGAAGCTGGCGTTCCCGACGCTGCTCAAGCTCAACCGCCATCATCTATCAAAGGATGAAAAGTGGGGCTGGCGTTACGAAAAGCAGATTGGCGAACTGGTCGACAAGCTCGAAGCGGAGGACGATCCCTACCCCTCCCGCCTGACGTTGGAGGAGCAAGGGCTGTTTATTCTCGGGTACTATCATCAGAAGCAGGCGCGCTACACGAAAAAAACCGAATCGGAAAAGGAGAATTAAGCATATGAGCGAATCGATCCATGAAAACGCAATAAAAAACCGTTATGAATTTGTCATTCTGTTCGACGTGGTCAACGGCAACCCAAACGGCGACCCGGACGCGGGCAACATGCCCCGCATCGATGCGGAAACCGGCCACGGCATCGTGACGGACGTTTGCCTCAAGCGGAAAATCCGCAACTATGTGGAAACGGTAAAAGAGGACAAAGAGGGATATCAGATTTACATCAAAGAGGGAACTCCGCTGAACACCAGTGACCAGCGCGCGTATCTTGATGCTGGATTGGACGAGGAGAAAGCGAAGAAGCTGAAGGGTCAAGAGAAAGCTGACTTGGACAAGAGAATTCGCGATTTTATGTGCAGGAACTTCTTTGACATCCGCACCTTTGGTGCAGTCATGGTCACCTTCGTGAAAGCCGCCCTGAACTGCGGGCAAGTGCGTGGGCCGGTTCAGATCGGCTTTGCGCGCAGCATAGACCCCATCGTCTCGCAGGAGGTAACCATCACCCGCGTCGCCATCACCACGGAGAAGGACGCGGAGACCAAGAAGACCGAAATGGGTCGAAAACACATCGTCCCCTATGGCCTCTACCGCGCGGAAGGATATGTCTCCGCAAATCTGGCACGCAAGGTGACAGGCTTTTCGGAGGACGACCTCAAGCTGCTCTGGCAGGCGATTCTCAACATGTTTGAGCAGGATCACTCCGCCGCGCGCGGTAACATGGCCTGCCGGAGCCTGATCGTCTTCAAGCACGACTCCGAACTCGGCAACGCCCCCGCCTATAAGCTCTTCGACGCGGTTAAGGTCGCGCGGAAGGACGGCGTCACCGCCCCGCGCAGCTACAGCGACTACGCCGTCGACGTTGAGAAAACTGCGATCCCGCAGGGCGTATCGTACGAGATTATGGGGTAGCGGAATATCGCGAGGAGGACTTCCTCGCCATCTCGGGCATTCAGCACTTTTGCTTCTGCCCGCGGCAATGGGCGCTGATCCAAATTGAGCAACTATGGAGTGAAAACCGCCTGACCGCCGAAGGCGAAGTGTTGCATGAGCGCGCGCACGACCCGCTCGCGGATGAGAAGCGCGGCGACAAAGTCATTACGCACGCCATGCCGGTGCTTTCCGCGCGGCTGGGAGTGCGCGGCGTCTGCGACGTTGTGGAATTCACCCGAAACGAAGAGGGCGTCTCGATTGTGGGGCGGGAGGACAAATGGCTCCCCGCCCCGGTCGAGTATAAGCATGGCGACGGCAAAGCGCAGCAGGCGGACGCGCTGCAGCTCTGCGTGCAGGCGATGTGCCTGGAGGATATGCTCTGCTGCAGAATCGAGGAAGGCTTCCTCTTCTATGGACAGACACGCCGCAGAACATGCGTTCCGCTCACACAAGAGCTGCGCGCACAGGTGCAGGAAATCCTCGCGGAGATGCACCGGCTCTATTCGCGCGCCTACACGCCCCGGGTCAAGCGGCGCCCCGGCTGCAAAAGCTGCTCTCTTTCCGAGCTATGCCTGCCCGGGCTCGAGCGAACGCGCGCCGAGTCCGCCTACATCGAAAGCACGCTTCGTGAAACTGAGGGGGGTATGGAATGAGGAAACTGCTCAATACGCTCTATGTCACCACGCCGGAAACCTATCTTGCGCTGGATGGGGAAAATGTCGTCGTTTTGCTCAACGACGAGGAGCGGCTTCGGCTGCCGCTGCACACGATC
>DAIRTE010000156.1:0-6573 GCA_036804025.1 Clostridia bacterium | reverse complement strand
AGGAAGGCATGTTCGGCGCGTTCATAGGCGGCGACTGCGTGGGGTTTGTCGGCACGCACGATGAGCTTTCCATCGGTCTGTTATTCGTATTGCCCGCCTGCCGCAGACTTGGCCTTGCGTTCGCTCTCGAAGCGGCCATAACAAATCATCTGCTCTCCATCGGGCGGCTGCCGTTCTGCCAGATACAGCTGCAGAACGCGCCATCGCTTGCGCTGCAGCGAAAGCTCGGCTTTACGGTGTCCGATCATCCTATTTATTGGCTTGAGAGATAGGAACGTTTACTTTTTCTGAAGAAAAAGTAACAAAAAGACTTCTCTTTTCAAAATCAAGAACCTCTGAATGATTCAGAGGTTCTTTTGCTTCTTTTCTTTCCGAAGAAAAGAAGATTATAATCGCAGTCTTTTGCTTCTTTTCTTTTTAAGAAAAGAAGAGTTATTTAATATTTGATTCTTTCTGAATATAAATCGGCCTGCGCTTGGCTTCCATGTATGTCCGCGCGACGTACTCGCCGATAATGCCGAGCGCGAGCAGGATGAACCCGCCTAGGCACAGCATAATCGCCAGCAAGGACGGATAGCCCGCAACGGGATTGCCCCAGATCATTGCGATGACGACCCGCACGACCATGTAGATCAGCGCCATGGCGGAAACGATACAGCCGGTCACGGTTGCAATTCGCAGCGGCACGGTGGAGAACGAAACGATTCCTTCCACAGCGTAGGCCGCGAGCTTCCAGAACGACCACTTGGTCTCCCCCGCCGCGCGCTCGATGTTTTCGTATTCCAGCCAGACGGTGTTGAAACCGACCCACATGAACAGGCCTTTGGAGAAGCGGTGATACTCGGTAAGCTGCAAAACGGCGTCCACCACGCTGCGCCGCATCATGCGAAAGTCCCGCGCGCCGTCCACAAACTCCGTGTCCGAAATGCGGTTGATAATATGGTAGAACGCCCGCGCAAACGCGCTGCGTATCTTTGGCTCGCCTTTGCGGGTGACGCGACGGGTGGCAACGCAGTCGCAGTCCGCGTCTTCGAGGCGCTTGAGCATCTCCTCGATCAACTCCGGCGGATCCTGCAAATCGCAGTCCATCACGCAGACGAAGTCGCCTGCTGCGTTTTTAAGCCCCGCGTACATGGCGGCTTCCTTGCCAAAGTTGCGGGAAAACGAAAGGTACTTCACCCGCTCGTCCCGAGCGGCAAGCGAGCGCTGAATTGCCAGCGTGCCGTCCTTTGAGCCGTCGTTGATCAAGAGGA
This sequence comes from Clostridia bacterium, assembly GCA_036804025.1. Taxonomy (GTDB): domain Bacteria; phylum Bacillota; class Clostridia; order Christensenellales; family CAG-138; genus UBA7703. The sequence goes on along the minus strand of DAIRTE010000156.1, from coordinate 5,320 downwards.
GCTCAAAGTCGTACGCCGTCAGGCGCTCAAACACGACCTCGTTGACCTTGTCGTAGTAGAGCGGCAGCATCGCCTCTTCGTTATAGCAGGGGCAAACGATGGAAACCAGCGGTTTTTTCGCCATAACCTGTTCTCCCTTATTGATTGGTCTGAACGCGCACTTCCTATTGTTTGGTGCGGTTCGTCTTCACTTCGTAAAGATCGGCACGCCTTTAATGATCATCACCGCCGCAGTGACGGCAAGCCACAGCGCCAGCGCAATCATCATAGCGACGCGCCCCTTCTGGATGGAGCGCTTCACGCGCTTTTCAGCAAACCTCGGCAAAAGCAGCGCAATGACCACCGCGCCGATGGTGCCGTACATGCCGATGGACTCCATTGCGGAAAAAACCGTGAGCAGCGCGCCGCAAAGCAGGCCGACCAGCCCGCCGCAGACGGTGAGGATTGCGTTCCACTTGCGGTCGGAGTAGTCGCGGACGCGCTGTTGCAGGTCGTCCAGCTCTTCGGGTTCGGTGTTGATTACTTCGGGGGTTTCCGGCTGTTCGGGCTGTTCTTCGGGATTTGGTTTCTGCAGTTGTTCGCTCATTCTTTCACCTCGGATGTACAGTACGGACAGCGTGTCGCTTCCGCATGGATGGTCATTTTGCAGTACAGGCAGATTTTCTCTTTGGGCGGTTCCGGTTCGGTGGTTTCGGTGCGCTTAAGCTTGCCGCCGAGCGCTCGGGTGGCGTTGAACGCCTTTACGATCAAGAACAGCACGAGCGCCATGATGAGGAAGTTGAGAATGGCCGTAATGAACGCGCCGTAGCCGATGCTCACGCCGCCGACCTGCCAGACAAGGTCGGAAAAGTTGGTATCCGCTACGAGTCCGATCAGGGGCGATATGACGTCGTTCACCAGCGAATCGACGATCGTCTTAAACGCAGCGCCGATGATTACGCCGACGGCGAGGTCGATCACGCTTCCTTTGGAGATAAACGCCTTGAACTCATTCAGCATCTTTTTCAACAGTCATTCCCCATTCGATTCGTATTAGAATTGGTTTGAAATACTCCAGCGCACTTGTAATTGTATGCGTTTTGCTCGAAATTTCGCACGTATAAATTGTTTTACGCTCCTCAGTATACCATTCGTCGGGCTTCGTTTCAACGCTCCGAATTTCTCCCGCGCGGCAAGCACAACTTTGCCGTTTTTCAGGCGCGGTTTTCTGCATTCCCCCGCTTGCAAACGGCGTGCGGCTTATGCTAGAATAGTCACGCTGAGCCGAAGTGATGGAATTGGCAGACGTGACGGACTCAAAATCCGTTGTTGGCGACAACGTGTGGGTTCGAGTCCCACCTTCGGCACCACCATAAAGAGCCGCAGAATCTAGCGATTCCGGCTCTTTCTATTTTTCCGAAAACCCACTTTGTAACCCACTCCGAAAAAATACTATAGACGATGAACAATCTCATAAAGCAAGCAGAGGTAACAAGTCGGATAAATCACCTACAACCAGTGAGGTGTCCCCCAAAGAGTAGTCCAGACTGAATGAGAAAAATCGATGTTCAGACGGCGTCAGAGACCGATTTTCGGGCCAATTAGGCCGGCGTGAGGTATGTTAGCGCTGAACTGACGGAACTCGTTGTAGTCCCTTCGCCAGCGCTCTACTTTGTCCCTAGCGTCCTCCAGAGACATAAACCAGTTCATGTTCAGACATTCATCCCGGAAGCTGCCATTGAACGATTCGATATGAGGGTTATCCGTCGGCGTGCCAGGGCGGAAGTAATCGAACTTGACCCTATTGAAATACGCCAATGCATCCAGCGCCCGTGAGATGAACTCCGGCCCTTTATCGACCTTGATACGTCGAGGCAGCCCGCGGGCTGCCTCGAGTATCTCCATTTCCTTGCAGACCTGTTCGCTCTTGCTCAACTTGTATACATAGATGGCCAGACTTTCCCGGCTGAACATGTCCAGCACGGTCAGCGCTCTGAATCGCTTCCCGTTGTAAATTGATCGGATACGAAGTACATTCACCATTACAAACCCCAATGTAATGGCATTCATCATAGCAGATTATAATAATCCAAAGATCACCATGTAATAGATTCTGCCTTCGTCAAACACATAGAACTCAATCTTACGCTCCGCTTCGTCGTCGGCCTGATAATAGAATACCGTCTGGCCAATTTCGTCCGCAATCTTTATCATATCCTCAATCTTGTCTATGCTGATCATGACCGAAGACTGATAGAACAGCGCCTCGGTTAAACCAGCCAATCGATTCCCGTATTCTTTGAATATGTTTGCTACTTTCTGTGAATAGGCATCCTCTTTTGCAAGCGCCTTCGTTTTAAAGCGAATGATAATTATGATTCCAATGCACACCAGAATCCCTGCTCCATACAGAATCAGAAGGCTCATATCCAGCGCCGCACTATGCTGAACATCCTTCTCGATGGATACTTCACGGCTCCCGTCCGGAATACCGCCAATCTCAATGATCGGGTTCGTGAACGGAATCGTAATGTAAGAGGAAAACTTCTCCTCCTGCGTCATTCCATTATAGTCGATCGTTACCGTCGCATTATAAACAACTTTTATCACATAGTCGGTCACCAGGTCGTACTCCTCGATCAAGGAATTGACCAAAGTGTCATAATTCTCAAAGCGTAACCGTATGCTTCTGCTGGATGCAATCGACTGGCCGACGCTGTCCGTTTCTTGTAAAGGCACTCCATCATTTACCTTCTCCCAGATAACTTTCGTTTCCTCTTCCGTTCCGACCTGTGATACCAATATCACATCGATCTTATCATTCAACACGAAGTTGGCTTCCCGATCGGTATTAAGTGCAAAGTCACAAGAAATGTCAAGGTAGTCCACAAACGGTTTAAGATAGTATTGCCCCTGTTCCAATTCGCGTTTGTCCGTCACCGGATTCTCTTTCAGGTGTACGGTATAGGACATCGTTGAAGATCCCGTCCCTTCAAGCAACGGCTCCTTAACCATCTCGACATCCGGCACATATAGCTCGAGCGCAATCAAGCCAAGCAAAGCCAAGATGATGATAATTAAAACAATAAACAGCAATGTTCTTGTTTGCTTTTTTAATGTATACATATCGTTACTTCAATCTCCTTTGTCATTCCCATCCGGTTTCTGCGTTTGACTCTCAATATATTGCGAAGCAAGTTTATCCAAAAACGTCGGCTCGGTACCCCCCGTCTCCACCTGAACATCGCCGCCACTTTGTTGCAGCAGCACACCCGGCCAACCAATGTAAGGAATCGTTGCAATGTGCTTGCCAATGATTTGTTCTCCAAGCACCGGCTTGGGATCCGGATATTGATTATTATCCCCTTTTACCGTGTACTGCTTAACCCCCTGGGCGTATTGAATCTTGATGATCCTATGGAATACCTGTATATTATCGAGAGAGTAAAGTATGACATCCTGTTCTTTCAGTGTATTGGGATCAATTTTCTGTATCAATACAATATCTCCACGGCTGATGTTTGGCTTCATGCTGTTGGAGACAATCGCTGTTGGGAATATCGGAAATATGCCAAGTGCGAACCACACGGTAGCTACTGCGACGACAGCCGTTGCAATCCAAGAGTAAGGACTTGCCTGCTTCATCTCCTGCCGTTTGCCGCGTGTTGCCTTCTTTTGGCTGATGCTGCGCAGAACTATCGTGAACATCAACGGCAAGAGCGCGCCTACCAGCAGCAAAGTGATCCAGCGAAAGTTTGGCAGGATTCGAACGATCCAGATCGGAAATTTAGTCAATGCGGCATAGATAGCAGTACCGTAAAATCCAAGGATATAAGCCGCGAAGGTCATAAATACGTTGTAGAAAACGACAGGCAGGATATTCTTGCTAATATAGGAGAAGCACTCTTCCAGCGTCTTTAGCTTACTGAAAGTATCCAGATTCACTTCCGTAAAACTGAAAAACAGAACGATGAAAATCCCGAAAACGACGGCGAACCTTTTTTGCACCGAATTGATCAGAAAATTTCGCACCCACTCTTTCAGGATGACCGCCGTTCCCAGCACAAGAAGGTTTTTCACGATACCGATGAACGAGGTGTCGTAAATATTGAGTCCAAAGCCGTCGATAGTGCCGATTAAAAAATATGAGATCAGATAGAGCACCGCGCAAACCAGCATAATCAACAGATAGAACTCGGTGAACTTCAGTTTGCTATGCAGGCTTGGTTTCTCACAGAAAAAAATATATACCGAAATGAGTATCCAAAAGAGCAGTGTGATAATGCTCTGATACTCCACGCTGAATCGTATCCATCTTAACAGAAGATAGTACGCCAATATGGAGCATAAAAGAATTGCCGCTTTCTTTTCTTTGATGAAGCTACTGCCCATTTAGGTATCATTTCTCCGTCGGAAAAAATAGAACCGTTATGTGTTAAAAGTTGCTTATACTACTTGGAAACTTGGATCGATACGCTGCTCCAGTCATCCGCCAGATCTTTCAGCGTATCCGAAGAGATGAACCCGTTTTTAAAGAGCCTTACCAGATGGTTATCTTTTGAAAGCATGTTTGTGGTTTCACTACTGGCAATGACCTTATCGATTTGAACGACCTTATTCTCACGGATCAGGTTCGCTACGGCTTTGATTCCATATACGATTTCACAGAGGGGAATCAAGCCCCCCTCCCGATCCGGTATCAATTGCTGCGAAACGATACACTTCAACCCTTGCGAGAGAAGCGTTCGGATATAGTTTGACGACTCACTCGGAAATACGTCGATGATGTTCCGTATAACGTTGCTCGCGCCAAAGATATCCATCGTCGAAATAACGAGTTTCCCCGATCTTGCCGCTTCCAGCGCAAGCCGGATGGTATTGATATCGATCATTTCACTCAGATAGATTACATCAGCATTATCCTTGATCGCGATTTCGATACCCGTCTGCATGTCCGGCACATCAAGACCAACATCCATCTGGCTGACTATGCTCTTGTCATAGCTATATAAATACTCAATTGGATTCTCAATCGTCATGATATGGCACCGCTTGCTGGTTCGCATACGATCCAGAATATATGAGCACGTCGTCGTGACGCCGCTGTTTTTTACGCCGGTGATGAGCACCAATCCGGATTCCAGACTGAATATGCCATCCGTTTCATCCGGCAGCCGAAGTTTCGCTTTATCCGGCACCGTGAAGTTGCTGGCGCGGAATGTGATTGCAAACGTTCCACGCTGCCGATATGCATTGACGCGATAACGCCCCTTACCCGGTATCGAATAAGCAAATGCAAGGTGATTGCTCCGGTTCAGCTCTTCCTGCAATTCCGGCTTCA
>DAIRTE010000155.1:1890-6580 GCA_036804025.1 Clostridia bacterium | reverse complement strand
AACATCGGCGCGCGGCGGCTGCATACCGTTATGGAAAACCTGCTCGACGACATCTCCTTTAACGCCAACGGGCAGCACCCGGAGATTGAACTCGTGATCGACGCCGAATACGTGGACGAACACATTGGCGACGAATACCACGAGGACGATATCCACAAGTACATTCTCTAAACGAAACGGAACGAACGACATTTGCAGAAACGACGCGGAGCAAACGCCGTACTCGGCTGCATACTGGCACTCACCTGTCTTGGCGCCTCTGGCTGCGCAAATGCGGCGATTATGGAGCCAATGACGCTGGAGCGCGCAACGCCGAGCCCCGCGCCGGACGTTGTTTCCATTGAGGATGCGGCGAAAGCACCGGCGGAGCCGGGCAAGGAATACTCCCTGACCGTGCTCTCGCCAAACGAGGGGCTCTTGCAGGCGGACGGCACGATTCGAACGCAGAACGGCGAGATCATCAACCTGCTGCCGACCGCGGAAGTACCGCCGACACCGACGATCTATCTGACGCCGACGCCGGTGCCGACCGCGCCGCCGCCCACGCCGACCCCGACGCCGAGTCCAACGCCGTCCCCAACGCCGGAGCCAACCGCGACGCCACGTGCCACGACAAAGCCAAAGACGACGACAAAAACGACGCCGAAACCGACCGCGAAACCGACCGCGAAACCGACGGCAACGCCCGCACCCGCGGAAACAGCCGCGCCGGATTCGACGTTTGCCATTACGCCCGCGCCAACGGCGGTACCGACCAACACGCCCGTACAAACCTCCTCGCAGGCCGTGCCAAACGTGAGCGGGCCATACAGCGGAGAGGACATTCTGCTTGCGGCAAGGGTCGCCTACTTTGAGTCGGGTCGTTCGGAGGACGGGTATCGCGCGGTGCTCTGCGTGGTGCTCAACCGCGTGGAATCCAGTAAGTGGCCGAGCAACGTCAACGACGTCGTGTACCAAAAAAGCCAGTTCAGCGTTGTCAGTCGAAGCGATTTTCTGACGAAGACGATTCCAGACAGCGTGATTGGCTATGCCAACGACGTGTTCAACAACGGGAACCGCCTGCTGGCGACGAACGTGATTTCCTTCCGCAGCGGCCAGACGGACAAGACCTGGGGAACGCGAACCTACGTCGGCACCTACGGCGGCAACGACTTTTACAGTTGAGCCGAAACCAGACAAACAGAAGCGTTACGGCGTTTGCCGTAAAAATAACGATTGGTTGACAATCGAAAATAGCATATACTAAAGAGAGCGGCGCTGTGCTGAGCACAGCGCGGCTATTGCGCGGTGAGCGAAATTGCTTACCGATGGAAACACGACGTTTCAGCGCGAAGCGCTGTAGATAAAATGGGATTTGGGATTCTACATGGGAAAGAGGAAATATGGCAAATAAACTGAAGATCATTCCGCTCGGAGGAGTGGGAGAGATCGGAAAAAACATGACCGTGCTCGAATACAACAACGATATCGTTGTTGTGGACTGCGGACTGATTTTTCCGGACGACGAGATGCCCGGAATCGACGTGGTCATTCCGGACATGCAATACCTGCAGGAGAACCGGCAGAAACTAAAGGGCTTTTTGATTACGCACGGACACGAGGATCACATTGGCGCGCTGCCCTACGCGCTCAAGGAGTTTAACGTTCCCGTCTATGGAACGGCGTTTACCATCGCGCTGGTCGAGCATAAGCTCGACGAGGCGCGTGTTTCGAACAAGTCGCTTGTCGTCGTGAAACCCGGCGACCACGTTGACCTCGGCTGTTTTAAGGTGGAGTTCATCAAAACCGGGCATTCCATCGCGGGCGCCGTCGCGCTGGCGATCAACACGCCGATTGGCACCGTGATCCACACGGGCGACTTTAAGGTGGACTTTACGCCCATCGACGGCGAGCCGATTGACATCAACCGCTTTGCCTACTACGGCTCGCGCGGCGTGCTCGCGCTGTTGAGCGACAGCACAAACATTGAAAGCCCCGGCTATACGCAGAGCGAGCGGGAGATTGGCCCGACCTTTGAGCACTATTTTGCGCTCGCAACGGGCCGCGTCATCGTCGCCTCGTTTGCCAGCAACGTCTATCGCATTCAGCAGGTTGCCGACTGCGCCGTTGCGCACGGGCGCGTGCTCTGCTTTCAGGGGCGCAGCATGGAGCAGGTCGTGCAGATTGCAAGCCGACTTGGCTACCTGAAGATTCCGCCGGAGAGCATCGTCAAGGTCGAGCAGCTCAAGCGCTACCGCGACGACCAGGTCTGCGTTGTCACGACCGGCAGCCAGGGCGAACCCATGAGCGGACTATTCCGCATGGCGACCGCGACGCACCGGCTGAACATTGGCAAAGGCGATCTCGTGATCATCTCCGCGTCCGCCATACCGGGCAATGAACGGAGCGTGTCCCGCGTGATCAACCAGCTCTACCAAAAGGGCGCGCAGGTGATCTACAACCGCATGGCGGACGTGCACGTTTCTGGCCACGCCTGCCGCGAGGAGCTGCGGCTTATGATGGAGCTCACGAAACCGCGCTTCTTCATTCCGGTGCACGGTGAGTATCGCCATCTCTTTATGCATGGCCGGCTGGCCGAGGAGATGGGCGTGCTTCCGGAGGACATCTTTGTTGCGGAATGCGGGGACGTGATTGAACTCACGGTGAAAAAAGGCCGCAAGGCTGAGAACGTGCCTTCCGGAAGCGTCATGGTGGACGGCATTGGCGACATCGACGACATCGTGCTCAAGGATCGAAAGACGCTCTCGCAGGATGGACTGGTGGTCGCCGTGCTGACCATTGACTGCGAAACGGGACGTCTCGTCGCTTCGCCGGAGATCATTTCGCGCGGGTTTGTCTACATGCGCGATTCCGAGGAATTGATTGCGGACACGAAGTTGATGCTCGCGAAGGAAGCCAGAAAATTCGAAGGCGCGGATCGAAGCGACTACGCAAACATTAAGAACGGAATCAAGAGCTCGCTCAAGACGTATCTGAAAGGTCGTACGAAGCGAACGCCAATGATTCTGCCGATTCTGGTTGAGATTTAACGGGAGTACGAATGGTTTACGACACGGCAAAACTGCTGGCAAACGAGCTGAAGAACAGCGTGGAATATCGCGAGTACGCCGCCGCGAAAGAGCGGGCTATGGAGAACGCGTCCACGCGCTCGCTGATTGAGGAATACAACCGCCTCCAGATTCTCGCTCAAGCGGCGATGATCGCCGGAGATCGCGGGGGCGAGTCGGTGCAAAAGCTCCAGAAGATCGGCGAACTGCTGCAGTTCGACCGCGACGCCTCGGCGTATCTAATGGCCGAGTTTCGGCTCAAACGGATGCTGGGGGACGTATACAAGATTCTCGCCGAGGCGGTGGACGTTGACCTCGGCGCGCTGGAATCCTAACAAGACTCGACATGGAGAAGTAAGAAACAAGCATGGCTATCCACTCGGACCCGGAAAAACGACTGACACGGCAGCAAAAGCGGATGCTTCGGCTCTGGCGGTCCCTGCGACCCGCCGTTGTACTGGGCGTCAGCCTCGTGCTCGTGTTTTTCATTGCGCGAGCAGGAGTAAACTACGTGCTGTCGCACTACATTGAGCCGGTTGACCGCAACGACGCGACGCCAATTGAAGTAACGATTCCCACGTCCTCTTCGGCGAGCAGCATTGCGCGCATCCTCTACGGCGCGTGCGGCTACGACCAGGAGGGGCTTATCTCCAGCACAGCCGTGTTTAAGGTATATGTCGACTTTGTCGGCAAGGCAAACAGCCTACAGGCGGGTACCTATATCCTCAGCAAGAACATGAGCGTCAAGCAGATTGTCGAGGAACTCTGCGAAGGAAATCCCCCGAAGGCGACGGTGAAGTTCACCATTCCGGAAGGCTATACCATATCGGGCATTGCAAAAGTGCTGATGGAAAAAGGGCTGATCACGAACGAGAGCCAGCTCTACGACGCGACGAAAACGGGAGAGGCCTTCACGAACTTTGCGTTCATCAACGACGCGGCGATGACGCCAAACGCCGTCTCGCGCGGGTATCTGCTGGAGGGGTATCTCTTCCCGGATACCTACGAGGTGTATGCGGATGCGAGCGTGCAGACGATTCTCATCAAGATGCTCAACCGTTTTAACGACGTGTTTACGGACGAGTACCGCGCACGTGCGCAGGAGCTGGGCATGACGCTGGATCAGGTCGTGACGCTTGCCTCGCTGATTGAGCGCGAAGCGCAGGCGCCGGACGATTTTGCCAAGGTGTCCGCCGTGTTCCACAACCGCCTGAACTCCGACATGCCGCTGCAGAGCTGCGCGAGCCTTTCCTACGTGCTCGGCATCACGAAGTATACGTTTACGGATGCGGAGCGCGCCTCGGAATCGCTCTACAACACCTATAAATACAACGGTCTGCCGGTTGGCCCCGTCAGCAATCCCGGCAAGGCGGCCATCGAGGCGGCGCTGTATCCCAACGAGCAGTATGTTTCGGAAGGGTATCTCTACTTCTGCAACCAGAATCCGGCCGAGACGCACGAGCTGATCTTTGCAAAGACCTACGAGGAACATCAGGAGAACGTGCGCAAGTTCCAGCAGTACTGGTAAGAAACTCAGAATTCAAACTCCGGCGGATCAATCCGCTGGAGTTTTGTTTTCAGATTCAGAATACGGGAAGAATTGCGTTTGTGTTCCCAACAAGCGTTATATCATTTAACTGTTA
>DAIRTE010000155.1:0-1790 GCA_036804025.1 Clostridia bacterium | reverse complement strand
AATAGCTCCGTATGAAACAGAGAATTGAAATGCTGCGCGAAATTCTTCGCGATTCTTCGTTGGACGCGGCGCTCGTCACGAGCGGCGTCAACATTCGTTACTACTCCGGCTTCACAAGTTCGGACGGCATGTTTCTGGTTACCCGGACTGCCGCCTATCTGGTGACGGATTTCCGCTATACCATTCAGGCCAAGGCGCAGACCAAGGGGCTTTCCCAGGTGGTCGAGGCGGCGTTTACCGAGCAGCAGACTCGTATTCGCGAGTTCCTCCTGGCGGACGGCTGCAAGCGCGTTGCTTTCGAAGAGCAGGTGATGTCGGTTGGCGAGTTTGGCGCGTATCAGGCGATGCCGTTTGAGTGGGTTCCCTTCAGCGCGGAACTGACCAAGCCGAGGCTCTATAAGTCCGACGAGGAAATCGAAAGCCTACAGCAGGCGCAGCGCATTGCGGACAAATCGTACCTCGAGTTCCTTGGCCGTGTTCGCGTTGGAATGACCGAGCTGGAGGCCGTAGCCGAACTGAACTACGTCTGCATGAAGAACGGCAGCGAGGGGCCTTCGTTTGATCCCATCATCGCCGGCGGGCCGAACGGAGCCATGTGCCATGCCGTGCCCGGCACGCGCAAGCTGCAAAAGGGCGACCTTGTGGTTACCGACTTTGGCTGCATGATCGACGGGTATCACTCCGACATGACGCGGACGTTCGCAATTGGCGAAATCGACGCGGAAAGCAAACAGATCTACGAAATCGTTAAAACCGCGCAGCAGATGGCGCTGGACGCGCTCAAGATCGGCATTTCCGGTCGCGAACTGGATGCCGTTGCGCGCGATTATATCAAGAGCCGCGGCTACGGGGACAACTTTGGCCACGGACTGGGACACGGCTTCGGGCTGGAGATTCACGAGCAGCCCCGCGCGTCGGTTGCCAGCGAGGACACATTTACGAGCGGCATGACGATTACCGTCGAGCCGGGCATCTACGTGGAAGGCAAGTGCGGCGTTCGCATTGAGGACTGCTGCGTGGTGACGGAAAAAGGATACCACAACTTCGTTTCCGTCACGAAAGACCTCATCACGATCTGAAGAAAAATAAACTTTTCAGCATATGCATGCTGATAATGACAGAATAAACTTAAGAGTATCAGAATAACGATCTGACTAGAATCAAAGTTTTCAGCATGTGCATGCTGATAATGACAGAATAAACTTAAGAGTATCAGAATAACGGAGGAAATATTGTATGATCAGCGCAGGCGAATTTCGTAAGGGCATGACCGTGGAAATTGACGGGTCGGTCTGGCAGATTTCGGACTTCCAGCACGTAAAACCCGGCAAAGGCGCGGCTTTCGTGCGCACTCGCCTCAAGAACGTGATGACGGGCGCGGTGCTCGAGCGCACGTTTAACCCGACGGATAAGTATCCGCCGGCGCATATTGAGACCAAGGAAATGCAGTACCTCTACGAAGACGGCGGCCTGTATTACTTTATGGACACGGAAACCTACGAACAGCTCCCGCTCAACCACGAGCAGGTGGAAGACGCCATCGACTTCATCGTCGAAAACCAGAACGTGAAGGTTCGCTTCTTCAAGGGCGCGCCCTTCTCCGTGGAAGCGCCGAACTTTGTGGAACTGACCATTACGCATTCCGAACCCGGCGTGCGCGGCGACACCGCGACGGGCACCACGAAGCCCGCGACGTTGGAAACCGGCTACCAACTCAACGTTCCGCTGTTTGTCAACGAGGGAGACCGCATTCGCGTCGACACCCGCACGGGCGAGTACATGGAGCGCGT
>DAIRTE010000154.1:0-6600 GCA_036804025.1 Clostridia bacterium | reverse complement strand
CTGAAGTTTAGATTGATAAAGAAAACGGTGCTTATCGAATCCCAGATAATGCTATTGTTTGGATAAAGAAACAGATCGTGAACTAACTCCAGACTTGGTTTGTTTTGGTTATAAAATTCGGACAAACTACTTTTAGAAGACTGTAATCCTGCTAATAACTCTTCTGCTTGTTCAACGTTGGAATACATGTCACTTAACGCTTCTTCGAAGCGGAAATCTCTCAGGAGTTTTCGCTTGCAGTAAGCAATATGTGTATAATAAGCGATGAAGATAACCACAAAACTACAGAAGATATTTACGAAATACTGATTGTCTAGAATTCGTTGAAGAACATCTTGAAAAACGAACGGTTTAATTTCGCGTGTTTGAGATATGTAGAGAATCAAAGATAGTATTACAAATAATTGGAATAGTAATAAAAATCCTACATAGTTCCTTTTCCTCATGCCGAACCCCCTTTGATTTTCATTATTATACCATGCTATTAATAATCCATGTAGTAATACAATTGGTGACTTAAGTGGAAATAGCAGAAGAGCAGCAACTAAACTCTCCATGAAAGAGCTGTCAAAACTGAATCCAGTATATGACCAATTTCGGAGAACTTATCCGTGAGTTTTAGAATCTCATCTCCATAAATATTCCCCGTCGTATGCGCGACCTTCGTGAGCTGGTTGAGGTTGTTGCCCGCGTACCGAAGCAGGGAGACGAGCTCCCTGACTTCGGGCAAGTCGAGCTTCACCACATACCCGTCAATCGCCATCTTGCGGAGGTAGACACCGAGCCGCTTTGTGCCCATCTGCGCCATCTTTTGGTCAATGATCTCCTTTTCGCGGCGGGTCACGCGAAAGTGTAGCTGAATATCCTGCTTGTCTTCTTCCGGCATCATCGTTCCTCCATTGCCACGCAAACGCGCATTTGTCGAGCTGAAAAGGATTCGCTTTCGGCGAACTCCCGCAACTGCGAGATCACCGACGAGCGCTCTTCTTGATTCGTCTCCTGCTCTATCGGATTATCTGAATCGGATTCCTCCAACGCGGCAACTGACTCGCCACGCTCTTTGTCGATGTTCAATTCCGCATCCAGAGCCGCCAGCCGCGCGCATTTATCGTTCAGTTCCTCCTCCTGCAGGAATGGTTTCTCGATCTCCTCAGTGGCGGCAAATTTCTGTTGCTCAAGATCGGATAGCCGCTCCTTTGCAGTTTCTAGGCGATCTGGCAGGGCAGCCAGCGCATTGTCGATGCGTTGGAGATTGCCAAACAGATCATGTCCCAATTCCACCGTGTGCGAAAGAGTGCCTTTGAGCGTGAGACGAAAAACCTTAGTCAATGTGTCGAAGGATAAAAAAAGATCGAAACCGCGATAGGTTCCGATCTCTGTTTGTTCCGGTGAGGTCTGTGCCTTGCAGGCGGCGAGCAGCGCCGTGCCCGCGTCCTTCCGTTCGGTATAGACGATGCCACCTAACTCCATTCCGAGCGATGGATTCGCGTCATGTGCCGCGAGCCGTTCGATATCGGCGGTATATCCCGCGATGCGTGCTTTCTCCCGCGCGATCTCCTGCGGGAATCGCTTGAGCAGCGCGTCCTCCAGTGCGTATTTCTGCGAAAGATAGTTTGCGCGGACGAGTTTGAGCTTGGCGACGTCCACCTCCAGATCCATCTTTTCCTTGATTCGCTCGTCGCCGGTCGCCAGCGCTTTCACCTCGGCATAGGTGAGCGCCGTTTCGTCCACATCCTCGCAGGAACGCATCGGCGACTTGCTCGTCATGATCTGGCCGATGAACTTCTGCTTGTTCTCGAGCGTCGCCCACATATACGCGTCAAACGTCCCCTCGGTCACATAGCGGTAGATGTGGACGGTCGGGCAGGTGTTGCCCTGCCGGATGGCGCGACCCTCGCGCTGCTCCAAATCGGCGGGACGCCAGGGGATATCCAGATGGTGCTCGGCGTACAGAAGCCGTTGCACGTTTGTGCCGCTGCCCATCTTCGCCGTGGAACCAAGCAGAATGCGCACCTGCCCCGCGCGAACCTTCGCGAATAACTCGGCTTTCTTAATCTCCGTATTCGCGGCGTGGATGAACGCGATTTCCTCTGTCGGAACACCGCGTGAAATGAGCTTTTGACGCAGATCGTCATATGCGCTAAACGCGCGAAAGCCCTTCGGCGTGGAGAGATCGCAAAAGACGAGTTGTGTACGCCGCTCTGCCTTTGTTGCCTGCCAAACCTCCAGAACATTGCGCAGGCAGACGTTGACCTTGCTGTTTGGATCGTCCGGCAGCGCGCCGTTGAGCATCCGCTGGTCGAGCGCGAGCTTTCGCCCGTCGTTTGTGATCGTGAGCATGTTGTCCACGGAGGGATCGATCATTTGATTGCGCACTCGTTCTGCGCGATCGGCAAGCCCCGCAACCATCGACCGCTGAAGGTCGCTCGGTTCGAGCCGGATGTTGTGGTATTCCACCTCCGGTACGGGCAGAAGGAGCATATCGGCGGTCTTGATATCCGCCACTTCCTTGAACATCGTGATCAGTTCCGGCAGGTTGAAGAAACGGGCGAATCGCGTGCGCGCACGGTAGCCTGTACCCTCTGGCGCAAGTTCAATGCTCGTCACTGTCTCGCCGAAGGTGGAAGCCCATGCATCAAAGTGCTGCAACCCGCGTGCGCGGAGCGTGCTATATTGCAGGTATCGCTGCATGGTGTAGAGCTCCGTCATGGAGTTGCTCACCGGCGTTCCGGTTGCGAACACCACGCCGCGTCCGCCCGCGATTTCGTCCATGTACCGGCATTTGAGGAAGAGGTCGGAGGATTTTTGCGCTTCGGTCTGTGAAATCCCGGCGACGTTTCGCATTTTGGTAAAGACGGAGAGGTTCTTAAAGCCGTGCGCCTCATCAACGAACAGCCGATCCACGCCGAGCTCTTCAAACGTAATCACGTCGTCCTTGCGTACGGTGCTATTGAGTTTATCGAGCTTGAGCTTGATCGATTTTCGCGCGCGCTCCATCTGCTTGATGGTGAAGCGTTCCGCCCGCGCTTCCTTTGCCTCGGCAATACCGCTGAGCACCTCGTCGAGCTGCTCCTGTAACTGTGCCTGTTGGCGTTCCAGCGACATGGGGATCTTCTCAAACTGCGAATGCCCGATGATGACCGCATCGTAATCGCCGGTTGCGATACGGCTGCAAAACGTCCTGCGGCGTGTGCGCTCGAAGTCGCGCTTTGTCGCGACCAAGATATTGGCGGAGGGGTAGAGTTGCAGGAACTCCGCCGCCCATTGCTCTGTGAGGTGGTTCGGCACGACGAAGAGCGATTTTCGGCAGAGGCCAAGGCGCTTTAGCTCCATCGCGGCGGCGGTCATGGCGAATGTCTTGCCCGCTCCCACGACATGAGCGAGCAGGGCATTGCCTCCGTAGAGCACGCGCGCGACGGAATCTGCCTGGTGCGGGCGCAATTCGATCTCTGGATTCATGCCTATGAATCGGATGTGGCTGCCATCATATTCGCGCGGGCGGGTGCTGTTGAAGCGCTCATTGTAGAGCGCGGTGAGCTGTTCGCGCCGATCCGCGTCCCGCCAGATCCATTGCGCAAACGCCTCCTTGATGAGCTGCTCTTTTTGCTGGGCGAGGATGGTTTCCTTCTTGTTCAGCACACGCTGCTCCTTGCCGTCGGCATCGCGTACGGTGTCGAAAATGCGCACATCGCGCAGGTTCAGAGTGTCCTCCAGAATGCGATAGCCGTTTGCGCGGGCGGTGCCGTAGGTCACAGTGGCCGGTACACTGCCGTAATCAGCGGATTTGTTCGTGATCGTCCAGTTCGCGGTAAAGCTGGAAAACAGAATGTGCGTCCGCGAACGCGCCCAACCGCTTGTTTGAAACAGCTCGTGCATGAACGATTCGACGATCTCCTGCGGGATCCAAGTCGAGCCGAGCCGCACGTCGATTTCGCTCGCCGTCAACGCCAGCGGTTGCACCTGTTCCAACGCGACAATGCTGGTGTCGAGTTGCGCGATAATCGTTTCATTTACGCCGTGACCGGATAACATTTCACGAAGCTTTCGCACTTGTACAAGCTTTTCACGGACGTTGCCCGAAAGATACTCGTCTGCTGTCACCATGGGGTATTGCTTCGGATTGAAAAATGCCCAGGCGATTTGCTCCGGCTCCAGTGATCCATAATCGCGAAAAATTACCCCGGTGAGATCGGTGACAATTTGCTCTTCGCTCAGTCCCGTCAATTCGGATAGATAGGGGAGATCGACCCGCGCCCGTTCGCTCATCGAGATCGCCAGTGCCTCGCTCGCCGTGTCCGCATGCGTGATAGCGACCTGTTGGCGGATCGTGCGTTTTGTGAACATGTCGGCTTTGCGGGCGAGATTGCCCTCTTCATCCAGAATTTCCAGCGAGCAGAGCAGGCAATAGGACGAATCATCCGAGAACGCCATATCGTTGCCGCGGCTGTTGATGAGTCCATATTTCATCGTAAACGCGTCGTAAAGCTCGCCGAGGCGCGTTTGCTCGGCGACGATTTCCGCGTCGGAACTGCCGTTGAGCTGAAGTTCGATTAACCGCCGCGTGCAATCGCGCAGCTCAATCATTCCACGAATGCGGTGCTCCGCGGTGATGGAGACTTCCACCGGATTCATGCGACTGTTCTCGCGGTAATAGAGAGCGTCGTTGACCAGAGTAAAACTAAAATTCCGCACGTCCGGGCTGGCGGGAATGGAGGCTACAGGAGCTTCCTCCAGATCATCCGGTTGAACAACTTCGGCGATTTCCGCGTGAAGGGAAGAAAGCGCCGTGCGTATTTGCTCCGAGAGTGAAACGCCTTCAATTGGCTTCACCGTGCATTCCTGTTTACCGTATTGTGTGCTTTCGCTGGTCAATTCGCCGAGGATATGGTCTGGGTGATCGACAAAATATTGATTGATCGCGAAGCCTTCGGGTGATTGCCCGAGATGCACCCAATCAGGTTCTATCTCGATCGGACGGTCGCGCGTTTGCAGAAAAAGAATGTCCGCAACAACACTCGTGCCAGCGTTGGCGAGAAACGCGTTGTTCGGCAACCGAACTGCGCCAATCAATTCCGCTCGCTGAGCAAGATACTTGCGCACCTGCGGATTCTTTTTGTCCATCGTCCCGCTGGACGTGACGAACGCAACCACACCACCAGGGCGAACCTTATCCAGCGCTTTGGCGAAGAAGTAATCATGAATCAGAAAATGATGCTTGTCGTAGCGTTGATCCGCAATACCATAATCGCCAAATGGCACGTTGCCGATCGCCACATCGAAGAAATGATCTGGATAGTCCGCCGTTTCGAATCCTTGAATGCAAATCTGATTCTCGGGATAGAGCAGTTTCGCGATTCTGCCGGTAATGCAGTCCAGCTCAACACCATAGAAACGGCTATTTGTCATGCTCTCGGGCACAAGTCCGAAGAAATTGCCAATGCCGCAGGCAGGCTCAAGCACGTTGCCCGCCGAAAATTCCATACGCGCCAACGCTTCATACATTGCTTTGATCACAGTCGGGCTAGTGTAGTGCGCATTCAAAACAGACTCGCGCGCGGAACGGTATTCCTCGTCGGTCAGAAGTGTTTGCAGTTCAGCAAATTCTTTTTGCCAAGCATCTTTCGTCGCGTCGAACGCATCCGCGACGCCGCCCCAACCGACATAGCGCGAGAGAATTTCTTGTTCCGACAAAGTCGCTGGTCGGTGCTCAGCCTCGATCTGTTTGAGCGTGCGAATTGCTGCAACATTCATCGCAAACTTCGCTTTCGGTCCGCCCGCGCCAAGAGCATCATCTGTGATTCGAAAGTTTTGATCCGCTTGGATTGGTTCTACAGGCGCTGGTTCAACAAGGGTGGGCAACGGCTCAGGTTCTTCCTCAGTCCGGTAGCGATTGACGCGGATCAGCTCAGCAATACGCCGATGCACTTGCGACCAAGAAAGCGTTTTTTGTTTATTTGTGCCCCATTGCCGAAAGGACAAGCCCTTGCCATCATGATCGACAAAACCCGGCGAGCCATCCTGATAGGTGAAAGAATGCCCGCCGATGCCATATTCGTCTTTTAAGAATGCAATAGCGGCCTTCGCATCGGGATTGGTCTGATAGAATGCATGGATACGACTCTTACCGTTCTCAAATCCGCTGCCGCTAAGCAGTTCTGCGTCGATATCCTGCTGCAAAAGAAAAGAAGCGGTCTCGCGATCCGCTTCTGTTTCCAGCAGGCTTAGTTGTTCCGCTTCGGAGATTAGGTGTAAAGTATCTCCTGCAGCACCGTCTCCTCGGCCATCGTCCGGAGGCTGTTCATCCGTCCCGTCCACAGGAGCGGATTTGCCGCCTTCATCTGCTCGTTCACGCCCTCGGCGATTGCCAGTTGGCGGATGGTCTCGTCGATCTGTTCGCGCGCTTGCCGATCGATCGTTTTCAGGTGCTCCATCAAGCTCCCAGAGAGTAATAGGGCGCTGTATTGCCCCTTGTGGCTCGTCTTGAGGAATACCTTGCGCATCCGTCCGTATTTGCCCAGCGGTTCGGTCGGTTGGCTCGCCAGCGTCAGGTTCGGGAGCAGGTAATCCCCGCTCGGTTGATAGGTCAGTTCCATCGGTTTC
>DAIRTE010000153.1:0-6623 GCA_036804025.1 Clostridia bacterium | reverse complement strand
ACGACCGTTCCGTCTCCGACGCGCTTTTGATTCATAGCGTAACCTCGCCTTGCTGATTGATGACTTTATTAATGCCCGCGTTCTTGATGAGCCGCGTGCACATGACGCACGGCGTTGGATTCTCAATGGGATGGTCAAATCCTTCGAAACCGGAGAGGTAGATCGTGCTGCCGAGCATTTCGTTTCGGCTCGCGCTGATGATTGCGTTCGCTTCCGCATGGACGGCGACGCATTTCTCATATTGCTCGCCGTGGGGAATGCCGTGCCGCTCGCGCCAGCAGGAGCCGACGTCGCAGCAGTTCTCGTCCCCGCGCGGCGCGCCGTTGTAGCCGGTGGCAACGATTTCGTCGTTCTTCACGATGACCGCGCCGTACTGCCGCCGAAGGCAGGTGGAGCGCTTGGCAACCTCTGCCGCAATCGAGAGGTAGTACGCTTGCTTGCTGATTCGTTCCATCAACATGACCCCCATATCCCGAGCCTCGAAAGCCCTTTTGGGTATTTTCGCATACCCGCGCGTGAAAAGCAAACGAAGATTCGACCATTGCGGTTTGTTCGGCCGAATCCAGCAAAACGCCGCACGGATTTTGACTCCATACGGCGAAACGACGAGACAATTTTCATTCAAACGGTTCCAGATCCAGCCAGCGTTCAGCGAGATTGTCCACCTCGACGCCGGAGTCCAGCGCGTAGTTGACCGTATAGAGCGTGCCGCCCTTCATGCGTCGAAGATACGCGACACAACGGCTCGCGTGGTCGACGAGGTAGCGATTTCGCTTCTGCATCGAGGCCGGGCTGCAGCGCTCGGCAGAGTACCAGATTTCGCTCGCTCCGGCGAGAATTCGTTCGTAGCGCTGTAGTTGCTCCGCGTTCCAGCCCTCCGTTTGATCCAGCCCCGGCAGAGCCAGATGCAGCGAAACGGAGGAGTCCTGCTGCCGAAGGTTCAGCACGGCTTCCGCCGCGAGGGTGTCAAACCCCAGCGCGCCGCCCGCGTAGAACTCGGTAAAGCCGTCCGAAGCGGCGCGCTCCACCGCGCGCGTAAGCAGCTCGCTCAGCGCGCGCATGCCCGGTTTCTGTTCGTTGCCCGCGTCGGGCAGGGCGTTTGGGCGGTGTCCGGTAAAACAGCAGCCGCGCGCGCGGTCAAACGGGTCTTGCATCCATCCTCCGTGCGCCAATTGCGATAAGCGCTTTTTCGTTCAGTTCACCCGCTTGGAGGGCGACATATGCTGCGCGGAGCAGTTCCGGCGTTTCCGCGCAGGCGCGGTCAAACAGGTCGACAAACGACTCCGTTCGCGAGCAGTGCGGCTCCCAGGGTGCGTGCCAGACGTCGCGGGAAGTGTTCAGCCGATCATTGGGGTCCGGATGGCGCGAAACGAGATAGCCCGTGATCTTGCCCGATGCGTCAAAGAAGCGCTCCAGAGCGCCAAAGAAGCGCAGCTTTCGGTTCTGCGGGTCAAAAGAGAGCGTGTTGACGGCGATCCATTTGCGAAAACTCCGGCGAAACACGCCCTTGGTTTCCAGTGAGAAGAGCGACTTGGCCAGCGCGGCATGAAACGCATCCAACTCGAAAAGGTGATCGGTTTGATAGAACTGCTTCGGCGGCGTTGGTACGCCGGGCAGCGCAATTCGATCTGCCATCATAAGATCCATTTGTATCTCGGCGGGCGTATGCGCCTTTCCGGCAAAACGCGCTTCTATATAAGGATGCGCAGTCGTGTCCAACACAAAATGGCACAGGAAGCCGAGCACATAGGCGCAGAGCGCGTCGTTGCCCCGCGCGAGCGGAAGCATCGCGGCAAAGAGCACGCGCATGTCGAGCTTATGCAGTTTGTCCGCAAGGTCGACGCGGCAGGGGGCAAAGAGCGGCTTTGGCATCGCGTCCCCGAAATACGGGTCCGGCCCCATGGTGCCAATGCGAAACAGATCCGGATACGCATCGACCAGCGCGGCAATCTCCGGGCTGAAATACTGTTTCGCTGTCAGCCCGACCAGCGCATGTGTAAAGTTATATGGCATGGTTTTATTATACGGTTGTCCTACGTAGAGAAACAAGCGTTGCGCAAAATTCAACGCCTAAAAAATCAAATGACGTTGCCTGCGGGGGTGGGAGAATACCGTTTTACTCGAATCGGTTTCGATTGGTTTTCTGTGTGTAGAAGAGATGTTACGAAACATACGCTCATCAACGCGAACCTTCAAAACACTTGGATTCTCAAGAGAAAATATTGTCACATCCGTTGGCAAGGAATGTCAAATCCGAAACAAAAAAGGAATCTTCCAACACGGCGGCAGAAGAACGAAGTCATGAATTTTTTCTAACAAAAACGTGGAAAATTTGAAAATCTTGTGTTTTCCTATGGTACATTGTTAAACCATCGTGTTACAATACGAGTGATAGCACGACTGAGGTGGAGAGCATGAAAAAGATTGTCAAGCGCAGGAGAACGTTTCGCATCAATAACCCTCTCGCATTCGGAATCCTATGCGCGATGATCCTTATTTTGCTCGCAGGTGTGACCTATGCTCTGGTCGCAGGTGTGATCTCTCCCGCTATCGTGCAGTATCGCGTGGCCAACGCTACGCCGGCCCCGACGCCCACCGTCGCGCCGGTTACCGCAACGCCGTCGCCCACCGTCGATCCCAATCTGCCGACGCCGACCCCGACCCTCGAACCCGGTACGACACCAACCCCGACGCCGAAACCGGCGGGGCTGCTCGACGGGCACATCATCGGCATTGACCCCGCGCGCGGCTACAGCTCGCAGATTCAGGGCGTATCCACAAAAGTGTACGCAAACCGATTGAACTTTGCGGTCGCAACCCTCGTGAAGCAACTGCTCGAAGAACAGGGGGCAACCGTGGTCTTTACGCTCGCGGACGTAAAGGACGACAAGACCGCGAGCGAGCGAGCCACCATTCTCAACAACGGAAAGGTGGAACTGGCGGTTCGAGTGGAGTGCAATTCCGTCGGTGCATCCGATACGCGAGGAGCGATGGCCTGGGTGCCGGAGAAGCACGACCGCAAGTCGGACTGCGACAAACTTGCCAACGAGGTGCTCAACGCATATGTGGAGGCAACCGGCCTGCCGCTGCGTGACTTCAAGGGGGAAAGCGTAATCGCTAAGACCGACGAAACCTTCCTCAACAAGACAAATGCGCCGGTTTGCACGCTGTTTCTAGGGCATATCAGCAATTCTGCGGAGGATAAGAAGATCAACGACGCGGAGTTTCAAAAGACCATGGCGAAAGGAATTGTAACCGGTATCCTCAAGTATCTTGGGGTAAGCCAATAACTTTATAGGCAGAATAAGAATCGCCGGATCGGGCGATTCTTTTTGCGTCTGGCGGATATCAGTATAAAATAATCGAAATCGAACCAAATCGAACGGCACAAACATTTCATTTTGAAACAGGCATACGAGTCGCGCGGCCTGTATAGTGGTAAGATCGATTCATACAGTTCATCCGTTTCCACGCGGAACAATGTGGTCTTGCGTGGGACTAAAATTATGAAGTGTGCAGGATATTTTCCTGAGCACGGGATAGGATACTGTTTTTTTCCATAGAGTAGTACGCTGTTTTTCAGTGTGTCGATCAAAAAGAAAGCAGGTGGAGAGGTTTGAACAAAACGTTTCGAGGCGGAATACACCCGCTTCGCCAAATTGGCGAAGGGAAGCCGCTGACCAAGGAAAGCCCCGTGCGCGCAATTGTGCCGGACATCGTGGTCATTCCGATGGGAATGCACCTCGGCGCGCCGAGCGCGCCATGCGTGGAGAAGGGGCAGCGCGTCCAACTCGGCCAGGTCATCGCCACTCCGGTTGGCGGGCTGGGGTTGCCCGTGCATGCAAGCGTATCGGGCGAGGTGCTGTTTGTTGAGGAGCGTCAGCAGCTGCGCGCCGCGCCGGAACTCTGCGTGGGCATTCAGAACGACCGGCAGGACGACTGGGTCGAGCTGACCCCGGCGGGGTCGGTGGAAGAGGTCGAGCCAGCCGCCATTCTCGCGGCGGTCAAGAGTGCTGGCATCTGCGGCATGGGCGGCGCGGCGTTTCCAACGCATATTAAGCTCGCGATTCCGGAAGGGAAGCAGGCCGACGTCGTGATTCTCAACGGCGCGGAGTGCGAGCCCTATCTGACGGCGGATCACCGTCTGATGCTGGAGTCCCCGCAGCGGATCGTGGACGGTCTTCGCCTGATTCTGAAAGCGACGGGGGTCAAGGCCGGGGTCATCGCCATAGAAACGAACAAGCCGGACGCAATCGAAATCATGCAGCTGGCTTCCTCCGCCTATCCGGAGCTGCGTGTGCTGCCGCTGAAAACGAAGTACCCGCAGGGCTCTGAAAAACAGCTGATTCAAACCGTAACAGGGCGCGAAGTGCCGCGCGGCAAACTGCCGATCGACGCTGGCGCGCTGGTGTTTAACATGAGCACCGCCGCCGCGATCTGCGACGCGGTGACGCTCGGCAGGCCCGTTGTATCGAGAATTACGACCGTGACCGGCTGTGTCAACGAACCGAGCAATCTGCTGCTGCGCATTGGCACGCGCTATGAAGAAGCGATTGCCGCCTGCGGCGGAATGCGCGAATGCGCGAAGAAGGTGTTCGCGGGCGGGCCCATGACCGGACTCTGCGCGCCGGATCTCAGCGTTTCGATGACCAAGGCGACCAACGGCATTGTGCTCTTTACGGAGCAGCAAGCGAAGGACATGGAAGAATCCGCCTGCATTCGCTGCGCACGCTGCGTTCAGGTTTGCCCGATCGGGCTGCACCCGTATCTGATGCGCACGGACATCGACAAGCTCAATTTTGAAACCGCTAAGAAGCACGGTCTTATGGACTGCGTGCTCTGCGGCGCGTGCTCCTATATCTGCCCCGCGCGGCGCTATCTCTCGTCGTCGTTCAAAGCAACGCGCGACGAGCTTGCCGCAAAGGCGAGGAGGTGAACCAAATGGAAGCAAAACAACGATTCTCCGTTTCTACCGCGCCGCACATCTTTGCGCGAAACACCACGACCATTCTGATGAGCGACGTGCTGACCGCGCTGCTGCCGACGGTGGCCGCGGGCATTTGGTTCTTCGGCTGGAACGCCGCGCGTGTGGTGCTCATCTGCGTCGCGTCCTGCGTGCTGCTGGAGCTGCTCTGGCAGCTGCTGCTGAAGAAGCCGGTTACGATCAAGGACCTTTCCGCCGTGGTCACGGGCGTCATCCTCGCGATGAACATGCCGTCCACCGCGCCGTGGTGGATGCTCGTCATCGGCAGCGCGGTTGCGATTGTTCTCGTCAAGCAGCTCTTTGGCGGCATTGGCGATAACTTTGTGAACCCCGCGATTGCCGCGCGCGCCGTGCTGCTCGCAAGCTGGCCCGCGCTGATGAGCGGCGGTGCCTACGTAACCCCGTTTGACGGGGTATCGAGCGCAACGCCAATTGCAATCTTTTCCCAGTCGGCAGAGGCGGTTTCCAGCGCAACGGCGAACGCGGTGATTCCGCCGTCGATGATAGACCTCTTCCTCGGCCGGATTCCGGGCTGCATCGGCGAGGTCAGCAAGATCGCGATTCTGCTGGGTCTTGCGTACCTGCTGCTGCGAAAAACGATCACCTGGCACATTCCGGTGACGATGATCGCCTCGTTCATGCTCTTTACGCTGGCGTTTGGCGGCGATCCGCTCCAAGGCGTGCTGATGGGCAGTGTGCTCTTTGGCGCGGTGTTCATGGCGACGGACTACGTCACCTGCCCAATGACGCATGCGGGGCAGATGATCTTTGCGGCGGGCGCGGGTCTGATTCTCGCGCTGATTCGCGCGTTCGGCGGGTATCCGGAGGGTACGACCTATGCGATTCTGCTGATGAACGTGCTCACGCCGCTGATCGACCGCGTGACGCGCGGAAGAATCTACGGGGAGGTGAAGTCCCGTGCGTAAAATACTGATTCTCGGATTAAAGCTCTTTGCCATCGCGGCGGTGGCGGGGCTGGCGCTCGGCGCGACCAACATGGTTACGTCCGGGCCGATTGCCCAGCAGGCGGTCGTTGCGGCCGACGCGGCGCGCCGGAGCGTGCTGCCGACGGCGAATACATTTACCGAACTGACCGCGCCGGAAGGGCTTCTTAATGCCTACGCGGGCTATGACGCCGCGGGCAAACTGACCGGCAAGACGGGAACCATCGTGACCAAAGGGTACGGCGGGGAGATTGAAATCACGGTCGGGGTTGATCTTACGGGAACCGTGACGGGCGTTTCGGTTGGCGGGTCGAGCTTTGCCGAAACGGCTGGCCTCGGCGCGCGCGCAAAAGAGGCATGGTTCAGCGCACAGTTCGTCGGGCAGGCCAGCCCGATTTCGCTGTCGAAGGACGGCGGTAAAATCGACGCGATCACCTCGGCAACCATCACCTCGCGCGCGGTAACCGGCGCGGTGAACAACGCGGTGCAGGCGCTCGGCAGCCTTATTCCGCCGACGGAGGGATAACCATATGGAACAGAAAAACACGCTCAGAAGCGTATTCTTCAACGGCATCATCACGGAAAACCCCACGTTCCGGCTCGTGCTTGGCACCTGCCCGACGATGGCGGTGACCACAAACGCGACGAACGGAATCGGCATGGGCGCGGCGGCGACGTTTGTGCTCGTCGGCTCC
>DAIRTE010000152.1:0-6704 GCA_036804025.1 Clostridia bacterium | reverse complement strand
CTGCTTGACGGTGTGAAAACCGCGCTTGCAATAGATGAGCAGCACGTTGACATCCGCGGGCGTGACACCCGAGATGCGCCCCGCCATGCCGATGCTCGCGGGCTTGTGCTTGTTGAGCTTCTGCCGCGCTTCGAGCCGCAGCCCGTCCAGCGACAGATAATCGATATCCGCGGGGAGTTCGGTATTCTCCAGCGCACGGTTTCGCTCAACCTGTTCACGCTGCTTTTGAATATAGCCGTCGTACCGCGCGAGGGTTTCCACGCGCTCCTCCGTCTCCCAGTCCAGCGGCGAAAGCGCCGAGAACACAGTCAGCAGGTCGGTATAACGGATATGGGTACGCTTTAAGAGGTCAAACAGCTTGATGCCGGAGGCGGGCACGCTCTCCCCGTGCTCGAGCAGCAGCGCGCGCAGCGCCTCGCTCGGCGGCGCGGTCTTGTCCAGCGCCGCGAGGGCTTGCTCCACGCGTTCGCGTTTTTGCATCAGCTTTTCATACCGCTCGCCAGAGATCAGCCCCGTGCGCAATGCTTTGTGCGTGAGCCGCTCGTCCGCGTTGTCCTGCCGCAGCAGCAGGCGGTATTCGCAGCGCGAGGTCATCATGCGGTATGGCTCCGGCGTACCTTTCACCGAAAGATCGTCCACCAGTACGCCGAGATACGCTTCGTCGCGCCCCAGCGTCAGCGGTTCCTCGCCGCTGCAATACAGCGCGGCGTTGATCCCCGCGAGCAGCCCCTGCGCCGCGGCTTCTTCATAGCCGCTCGTGCCGTTGATCTGTCCCGCGCAGTATAAACCCGGCACGGCGCGAATGTTCAGCGTATGCGTCAGCGCGGTGGGGTCGATGCAGTCGTACTCAATTGCGTAGCCAAGGCGCATCACCTCGCAGCGGTGCAGACCCGGCATGGAGCGCAGCATCGCAATCTGAACGTCTCCGGGCAGGCTCGTGCTCATGCCCTGCACGTACATCTCGTCCGTCGTTCGCCCTTCCGGCTCAATGAAAATCTGGTGGCGCTCCTTGTCCGCAAAACGGACGATCTTGTCCTCAATGCTGGGGCAGTAGCGCGTGCCCGTTGCGTTGATCTTACCGCTGTACATCGCGGATCGATGCAGGTTCTCGTGAATGATTCGGTGCGTTTCCGCATTGGTATAGGTCAGGTAGCAGGGCGTTTGCTCGCGCTCCAGCCTGCCGTTGAGAAACGAGAACGCGGGGGTCGGGATGTCACCGTCCTGCCGCTCCATCTCGTCGTAGTCGAGCGAACGGCCGTTGACCCGCGCGGGCGTACCCGTTTTGAAGCGCTGGAGCGGAACGCCGAGCTCCTTGAGCGCGTCCGAGAGCGTCTCCGAGCGCAGCAGCCCCGCGGGGCCGCTGTTTCGCGAAAAGTCGCCAATCAGAATCCGGCTCTTCATGTAGACGCCGGTGCAGACCACCGCCGCACGGCAGGCGTAACGGAACCCCTCCGCCGTTTCCACGCCGGAGATGCGCCCGTTCTCGGTCAAGAACCGGCTCGCCTCACCCTGCACAAGCGTCAAGTTCGGCTGCTCCTCCAGCGCGCGTTTCACACGCTCGTGGTAGCGGCGCTTGTCCATCTGCGCGCGGAGCGAATGCACCGCCGGGCCCTTGCCGGTGTTGAGCATGCGCATTTGAATCAGCGTGTCGTCCGCAGCAAGCCCCATCTCGCCGCCCAGCGCGTCGATCTCGCGAACCAGATGCCCCTTTCCGGTGCCGCCAATGGCCGGATTGCAGGGCATAAGCCCCACTGAGTCCAGATTTAGCGTAATCATCAGCGTCTTTTGCCCCATTCGGGCGCAGGCAAGCGCGGCTTCCACGCCCGCGTGCCCCGCGCCGATGACCACGATATCGTACAGATGTAATTCGTTTGCCATAGAATACTCAATCTTCCCGTCCGCATTGGCGCGAAAGCTGTTCGCGCCTTGCACACGCGCATTTTACCACACCCGGCCAATCCTCGCAACGCGGCGCGCGGATACGAAACTTGCCCGCGACCCGCCGGAGTATGATATACTGGAAAAAACCGATCCGACGGGGATCTGCACAAGGGGGACTGTTCCATGAGCCGCATGCGCTTACTCAACGAAAGCAACGGTTCGTCGTTTGAAGGCTTCTGCATTGTCAAAAGCGTCAGCGTCAAAACCAACGTAAAGGGCACGGAGTATCTCGACTTCGTCTTCGCGGACTGCGAGGGCGAGTGCGCCGCCAAGCTCTGGGATTATAATCGGGAACTGCATGGCGTTTACGACGCAAACGACGTCGTCAAGGTGCGCGGCGCCATTACGCTCTGGAAGGACACCGAGCAGCTCAAGATCGACAAGATTCGTCGGGTCACGCCTGAGGATGCAGTCGACATGGCAAAGCTCTTGCCCTGTTCGCCGTTCGATCCGGAATGGCTCTACGATGAGCTCTTCACCCTTGCGGAGCACTTTGCGGACGACGACCTGCGCCGGCTCGTGCAATACCTGCTGCGTGAGAATAAGGATAAACTCCTGTTCTATCCCGCGGCGGTCAAGCTGCACCACGCAACGCGCGGGGGTCTGCTGCACCACACCTGGACGCTGACCAAGCTCGCCAAAGCGATTCTCGAAATCTACCCCGCGCTGGACGCCGATCTCGTCTACTCCGGCATGATTCTGCACGACATCGGCAAGCTCAAGGAGCTGGATACCGGCGAACTGGGCATCGCCAGCGGGTACACCGCGCTGGGTCAGCTCGTAGGTCACATCTCCATTGGCATTTCGGACGTCGCCGCCGCCTGCGAGCTGCTCGGCGTGCCGGAAGAAACGGCGATGCTCGTGGAACACATGCTGCTGGCCCACCACGGTCAGGCGGAGTTCGGCAGCCCGAAACTGCCGATGTTCCCGGAGGCGGAAGTGCTCGCGGAGATCGACCTTCTCGACAGCAAGATGTACGAAATGTTCGACGCGCTCTCCGGCGTATCCGTCGGCGCGTTTTCCGAGCGGCAGTGGGCGCTCGACAACCGCCAGATCTACTGCCACGGACACGGCCACTTGAAAAAAGGCGAGAGCAAGTAATCGTACTGATGATAGAAACAACAGCTTACAAAAACAGCAGCGCCCGGCGAAAGCCGGGCGTTTTTGCATTGATCCATTGTTCCGTGTGCTCGTTACTTCTTTCCTTTTCGACTACGCAAAATCGCAATTACGGCAAACACAATTGCAACAATACAGATTTCAAAAAACAGAATGCTTCTGATTCCAATGACAAGCGCAGGTTTCGAAAGGGATTCATCCGGCGCAGGGGTTTCCGTTTGCGGCGTTTCCGTCGGTACGGGTGAGGCGGAGGCGACAGACGCTTCTTCGCCGCGCGTTTCCTTCAAAATCGCGTCCAACTCCTCCTGCGAAATTTGCTGAATCGGGTAGCCGTTCCATTCCGTCTCGCCGTTGGGCGCCCATGCAGCGGCGTAGTCGGCGGTGTAATAGAGCGTCGGGTAGGGGATGACTTTGCCGTTTGGATCATACAAACGCGTGATGAAGCTTTTTCCATCCGGCGTTCTCTCGTTCTCGTTGAATAGAGAATCGCCGATGGATGCCGGTTTGCCTTTCGTAAAAACTAGCTTCCTGATGTTTTCGCAAGCATCGAAAGCACCGTTTTCTAGGATGAGCTGATCCGAATGGAAGATAAGGGAGGTGAGCTTGCTGCAATGCGCAAACGCTTGGTTCTCAACCAGCCTCAATTTCGGCGAAAATTCGACCGTTTGAAAGGTATCGCAGCCCCAGAAACTGTTGCCATAAATCGTATCGAGTTGCATGTTATAAAATGGTGGGGGTTCAAGATGGATACACGAAAAAAATGCAGCAGTTCCAATCTCTTTTACATTCGGACCGAAGTCAATGTGCTTCAATGATGTGCATCCAGCAAAAGCACCTATGCCAATTGATTTGAGTCCATTTGGCAAGGCAATAGATTCTAAGCTGTCGCAGTTATCAAAACAAGATTCTCCAAAGCTAACGACGCTATCCGGTATTGTGATACGCTTCAGCGTGTAATAATTATAAAATGCATACATACCGATATGCTCAATATCATTTGGAATATCATCAATTGAGGATAATGTCTTCTTCTTCTCCACATCGGCTGCACCAAATAGAGTCTTACTCGCCGTGTTTACAATCCAGCCATTCTCAACAATGTAGCACGGATTCCCTTCTTCAATAGTTGTTTTTGAAAGGATATCTACAGCAATGTAATACTCAATTTCAATATCTGCTGTGACATTTTTGCCAATTATAACACGATCCACAACGAAGAGCTTTTCTTGATTTGGCGGGTCACATATCAATTCTTCATCATGGTATATAAAGTTGACTAACCCTTCGCTTTCCGTAATCTTCAACTCACCATCCTTATAAATCCATCCGTCGCCTTCTTCGTAGTCCTTATCGGCGAGGGATAGCGAGGGAATCATGAACAGTGCAATAAAAAGCAAGATCATTATCCACAAACTAATTTTTTTCATGGCTGCTCCTCCCAAGCATAATTCGGACGAATCACATACGTTACGACTTGTGTAGAGTGTGCTCTGCTGTAGTATCCGTCTTTTTGTACATTGTATGCTGGATATTCGTTTGTAACTTTTTTTGCTACTCCACTTGCCTCTACAACCTGTGGCCAGTAACCCTCAGTTTTTGAATCATGCATCATTTCGCCTGTTGCAATGGCCACATGTGCATCTTGCTTCAGGTTGCCTGGATTTGCATAAAACACCAAATCACCGGCTTGCAACTCTGAAATTGCCATACCGTTTTCATAGTTATATACTACATCTCCGTATTGCGGATTATCCCTAAAATCTGTTGACATACCAAGGTGACAACTCATTCTAATACCATCACCAAACGGCAATTTTGACTTAATATCACTACACATTGCAATAACAAGGCCGGAACAGTCATATCCTTCTGTTCCAAATCTTCCAGTGTTACTGTATGGCGCATCTATCACACGAACAGCAAAATCAACACCAGCATCTGCGAGTGTTTGATTTTTCGTTTGTCCCGGTGTCGGCTTTGGTGTCGACGTTGGCATTGGTGTTAACCAGGGTGTAGGAGTCAAGTTTGGTTCTTCTGTTGACATTTCGACTGGTCCCGAAGTGTCTACAGTGGGTTTCGGGGTACTTGCAACAGGTTTCGGGGTGCTTTTTTTCGGAGTTGTTCCACCGACTACTCCCCCTGAAAATAATGAAACCAGCTTATCGACCCATTCCATTATCTTTCCGCCGACTTTACCGGTATCCTTGGGTTGGGTGTCCTCAATCGGCTTATAAGTAGTAGGTGCTTTCGTTGGGTTGGCGGAGTTGCTCGTGCTGTTTGCTCTCGCTGCCGCTTTCTCGTAAAACCTGGTTTCATACTCCTCTTGCCGCATGTCTAATTTTCGTTGCTGCGAAGTCGTTTGTAAAGGG
The DNA here is from genome assembly GCA_036804025.1 of Clostridia bacterium. Lineage (GTDB taxonomy): Bacteria > Bacillota > Clostridia > Christensenellales > CAG-138 > UBA7703. The sequence continues at coordinate 1,275 of DAIRTE010000152.1, read as the reverse complement.
GTTGAATTTGAGGATTTTGTGCTAGAGGTTCCTGCTTTTGCGGAAGCCGGTTGAGCCAATTGCGCAGCAAGAGGCGCTATACTTCTTTCAACATAGGCGCGGGTCGCCGCTTCGTCTTGCGCTTGATTGCTCTGTTTCAGAGTGCTGAGCGGAGCGGTTGCGTTGAGCAAAGTCCATTGTTCTTGCTGGTTCAGCCCGCTGTATTTCATCGCGTGTAGTTGCTGCTTTGTGTTCATCTGCTCCCAGTTCGCGATTGGAAAATCATTCGGGAGTTTTTTCACGAGGTTCGCTTGTTCGATCTGATTCTTGGACAGAGCGGGATTACGATTAGCACTGTTGCGTACGGGTTCGTTTATTCGCACGCCTATACGGTTACTGTTCTGTAATTTACTCGACATATTCATATCCTCCTATGTGTTGCTTAGAGGATATCCTATGTTTGCTCCATAAAATTATCGGAATTCTAAGGAAGCAGAATTATAAGAATTCTTGAATGCTATTATACCGAACAAATGTTTCAACCGCACGTGACAAAGTTGTAAAAATTGAAACGGTGACTTGACCGAAGAATTAGTTGTTCCAAACGAACAACGCCCGGCTTCTGCCGGGCGCTTGTTTCGTTCCGATTTAGTTTGCCGCCTGCGGTGCCTGCGGGGGCTGGGCGTCCTTGTTCTTGTGATGCTTTGGTTCAACCTCGATCTCGCCGGCCTTGATGAGCGAGTATTTCGTAACCACCGGCCCAATCAACTCGTAAATCAGCGTTGCACAGAGGATCACCGCCTGAATGGACGCGCCGTATTCCGGCAGCTCTTTTACGACGAGCTGCGCAATACCAATGGCGACGCCCGCCTGCGGAATCAGCGACATTCCAAGATACTTTCGAATCTTGTGGGAAGTCTTCGAAATCGTGCACCCGATGAATGCGCCGAAGTACTTGCCGAGCACGCGGGTAATAATGTAGACCACGCCGAGAAGGCCAAGCGACGGAAGCACCGCAACGTTGAGGTCCGCGCCGGAGATCACGAAGAACAGCATGAACAGCGGCGGCGTCCAGGACTCGGACTGCTCCAGCGTCTGAATCGCATCGTCGCGAAGATTCACGTATACCGCGCCAATGGACATGCACAACAGCAGATGCGACAAGCCGAACTGCTGCGCAATGCCAACGCCGAGCATGACCGCGGCGATGCAGATCATCAGGCGGTTTGCGCGGCTATGGAAGAAGCGGTTCGAAATCGCAACGATCACGCCGATCACGCCGCCCACGCCGAGCGA
>DAIRTE010000151.1:0-6710 GCA_036804025.1 Clostridia bacterium | reverse complement strand
TGTGTTTTGGAGTAGCATTTGCAGCCTGATCGCGTTCTCCGCAAACAAGGAAGGCTATTTGCAAAAGAACTTCGCGATGACGCAGGACGCATTTTTACACTATGGGTTTGAACTGCTGCTCGACGCGGTAAGAAAGGGGGAGGCAAGATGATTCTCGGAATCGTAACAGCATTGGTCTTCGTGCTCACGGCGGCGGTGTTCCTAACGAACCGTCTGCCCGCTTCCTCGTGGCTGCGACGCGTGGCGCATGCGGCGCATCGTCCGCTCGGCTACGCGCTCGTCGTGCTGTGTGTCGTGCATCTGGTTCTTGCGCTCAAGCTGTTTTACCAGCGTCCGCTCACGCTCTTTCTGCTCGGGTTTGCGATGACCGTGTGCGCGGTGTTTGCCTGCTGTTGGAAAGTGCTGTTTCCGAACAATCCCAAGCGCGGTCTGCTGCTGCACAAGATCGGCGGGCTGGTCATGGCGGCGCTGCTCATTGCACACGTGCTTGTTTGCGTCAACAGCTTTGTTGTCTACCAGCAGGAGATGGCGGCGGTGACCCTCACGGGCGTTTCGGCAAAGGACGTGCCGGACGGGGTCTATGAGGGCAGCTGCGACGTCGGCTACATTTCGGCGCGCGTGCAGGTGACCGTTTCGGACGGCGAAATGGCGTCGATCGACCTCGTGGAACACCGCAACGAGCGCGGCACGCCGGGAGAAGGCGTGGTGGATCGCATGCTTGCCGCGCAGACGACGGACGTGGATTCCGTGTCCGGCGCGACGAATTCCAGCCGCGTGATCCGGCGCGCGGTGGAAAATGCATTAAACGGCGCAAAATAAGGACAGATTGTTTCATCTGGCAGTTGAAAGGCAAGCGCAGACCATCTAGAATGAACCCAGAAGGATTCGTTGATTCCCGCCAAATGGAGGGAAATAGAGAAACGAAGAGAGGTAACATATGTTTTTTCTGGGAAATGCGCTCGGTGTACTGACCGCTGTACTGTTTGGCGTCGCGATTGCGAACTTCTTTGTCAAGTGGATCAACCGCAACTGGGTGATGAAGCTGCCAAAGGAGAATAAGTTCCGCGCCGGATACCAGCAGGTCATGAAGTTTCTGGTTAAGAATCACCGGTTCTTCGGCTTTGGCGCGGTGGTCGTCATGGTTTCGCACGTGGTGCTACAGATTCTGTTTCAATGGGTTTCGATTACGGGCATCGTAACCGCGGGGCTCGCGGTTGTGACCATCGCGGCCGGCCTGATTCTGTTCAAGAGCAAGAAGCGCACCCCGGCCATGCTCTGGGCGCATCGCGGCGCGGTCATTGCGCTGTTCCTCGCGTTTCTGGTGCACGTGATTACAAAGATTTAGTTTGATATGAGATCTATAAGCAAAGGAAAAAACAATGAAAAAAGCAGTGATCCTCTATTACTCCATCCATCACGGAAACACGCAAAAGGTCGTTGAAGCGGTGTCCAAAGAGCTCTCCGTCGACCTCGTTCGGATTCCGGCGAAGGAACCGGTTGATCTGGAAGGCTACGACCTCGTCGGGTTCGCTTCCGGCATCTATATGTCTGAGTTTGGCAAGCCGATTCAGCGGTTCGTCGAAGAGCGTGCCGACCTCTCCGGTAAAGCCTGCTTCACGCTCTACACCTGCGGCGCGCCGAAGGGCGAGTTCTCGGGCGCGTTTGCGGAGCTGCTGCGTTCAAAGGGAGCCACCGTCGTCGGCGGCTGGCATTGCCGCGGGTTCGACACCTTTGGACCGTTCAAACTCATTGGCGGGTTAGCCAAAGGGCGGCCGAACGAAGCCGATCTTGCGAGCGCGGTAACGTTTGTCGAGTCGCTATTGAAAGATTAACCTTTTGTATTACTTAGGTTTGCGTTATAATCCAAGAGGTTACAACTGAATATACAAGGAAAATCTCCGAGCCGCCGCAGCCGAACAAGCAGGGTTGCGCCGGCCAATGGGTGCGATTGGGAACGAGCGCGCCTGCCACGTTTGCAAAGGGGATTTTACCGCGTCCAACCGCAGCGGGCAATTTGACCGAGAGCCTGTGATTTTCCTTGTAAATAGAAAAGGAGATATTCCACATGTTCAAACGTATCTTACTCGTTGCGCTTTCTGTTTTATTTGCGTTGAGCGTCTTTGGCTGCGCGAAACCCGCTGCCGCACCCGAACCGACCGCCGAAGCGCCGGCGCCCGTCGCCGTTGACACGCAGGTTCCGGAGGCAACCGCCGCCATGGAGGCGGAAAGCGAAGGCCTCGGCATCGTCATCCTGAAGGAACAGGACGACGCAATGATCAACAACTACACCGTCATCGCGGTCAATGAAGCGGCGCCTTTTAAGGATGCGGACGGCAAAGCCGTGTCCGGTGTGGCTATCAACACCGTCGGCGCGAAGGCGTTGATCGACTGGCTGATGAGCCAGGAAGCGGCGGACCTGATTTCGCAGTATGGAGTCAAGGAGTATGGCGAGGCGCTGTTCTCGCTCAAGGCGGACAAGCCCGTCTCCACGGCGGAGATTCCGAAGGCGACCGACGCAACCAAGACCATTCGCCTGTCCACGACGACCTCCGTCAACGACAGCGGGCTGCTGGCCTACCTGCTGCCGACGTTTGAATCGAAATACGGCTACAAGGTAGAGGTTGCCTCCGCAGGCACCGGCAAGGCGATTGCCGCCGCGACCATGGGCAACGCAGATCTGATCCTCGTGCACAGCAAGTCGCAGGAGGAGCCGTTTGTGAAAGACGGCTACGCCAAGCTGCTGGACGGCTATTCCAGCGAGCGGCTCACGTTTATGTACAACTACTTCGTGCTGATTGGGCCGAAGAGCGACCCCGCGAAGTGCGCCGAAGCGGCGGACGTCAAGGAAGCCTTTGCACGCATCGCCGAGGGAAAATATCCGTTCGTCTCCCGCGGCGACAAGAGCGGCACGCACACGAAGGAAGTTTCCCTCTGGCCGGAAGCGCTGGGCATTACGACGGACGCGGCGAGCGTTGCAGCCTACAGCGACTGGTATCTTTCCAGCAACGCGGGCATGGGCGTTTGCCTGACCATGGCGAACGAAATGGACGCTTACATCCTCTCGGACAAAGCAACCTTCCTCGCCTTTGAAGCGAACGGCGGCGAAGTCAAGTAACCCCAATGGGCAGCGCATTGGAACGCGCGTTTCGTCTGCTGTTTGCGGGCGATCCGCAGATCATGAGCATTCTATCTGTCACGCTGAAGATGACGCTCTTCAGCTCCATTACGGCGCTCCTGTTGGGGGCGCCGTTTGGCGTTCTTCTCGCGAGCGCGCGCTTTCCCGGCCGGCGGACGCTGATTTTGATCAATCGAACGCTCATGGGCCTGCCGCCTGTGGTCTGCGGCCTGCTCTGCTATCTGCTGTTCTCCGGCGTCGGGCCGTTGCGGGGGCTGAAGCTGCTCTTTACGGTCACGGGCATGATTATTGCGCAGGTGCTGCTGATTACGCCGGTCGTCGCGGGGAGCATGGAGACCGCGCTCTCCGCCTATGTGGGCGAGATTCGCGAAACCGCGCGTGGACTTGGGCTTTCGCGCGAAAAGACGTTTCTGTTGACGCTGGGCGAGAGCAAATACGCGCTGTTTTCGACCTATCTGCTCGGCTTTGGGCGGGCGATGGCAGAGGTCGGCGCGGTGTCGATGGTCGGCGGGGCGATTGCCTATAAAACGAACGTGATGACCACCGCGATCATGCAGTACACCAACATTGGCGACTTCTCGTTTGCGCTTGCGCTTGGCGTGCTGCTGTTGTTGCTTTCGCTGCTCGTCAACGTGCTGGCGCAGCTTCTGCAAAGGAGCGTCGTCGTATGATTGAGATTCGGGGGCTAAAGCAGTTCTACGGCGAGCGCTGCGTGCTCGACATCCCCGAGCTGACCATCGAGCGGGGCGAGTCGCTCGCGCTCATCGGCCCGAACGGCTGCGGAAAGACGACGCTGCTTCGGCTGCTCGCGGGTACGCTCCAGCCGGATATGGGCACCGTCTCCACGGGAGCGCTGCTGCGTGGGGCAATCGGCTATCTGCCGCAAAAGCCGTATGCGTTTGACCTGAGCGTGCAAAAAAACGTGGAACTCTCGCTTTCGGGGGAACGAAACCGAGAACGCCTCGCGCTGGCTGCGCTGGAACGCGTCGGGCTCACGCATCTGCGGCGCGCGCGGGGAAACCGTCTTTCCGGCGGCGAACTGCAGCGTATGGCGCTTGCACGGGTGCTCGTCAAGCCCCGGGAGCTGCTGCTGCTGGACGAGCCGACCGCCAGCGCGGATATTCTCGCAATCGATCAGATTGAGCGCGCACTGGAGGCGTACCGGGCTGAGACGGGCTGTACGCTCGTGTTTTCCTCCCATGCGCCGTCCCAGGCGCTGCGGCTGTCCGGGCGCGTTCTCGCGCTGGACGCGGGTCGCATTGGGGAGCTGGGGGAGACGGACGGGGTGCTGCATGCTCCGCAGGCGGAGAGTACGCGCGCGTTTCTGGAGCACTGGAAAATCTAACTGGATCAAAAAACACAGCGCCGCGAGAGAAACTCGCGGCGCTGTTTGTTGCGTCGATTTTTTGCTACTTTGCGAACTTCTGATACAGTCGACCAAAGCCGGGCAGCGCGTTGATAATGGTTTCGTATGCCACGCAGTAGGCAACCCGTACATAGCCGGGGCAGCCGAAGCTCTTTCCGGAGACAATCAGGATGTCCTCCGCCTTGGCGGCTTCCGAAAACGCATCCCCGTCCCCGCCGGGCGCTTTGAGAAACAGATAGAATGCGCCGTCCGGCGGCATGCACTCGTAACCAAACGATGCAAGGCCATTGTAGAGCGCGTCCCGATTGCGGCGATAGCTCGAAAGATCCGGCATCAGGTTTTGCCGCGCGCAGAACGCGACGACCTTTTGCAGCAGCGACGGCGCGCAGACGTAGCCCATCATGCGCGCGGCGCCCGCGATGGCGTCAAATATGTCGTCAAAGTTCGGCATGGCGTTGCCAACGAGTACGTAGCCGATGCGGTCGCCTGGAATCGACAGGCTTTTGGAGTAGGAGTAGGAGACGATTGCCGCGTCGTATAGTTCGGTTACGAGCGGAAGCGCGACGCCGGTATAGTTGAGCTCGCGGTACGGCTCGTCCGAAATCAGGTAGATCGGGTGACCGAACTCCGCGCTCTTGTTTCGCAGCATATCCGCCAGCGCTTTGAGCGTTTCTTCGGAATAGATCACGCCGGAGGGGTTGTTGGGCGAGTTGATGACAACGCCCTGCGTATGCGAATTCAGCTTCGCTTCCAGCGCGGAGAAGTCGATCTGAAAGTGCTGCAAGTCTGGTTCGACGACGACGAGCTTTCCGCCCGCCGCGGAAGCAAACCCGCTGTATTCGGGAAAGAACGGCGCGAGCGCGACGAACTCCGTCTGGTCGTCGATCGTCAGCGCACGAAAGATCGAAGCCAGCGCCGCCGCCGCACCGCAGGTGATGTAGAGATTGCGGCGGGTAAAGGACGTGCCAAAGCGCCGGTTCAGGTTTTCGGCAATCGCGTCCCGCGTTTCGTTTGCGCCGGGCGCGCTCGTGTAGCTGTGCAGCGCAAAGGGGTCGCAGTCCGAGAGCAGGCGAATCATCTCCTGCGTCATTTCGGCGGGTGGGGGAACGGAGGGGTTGCCGAGCGAAAAGTCGTAAACGTTCGCCTCGCCGATCTCGGCGGCGCGCTTGCGCCCGAACTCAAAGAGCTCGCGAATGGCGGAACGAACGCGCCCCGCGTTGAGCATTTCCTTCGATACCATGTGTTTCCTCCCTGTTGATCAACCGCCTTTGCGGAGAACGAATCAGCCTTCGAACGCGTAGCCCGCGTCGAACGCGGCAATGTTGAGCGCGAGCACCTTTTGCGGAACCGACTCCGCGAGCGCGGCTTTCCAGTCGATTGCTTCCAGCGAAAACGCGCGGACGAGCGCGCCGAGCAGCACAATGTTTGTGCAGCGAATGTTGCCGAGCGACTTTGCGATTTCGCTCGCCGGAATCAGGCGAACGGAGAACGCACGGCGCATCTCTTCTACCGTGTTCTGCGGATACTCCATCGCTCCGCTCGAAACGGGCAGCGGCATGATCTCATAGTCGTTGATCAGCGCGGTGCCGCCGGGCTTGAGCAAGTCCGCGTAGCGCGCCGCTTCCAGCTTTTCGAAGGCAACGAGCACGTCTGCCTCGCCGCGGCCAATGATCGGCGAATAGACCTTCTCGCCGTAGCGCACCTGCGTAGAGACCGAGCCGCCGCGCTGCGCCATGCCGTGCACTTCGCTCATCTTCACGTCGTAGCCCGCCGAAACAAGGCCGGACGTGAGAACCTTGCTCATCAAAATCGTGCCCTGTCCGCCAACGCCGCAGAGCAGAATGCTTTTTCCGGTAAAGTTTGCCATGTTGCTCACGCTCCCTTCTGCGAGTCGCCGAGGCGCGAAATTGCGCCAAAGGGACAGGCCTGCGCGCAGACCCGGCAGCCGACGCAGAGCGTTGGATCAATCTCCGTCTTGCCGTCGCGCATGTGTAGCGCGGGGCAGGCGACCTTGAGGCAGATCTTGCAGCCGCGGCATTTCTCGCGGTCGACCTCGCACTTGCCGATGTCGTGCTTCATGCGCTTGATGAGTAGGCACGGCCGCCGTGCGATGATTGCCGCCGGAACCTCGCTGGCCAGCGCGTCGTCCACGGCCTTTTGCATGGCGGATATATCCTGCGGGTCGACGATGATCACGTTCTGGTAGCC
>DAIRTE010000150.1:0-6809 GCA_036804025.1 Clostridia bacterium | reverse complement strand
CTGATGGCCGTAGCTGTCGGAGAAGATGTAGTTGCAGCCCTGCTCGACGAGGTCAATCGCCGTGTCATAGCACTTTTCATCTTCCGAAATGTTGTACTTCCAGATGATCTGGTCGTCGGCAATACCGGCGGCGGCTGCGCCAGCCTTGATGCCTTCGATGTGCGCCGCGTCGTAACCGGTGTTCTCGTCGTGGACGAGGATCACGCCGATTTTGACAGCGGGTGCTGCGGGTTCTTCCGCTGCGGGTGCTTCGGTTGCTTCTGCTGCTGCGGGAGCTTCCGTCGCTTCGGCTGCGGGTGCAGGGGCGGCGCAAGCCACCAGAGCGAACACCATAGCCAGGACTGCCAGAAGAGCAATGAACTTTTTCATGGTTTTCCTCCTACTAAATTTTGATCTATTGTAACACCTGTAAACAGGCGAAACAACCAGTTTGGATGAATTAATTCTGCATTATTTTACAACACTTTATTATAAATAATGATAATTCTTTCCGGTCTTACGCCAATCATACAACTCGTTTTGCGATTTTTTTGAGTGATTGGGCACTTATTAGATAAGAAGGAGTAAAAAGTTACGCCGACATTCAGCCAATATTCAATTGAAAAGGATCTCTGTTGTTTTTAGTTTCTTTTGCGTTTAACGAATTCTTCCGCTGGCTTCCAGCGCTTTGATGTCCGGTTCGCACTGGAACGGTTCACCCGCCGCAGCCATCGCGTTCTTAACATCTTTGAGTCCGCTGCCGGTGGAAACAACCGTAACGCTTTCGTTTGACTTGATGATTCCTCTGGCAACCGCGGCTTTCACGCCCGCTGTAGCCGTTACGCCTGCCGGTTCGCCGAAGACGCCTTCCGTTCGGCCTAATAAACGCATCGCGTCTAAAATCTCGTCGTCCGAAACGGCGATCCATGCGCCGCCGCTGTCCTTGACCGCGCGCTGTGCCTTAACCGGGTTACGCGGAACGCCGACGGCAATGCTGTCCGCCAGCGTGTTTTCCGGCGTTGGCACCAGTTCGCCGCCGTTTGCGTCCGCATCGACAAACGGACTGCAGCCCGTGGATTGCACGCCGAGGATTCTTGGAATCCGGTCGATCATGCCGAGCTGGAATAAATCGTAAAAGCCGTTGTATACTCCGCCAATCGTGCAGCCATCCCCAACGGAGATGGCGACCCAGTCGGTCGGGTTCCAGCTGAGCTGCTCGGCAATTTCGAGCGCGACGGTCTTTTTTCCTTCCGTCATCACGGGGTTGATGCCCGCGTTCCGGTTGTAGAACCCCCACTTCTCGATTGCAGCCTTGCTCAGTTCAAATGTCTGTCGATAATCGCCTTTGACGGAGACGACGTTCGCGCCAAAGATCAATAGCTGCGCAACCTTGCCAATCGGCGCGCGGCTCGGTACGAAGATCACGGTCTTGAGTCCCATTCGAGCGGCGTTTCCGGCGCAGGAGCTTGCGGCGTTTCCGGTGGACGAGCAGCAGATCGTGTCGTACCCAAGCTCAATTGCCTTTGCAACTGCAACTCCGCTCGCGCGATCTTTCAGGGAGCCGGTCGGGTTCAGCCCGTCGTCCTTGATGTACAACGTGTCGAGACCGATCTGTTTACCAAGCCGAAGCGAGCGATACAGCGGCGTCCAGCCGATGCGCAGAAAATCTTCCAACCCTTCGCCGGAAATCGGCATCAGCGCGCGATAGCGCCACATGCTGTTGTCCCGGTCGTTTTTCAGCGACTCTTTTGAAAACTCGCGTTTGATTTCCGAATAATCGTAAACGATATCCAAAATGCCCTTTTCACCGCACAAAGGACAGGTCATCAGCTCCGGTCCAAACGGGTATTCCTTGTGACAAATGGTGCAGCGATATCCGGCGATGCGTTTCATGAAATTGTTCCTACCTCGTAAACAGGATGCGAAATGATCGTGTTAATCATACAATACATACATCATATCTCGAATTTTACAAAATGTACAGTAAAATATAGTGCTGAACAAAATTATTGTGCCCGAATTATTTTTGTAGTTTTCCGTCCGTTCGTCTTGCACCCGCTTTGAACCGTATAGTATAATATGAATGTATTTCTGCAATCTATTCGAAACGCAATTGCATATCGCGAAGGGAGACCATCAGCCATGCTTCTCATTGGAAACGGCAGACTCGTTACGCGCGAGAACGGACTTTATATCGAAAATGGAGCGGTTGCCATACAGGACAACCTGATTTTACAGGTCGGTACGACGGAGGAACTGGTTCGACTGTATCCGGACGCCGAGTTTATTGATGCGCGCGGCGGGTTGATTATGCCCGGTCTCGTCAACACGCACAATCACATCTATAGTGCGTTTGCACGCGGTCTCTCGATCAAGGGATATAATCCGCACGATTTCAACGATATATTAGAGGGCATGTGGTGGAAGATTGACCGGCTCCTGACGAAGGAGAACGATCGTCTCTCCGCCTACGCCGTCTACATCGACTGCATCAAGAACGGCGTGACCACGGTGTTTGACCATCACGCGAGTTATTTCGACATCCCCGGCAGCCTCGATGCCATTGCGGACGCGGCGCGCGAGCTCGGCGTTCGCACCAGCCTCTGCTACGAGGTATCCGACCGCGACGGTGTGGATAAAAGAAAGCAAGCCGTTCTGGAAAACGCGCGCATGATGGAACGAGCAAACGCGGACAACAGCGACATGCTCAAGGGCATGATGGGTCTGCACGCTGCGTTCACCCTCTCGGATGAAACGCTCGCGCTCTGCAAGCAACATACCCCCGCTTCCAACGGATTCCACATTCACGTTGCGGAAGGCCCCGGCGACCAGATTGACTCGCTGAAGAAGTACGGCAAGCGCATTGTCGAACGCCTGTTTGAAAACGACATTCTCGGCGAGCACACGCTTGCGATCCACTGCGTCCACGTCAGCCCCGCCGAGATGGCGCTGCTGAAGGAGACGAACACCATGGTCGTGCACAATCCGGAATCCAACATGGGCAACGCGGTTGGCTGCGGCCCCGTGATTCGCCTGTTCCAGGAAGGGATTCTGCTCGGGCTTGGTACAGACGGGTACACGAACGACATGCTCGAAAGCTACAAGGTCGGCAACATCATCCATAAACACAATCTCTGCGATCCGACCGTTGCCTGTGGCGAAATCCCGACCATGCTGTTTGAAAACAACCCGAAGATCGCGGGGCGGTTTTTCCAAAAGCCGCTCGGCGTGCTGAAGCCCGGCGCCTATGCGGACGTGATCGTGACCGACTACGATCCGCTGACCCCAATGGACGGCACAAACGTCAACGGCCACATCCTCTTTGGCATGAACGGGCGCAGCGTCGTAACCACCGTTTGCAATGGAAAAGTGCTGATGAAGGATCGCAAGGTGCTCGTTGCCGACGAAGCCGCCGTGATGAAGGAGTGCCGCGCGAGCGCCGCGAAGCTCTGGAAATCAATCAACGGCTGATTCCTTCCGATAATAATCGATATTAAAAATCGCAATCGTTCCCGCAGAGTTCGACCGAAAAAGGAGGCCTCCCCTATGTCCGACCGTATGACGCCAATTCCGTTTGCCGATTTGATGAACTGGATTCTGGAAGAACGCAACCAGGGCAGCGTATTTGGTATTCGCCGCCCCTATATTGCACCGAAGAACCACACGCTGGAGCTCTTTTCGGAGCATCTCGAAACGCCGTTCGGCCCCGCCGCCGGCCCGCATACGCAGCTTGCGCAGAATCTGATAGCCGCTTACTATGCCGGAAGCCGTTTCTTCGAATTGAAAACGGTGCAAACGCTCGATGGAGAGGACCTGCCCGTCAGCAAACCCTGCATCCTCGCCGAGGACGAGTGCTACAACGTCGAGTGGTCCACGGAACTACGCGTTCCAGAGGCGTTTGACGAATATGTGAAAGCCTGGTTTGCGCTCAAGCTGATCAGCTGGGAATTCGATCTTGGTCGTCCGGACGGATTCATGTTCAACATGAGCGTCGGCTACAACTTTGAAGGCATCACGAGCGAAAAGATCGACCGGTTCATCGAAGGGCTCAAGAATGCCGCCGCCACACCCATTTGGGAGGAATGCAAAACTTGGGCAAAGGATAACCTCGCTCGATTCAATAAAGTAGATGCCAAGTACATCGACGCGATCTCGCCGCGCATCTGCTCCTCCATTACGCTTTCCACGCTGCATGGCTGCCCGCCACAGGAGATTGAGCGCATTGCGAGCTATCTGATCACGAAAAAGGGACTCAATACCTTTGTTAAGTGCAATCCAACCCTGCTTGGGTACCAGTTTGCGCGGAAAACCATGGACGAGATGGGTTACGATTATCTCGTGTTCGACGATTTCCATTTCAACGACGATTTGCAGTATCGCGACGCGATTCCAATGTTCAAGCGTCTGGTCGATCTTGCCTGCGGAAACGGCGTTTCGTTCGGCCTCAAACTCACCAACACCTTCCCGGTCGGCATCGCCCGAAACGAGCTGCCCGGAACCGAGATGTACATGAGCGGGCGTTCACTCTACCCGCTGACCATTGAGCTGGCGCACCGACTCAGCCGCGAGTTCGACGGCAGAATGCGCCTCTCCTTCTCCGGCGGCGCGGATTTCTTCAACATCACCGAGTTGTTCGACGCGGGCATCTGGCCGATTACGCTTGCAACCACGTTGTTGAAGCCCGGTGGATACCAGCGCGCCAAGCAGATTGCCGAGAAACTGTCCAAGGAAGACTACGGCCCGTTCGAAGGCGTTTCCGTCGGCAAGGTTGCCTATCTTGCCCGCGCGGCGCGCTCGGACGAGCGGCATCAAAAGCCGGTTAAGCCCCTGCCCGTTCGAAAGATCAAGAGCAAGGTGCCGCTGACGGATTGCTTCATCGCGCCCTGCGAGCATGGCTGCCCGATTCAGCAGGATATTCCGGAATACGTGCGCCTCGTCGGCGATAAAAAATACGCCGAAGCGCTCAAGTTGATTCTGGAGCGCAACCCCCTGCCCTTCATCACGGGGCGTATCTGTTCGCACCGCTGCATGGACAAGTGTACGCGCGGATTTTATGAGGAAAGCGTCCACATTCGCGACGCAAAGCTTCTCGCCGCGCGCGAGGGATTTGACTCGCTCATTGGTTCGCTGAAACCCAGCGGTTCGTCCAGCGCGAATGTTGCCGTCATCGGCGGCGGCCCCGCGGGCATGGCGGTTGGGTACTTCCTCGGCCGTCAGGGAGCGAAGGTAACGATCTTCGAACAGCGTGCGGAGCTTGGCGGCATCGCCCGCTACGTCATTCCCGGATTCCGCATTGGTGACTATGGCATCGACCGCGACGTCGATCTGCTCAAAGCTATGGGCGCCAAGATCAAGACGAACACCGTAGCCCCCAGCGTAGCCGAACTCAAAAAGAGCGGTTTTACGCACGTTGTCTTCGCGACCGGCGCGTGGGGACACGGTCAGCTCAAGCTTGAAGCAGGCGAGAGCATGAACGTGCTCGACTTCCTCGAACAATACAAGTGCGAAACGCTGAAGGACGTCGGCGAGCACGTCATCGTCGTTGGTGGCGGCAACACCGCGATGGACGCGGCGCGCGCCGCAAAGCGGATCAAGGGCGTTGTCTCCTCGAGCATCGTCTATCGCCGCACGCAACGCTATATGCCCGCGGACGAAGAGGAACTGCAGCTCGCGCTGGAGGACGGCGTTGAGTTCTGCGAATTGCTCAACCCCGTTGCGCTCAAGGACGGCAAGCTCGTCGGCAAAAAGTGCGTGCTGGGCAAGCCGGACGCGAGCGGTCGCCTCTCCTCCGTGGAGACGAACGAGCTGGTCTCGCTCCCCTGCTCGCTTTTGATTTCGTCGATCGGTGAAAAGATCGTTGCGAAGGATTTCGTGGACAACGGCATTACGCTTACCGAACGCGGCGCGGTGCTCGCAAATCCGGCGACACTCGAAACCAGCGAGCAAAACGTGTTCGTCATTGGCGACGCGAACCGCGGCCCCGCCACGGTGGTGGAAGCGATTGCGGACGCGCGCAAGGTTGCAGACGCGATTGTCGGGCCATACACGGTGACCGTTCCCGAAGAATCGAAAGCCTGCTCCGGCAACTGCCTTGCCAAGCAGGGCTCGCTCGCGGTCTACGACAGCGCAGGTCGCGAAACCGAACGCTGCCTTGCCTGCTCAACGATCTGCGAGTGCTGCGTGCAGGTCTGCCCGAACCGCGCGAATATCGCCATTGAGATCGACGAAACGAGCATGCCGCAGATCATCCATGTGGATCGCATGTGTAACGAATGCGGAAACTGTACTGTTTTCTGCCCCTACGACAGCTCGCCCTACAAAGAAAAATTCACGCTGTTCTCGACCGAAAAAGAGTTCGATACGAGCGAAAACAAAGGTTTCTTCGTGCTCGGCGGCGGAAAGATCAAACTGCGGCTGGACGACGTTTCCACCGTGAAACTCGGCACGAATACGATCGATCCTACGATCGAAAAGATCATCAACTCCGTGATTTGGGATTATAGTTATCTGCTGTAAGCAGCCGCGATATTCCCGCGAACATACGATATCCGGGAGGAACGGAAATGTCAACATTTTTCGTCAACGGTCTGGAAGTTACCGTTGAGCAAAATCAAAAACTCATTGCTTACCTTCGGGATACGCTTTACCTCACCAGCGTGAAAAACGGCTGTTCGGAGGGTGCTTGCGGCACATGCATGGTGCTCATCGACGGCAAAGCGGTGAAGGCCTGTGTCCAGCAGACGGATAAACTCGCAGGAAAAAGCATCGTTACCGTAGAAGGGCTTTCCCCGCGGGAGGCCACCGCCAAGTCGATGGACCAGATCACCAGC
>DAIRTE010000149.1:0-6848 GCA_036804025.1 Clostridia bacterium | reverse complement strand
AAGCAGGTTGCCGAACAGAACCTGATCAAGACCCGCACCGAACAGGAGCAGGCGCTCGTCATTGCCAACACCGAAGCGCAGAAGCAGGTCATCGCCGCGCAGGCGGAAGCGGATAAGATCAAGTTACTTGCCGACGCAACGGCGGAAAGCAACCAGACCATTGCGCAGTCGCTCAACGATATTTTGATTCGCTATGAGACGCTGCAAAAATGGGACGGTCAGTTGCCAAAGGTCACCAATGGCAGCAACACCCTCGTCGACATCGGCCTGGGTCAATAACCAACTTTGAGTCAAGTGCAAAGAGGCGGGTTCCCCCGCCTCTTTTGTGTTGCCTGAACTATTCTTCCGTCTTAACCGCTTCCGGTTTAGCCGCTTCCGTCTTCTTGTGAAACACCGTTTCCGAAAGCCGCTTCATGCCGTATGCCGCATATGGCAGCATCATTGGAACGTAGATGATCGCATATTGCGACTTCGCCTCAAACAGCGCGTGATATAGCACCGCGCCAACCAGAATGGTCGGAATGATCATTCTCGCCTCGCTGCGCTCCTCTTTTTTACGCAGGAACACGAAGAACGCAACGGTCATCGCAATATACACAAATTGCATCAGCTGATTGCAGTAGGCGTTGAACGCGTCGCTGGCGGGGCCCTTGCTGAGGCTCTCGATCAAATCGGAAACCTCTCCGCTGCGGTCGCTCGTCGCGCTGCTCCAGATGGTCTGATAGGCGGGTTCGTTCCACTGGCTCGTGATTTTGTGGTAGAAGAACGACCCAAGATACACGGGGCGATGGATCAACTCGTCCACCCGCTCCGCAAAGTCCAGCTTGCACTGCGCGAGCGTCGCATCGTAGTTGTAATCGTTCTGCATCAGAATGTTGTTCGTGTATCCGTTGTACCAACCGGCGCAGAGGCTGGAGTCGCGGAATCCGGTGACGAGCCAAGCCATCTGCGGTGTGCCTTTGCCAAAGGGTTCCCCCGCCTTCTCCTCGTAGATCTTTTGTGAGAGCATTGGTAACGTGATAGAAAGCACAGCCGCAACCGCAATGAACGATACAAACAACCATTTCTTCTCGCGAATCACGAAGAGCATCAGCAAAATGCTCTCGGCGAGCAGCACAATCCAGAAGTTCTTCTTTAGGAAGATAGCGAGCGCAATCAATACAAGCGCAGGAATCAGCACCGCGAGTTTTTTCGTTCGCATGGCGCGAATTACGAAATATGCGCTCCAGATTGCGAGCGCCATACCCGGCAGCGTTCCGTAGAGGAACGTGCTCAGCAGCATCGGCTGAATGCAGAGTCCCAGCAGAATTGCCGTGAGCAGTTCGACGCGGGCGTCGTTGAACAGTTCCTTCGTGATCAACAGCATCGCGATCTCCGCCGCAACGACGAACAGCACGTTCAGCAGTTGAAACGGAATCAGCGCGCCGGAGCCGAACAACCGGAGAAATCCTTCCGCAAAGAGCAAATAACCGGTTTGGAATGGATAGGTCTTGAAGTAGAAGGTTTCCGTAAGCGCCTGCATGTTGCCCTTGATGACTTCTTGCGCCGCGGTAATGATTCGAAGCGAGTCCGCGCTGGGCAGCGATTTTGACGAAAGCACCCACCAGACGCCGATTGCCGCGGATAGGGCGATGCTCACCGCGCCAACAAGAACCGCGGTCTTGCGCTTAACCGAAACGCGCATCAACAGAACCGCGAGCATCAAGAAGACGGCCAGTACGGCAAGGTTTAGGAGGATGTTGTCGTTTAAAAACGTAACATGCTCAATGTTGTCCTTCGAAAAATCGATGTCCACATGGCAGGTCTGCACCAAACCGACCACCGAAAAGAACGCAAACGCGAGAAACGAAATCAGCGCAACAATCCATTGCGCAACGTTGGACAGCCCTTTTCCAAAGCCCTTCTGCTCTTTCATGTCTCTTACTCTCCTGCTTATTATTGAGTCTCTCTATCGTTTTTAACCTTTGCGCTTTTTCTCAAGATACGCTTCCACTTCGCCCTTCACGCCTTCGGCAAATCCCATCGGCGTGTAGCCGAAGTCGAGGGTTGCTTCGTCGTGCGGATACGCTCTCGGTTCTACGAGCCGCTGCACCTTTTCCCGATAGTCGATTTTTGTCAACGAAACCAGATACAGCGCCCATGCGCCACAGATCGCGATCCAGTATGGAACGGAAACAAAACGTGCTTGCTTGCCAAGATATCCGGCAATGACGCGGAGCATGTCCCGAAGCGTAATCGGCTCCGCGCCGGAGAGCACGTAGTTCTTGCCCGCCGAAGCTTCGCAAAGCAGCGCATCCGCATACGCGCGGCCCAAGTCACGCCGATGCACGGGCTGGAGCACAAACCGCGCGCCGGAGACGACCGGCATCACGGGCAGGCGATCCATCATGCCAATAAACTTGACGACGTTCTCGTCGTCCAAGCCCCCATAGATCATCGTCGGGCGCAGAATGGAAAGCGATACGTTCGCCTCCGCGCAAAGACGCGAAATCTCGGCGTCAATCTGGTTGTATTCCGCGCTGGCGGATTTGTATTTCGAGTAGATGCCCGTGGTGTGCACCGTGAAAATTCGTTTGATTCCGGCCTGAATCGCGAGCGGGATGACGTGCAGTGAGGTATGGATGCCAACGATATGCAGCAGCGTGTCCGCACCGGTAAATACGCTCAATAAAAACGCGTCGTCGTCCACATCTCCAACGCAAACATCCAACGGAAGTACGCTCTTTTCCAGAAACGCCGCCTTTTCTTTTGAGCGGGCGATTGCACGAAAGCGCAGGTTCCTGCATTCCTCTTTTCGCTCGATCAGCCGCTCGATTGCGTATTGACCGGACTTTCCGGTAACGCCCGTCAGTACTACAATACCTTGCATCGTTCAACCTCATGTTCGTAAATTAACTTTGTTATTATACCATAGAACGCTGTTCGCGTTCGAAAAAAATCGACAAAAGAAAAGCCTGTTTTCACAGGCTTTTCGATCTTGTGTTAAATGGTCTGTTCCTCCAGGAAATCGGCGATTTCACGCTCTTCCTCACCGCCGGATGAGCGGAGCCGCTCGGAAAGTGCCGCGCTGGAATATGTGCAGCCTTGGAGCATGGATTCAACCCGCTCCGCGAGCGTTGCGTCCATCGCATCCGTAAAGCAGTTTACCGAAGCAACAACGCCGTTTTGCACGTTGAGCAACAGCTCAAAGCAGCCAAACGAGAAGCGATTCTCATAGGACACGTTAAACGACGGGGTTGAGCCGAACCGCCAGCCCCACGAGGCGTACTTCTCACGAACGGGTTCCAGCTTTTGCACGTCCAATTCTTCCAAGCGGATGTGCACGGCCGGGCCATACTCCGCCTCGAACGCCTCTCGCAACGCGAGTTTCATTCGCTCGACGGTGAGTTCCGGATTTTTCAGGCTCAGGTTCGTGACTCGACTGACCACGCTCTTGACGCCTTTGGATTCCAACTTGAGCTGCGACGGCGCAAGATAACGACCCAGCTTTGAAAAGTCCGCCGAAATCAGAATCGTTCCGTGATGCAGCGCGGTTGTATTGGAAAAGCGAAACGCGTTACCGGAGAACTTTTCCCCGGTTTCGGTTAGAACGAGATCGTTTCTTCCCGTAAAGGACGCGTCGATGCCAAACATCGCCGCCGCCTTTTGAATCACCGAGAGCTGGCGAACAAGGTCATACTGCTCGCGCGGCAGCAGGAACGTGAAGTTGAGATTCCCCAGATCGTGGAACACCGCGCCCCCGCCGGAGGAACGGCGCGCGAGCTTTCCGTCCTCACTCTCGAGCAGTTCCGCGCGGCATTCACGCCAGGCGTTTTGGTTGCGCCCTATAACGACCGTCCGTTCGTTTTGCCAGAGATACAGGGTGACCCCTTCCCCTTGCTGCTCGAAGAGCAACTCCTCGAGCGCAAGGTTCTCGTATGGGTCCACACAGTCTGTCACCAGAAATCGATTCAACTTTTCTCGGTTCCTTTCGGCAGATTTGTTACTACTATTTTACTTGATATTCGTCAGCGTTGCCTTTGCCGCTTTGACGACGTTCTCCGGCGTAAAGCCGAATTCCTTGAACAGGATGTTCGCTGGAGCGGACGCGCCGTAATGATCCAGACAGACGGTTTCGCCGTCGAGTCCGACGTAGCGATCCCAGCTGTAAGCGGACGCGGCTTCCACGGCAACACGTGCGCGGATGCTCTTTGGCAGTACGGACGCGCGATACGCTTCGTCCTGCGCATCAAACAGATCAAGACACGGCATGGAGACGATGCGGCTCGAAATGCCGTCGGCTTCCAGTAGCTCGGCTGCCTTGTAGAGCAGTTCGACTTCGCTGCCGCTCGCCATGAGGATCACGTCCGGCTTGCCGTTCTTGGCGTCCTTGAGAATGTAGCCGCCCTTGTAGGCACCTTCGCCGGTCTCGGCATACTGCGGCAGATTCTGCCGGGTCAGCGCGATCACGGAGGGCTGATTTGCTTCCAACGCGGCAATGTAGCTCGCCGCGGTTTCCTTCGCGTCCGCCGGGCGGAAGACGAGCGTATCCGGCGTTGCGCGAAGCATTGCCAGCTGCTCAATAGGCTCGTGCGTCGGGCCGTCCTCGCCAACGCCAATGCTGTCGTGCGTCATCACGTAGACCACCGGCAGATGCATCAGCGCGGAAAGGCGCAGCGCGGGTTTGAGATAGTCAGTAAACACGAGGAACGTTGCGCAGAACGCATGGAAACCGCCGTAGAGCTGGATTCCGTTGCAGATGCACGCCATCGCAAACTCGCGAATGCCAAAGTGAATGTTCGCGCCCGCGCGGTTTTCTACGCCGAAGAATCCCTTGCCCTTGAGCTCGGTCTTGTTGCTCGGCGCGAGGTCCGCGCTGCCGCCGAAGAGGTTCGGCAGGTACTCCGCAAAGATGTTGAGCACGTCGCCGCTGACCGCGCGCGTCGCTTTGGAACCGGTTACGTTCCAGAGCCGCGGATCGGCCTTCAGCGCGGCGGGGAGCTTTTTCTCGTGCCAGGCTACCCACTTCTCGTAGAGATCCGGATAGGTCTTCTTGTAGTTCGCCATCATCGCGTCGTAGGCCGCGTGCTGCTTGGTGTAGCCTTCCTGCAGTTCGGCAAAGTACGCGCGAACGTCCGCGGGAACGGCAAACGGCTCTTCATTCCAGCCGTAGTACTCGCGCATCGCTTTGATCGCTTCTTCGCCCAGCGGTTCGCCATGCGCGCTTGCGGAATTTGCCTTCGGCGTGCCGTGCGCAATCTCGGTGTGTACGATGATCAGCGAGGGATGCTTCGTATCCGCCTTTGCGTTATCAATCGCCTTGGCAATCGCTGCGGTGTCCTCGCCGTCGGCAACCTGCTGCACCGTCCAGCCGTATGCTTCGAAACGCTTGCCGACGTCTTCGGTGAACGCGAGGTTCGTGCTGCCCTCAATCGTAATTTCGTTGCGGTCGTAGAGCAGAATCAGCTTGCCAAGTCCAAGATGACCGGCGAGCGACGCAGCTTCCGAAGCGACGCCTTCCATGAGGCAGCCGTCGCCGGAGAGCGCGTAGGTGTAGTTATCGACAACCGGGAATCCATCGCGGTTGAATTCGGCGGCGAGACGCGCTTCCGCCATCGCCATGCCGACCGCGGTTGCGATGCCCTGCCCCAGCGGGCCGGCCGTGGTCTCCACGCCGTCCGTATGGCCAAACTCCGGATGTCCCGGCGTTTTGCTGCCCCACTGGCGGAAGCTCTTGAGTTCTTCCATCGGCAGGCCGTAGCCAAAGAGGTGCAGCAGCGAATATTCCAGCATGGAAGCATGTCCCGCGGAAAGCACGAAGCGGTCTCTGCCCGCCCAGTGCGAGTCCTTCGGGTCGTGTTTCATCTGCTTCCAAAGCGTAAACGCCATCGGCGCGGAACCGATCGGAAGACCCGGATGACCGCTGTTCGCCTTTTGAACCGCTTCCGCCGCGAGGAAGCGAATGTTGGTAATCGCCTTTTGTTCAATTGATTTCATGCATCAGGATTCCTTTCTAGTAATCAAGTCTGTAATCAAAAATATGACGACAAGTATTATATCATACCTGCCGCCATATGTTACAACGAATCAGATACCGCGTTGATTTTCGCGCATTTGTTCAAGTTCGGTCATGTTGTGTTTGCAAACGTGCCCGTTCAGCGGCAAAATGCGCTCGTGAATCGCGTCTACGATCCACTCCGGCTGCGGGAAGAAGGCATTCTCCATCTCGTGCGCAGGCGTAATCCAGTTCTTTGCGCCAACAACGACCGGCGGCGCGTCGAGATAGTCAAACGCGAGTTCGGTGATGTTGCTTGCGAGGTTGCGCATAAAGCTGTTGCGCTCGCAGGCGTCGCCGGTGACGACGATGCGGCCGGTCTTCTTGATGCTCTCGATTACGGGCGCGTAGTTGAACGGAACGAGCGAGCGCGCGTCGATGATTTCCGCCGATACGCCGTACTGTTCCTGCAGGATGTCCGCCGCCTTGGTCACGCGGTAGAGCGTCGCGCCAATCGAAAGAATGGTCACGTCCTTGCCGACGCGCTTCACGTCCGGCTCGCCAAACGGAATTTCGTATTCCGCTTCCGGCACGCCTTCCTTGTGGAACAGCTCGGCTACATCGTAGATGCGCTGGCTCTCGAGGAAGATAACCGGGTCGGTGCCGTTGATGGCGGTCTGCATGAGGCCCTTCGCGTCATACGGCGTCGCGGGGAACACGACCTTGAGCCCCGGAATGTGCGTCATCAGCGCGCTCCAGTCCTGCGAATGCTGCGCGCCGTACTTGGAACCGACGCTCATGCGCAGCACGACCGGCATCTTGAGCATGCCCGCGCTCATGGACTGCCATTTGCAGAGCTGGTTGAAGATTTCGT
>DAIRTE010000148.1:0-6890 GCA_036804025.1 Clostridia bacterium | reverse complement strand
CTGCGGCTGTGTGCCGCTGTTGTCGCCGGAGGGTTGCTGCGGCGGGTTGCGCTGCGGGGCGTTGCCGCTGTTGTCGCCGGAAGGCTGCTGCGGCGGGTTCCCCTGCGGCTGTGTGCCGCTGTTGTCGCCGGAGGGCTGCTGCGGCGGTGTACCTTGCGGGGCGCTGCCGTCTTGACCCATGCCCTGCGCCATCGTGCCCACCACGGCGGTAATCGAATTCCCGTCGATGCTCTGCACCTGTACGTAGGTTGTTTCCGCCGTTGCCGACTGAGCCACCGTCGTTTGTTCCGCAGTGGTCGCTGTCTGTGTGGTAGCGGGCGTGACCGCCGAGCAGCCCGCCAGCGCAAGCGCGGTTACCACCGCGAGAACCGATAAAAGAATTGTATGATTCCGTTGCATCGAAATGCCTCCTGTTCCTTTGGATGCACCCATTCTATTTCCGGTTTGTGGCAGAATTTCGGAACGAACATGGTTCATTCTGCAATTCTTCGTACAGTTTTCGCATGATTTGAACTTGTTTTCTCAGGACGCGTGCGCCCCTAGCAGACGTGTATGAATAGTATAAGTATGCTATAATAAAGTGAATCACATCAAGAATAAGCTTTCTACAAACAACCTGCACAACAAAACGAATAGGAGGCAATTATGGAGTCCCAAAAGGAAAACAGACTGGTCAAATGGCTGATTCTCCCGGCGGTTCTGTTGCTGTTCGCCGTCAACGCGCTCTCGACAATGCTTCCTCTCAACGGGGTTACGCCGCAGGAGGTGTCCGCACAATACCCGAACCTGTTGGTGCCCGCCCCATACGTGTTCTCCATCTGGGGCATCATCTACCTGCTCATCCTTGGCTACGTGCTCTATCAATTCGGGCTGTTCCGCAAAAAGGGCGAAACGGTCAATGCCCAGCTGCTGCGCAAAACCGGCATCTATTTTATCATGACCTGCGTGCTCAACGCGGCCTGGCTCTTTGCCTGGCACTACGGCTTATTGATTCTCTCGTTCGGCATCATCGTTCTGTACCTGCTGACCCTGATTTCGCTGGAAATCATGATCGCGAAGGAACCGCTGACCAGGCGGGAAACGCTGCTGATTCGCCTGCCGTTCTCCGTGAACTTCGGCTGGCTGACCGTCGCGACCATCGCCAACGCAACCGCCCTGTTCGTCGGACTCGGCTTTGGCGGGCTTGGCATTTCGGAGGCGGTGTGGACCATGATCATCCTCGCGGTCGGCGCGATCATTGCGATTGCGACGGCGCTGCGCTTCCGCGACGCGGCGTACCTCGCGGTGTTTCTCTGGACGTACACCGGAATTCTGCTCAACCACACCTCCAAGAGCGGTTATGCGGGCGCGTACCCCGGCGTCATCGCGATGACAGCCATCTGCCTCGCGGCGTTTGCGGCGGTGTTTGTCACGCTGCTGGTTGCGCCCGGGCTTCGTGCCCAGCGCAAGTCGGAGTAACCAACATATGAACACGACAAAACCGATTCTCGTAAGCGCCTGCCTGCTCGGTACGCCCTGCCGCTACGACGGCTCCGGCAAGGCGGATGCACGCCTGCTGAAGCTCGGTGCCAAGCGGCAGCTCATTCCCGTCTGCCCGGAGCTGCTCGGCGGCCTGCCGACGCCGCGCCCGCCCGCCGAACGCGTCGGCGCGCGCATTCTCGACAAGAGCGGCGCGGACCTGACGAATGCGTACCTGCGCGGTGCGCAGGAGACGCTGCGGCTCGCTCGGCTGCTCGGCTGCAAAACCGCGATTCTCAAGGCACGGAGCCCCTCCTGCGGCGCGGGGCAGATCTACGACGGAACCTTCTCCGGAACGCTCGTTCCCGGACACGGCGTCACCGCCGCACTGCTGGCGCAGAACGGAGTCACCGTGTTTACGGAGGAGAGCGATCTGTCGCATTTGCTGTAGAACACCCTGTCGAATCACGCTGCCTCCGCCGAATATTGTAAACTTATTTTGAATGGGGTCGCCCTTTCACCGAAGCGCTAATTGCATTATTCCCGAAACAGCCCGAATGAGCGGCTGTTTCTTTTTTTCTCAAATAGAGCCTCGCCATTTTCGCGTGTTTACACCGCAAAAGCAGGGCAGTGTGATCGATTGTCAACCGCAATATCTTGTGCTAGTATGAAGAAAAGACACAACTGATTGCGTTTTGTTCGCATCGTCCAACAGAGGTGAAAAAGAGCACCGGACTGTTTACCGTCCCGTCGAAACGGATCGAAACCAGGGAATGGGTGGGGAAATATGGCTGCCATCATCAAGCGCAGCGGACAGGCGGAAGCCTACGACCGCAACAAGATTACAAACGCTATTTCCAAGGCGTTTTTCAGCACGAAGACCGAGGTAAGCGAAGCGGCGCTGGAGGCGATTACCGGCGCAGTCGAGGCGCGGATGCTGCAACTGCCCGAACCGGTCTCGGTGGAGCAGATTCAAGATCTCGTGGAAGAAACGCTCATGCAGCAGGGGTATTTTGCCCAGAGCAAGAGCTATATTCTCTACCGCAGCGAGCGCACGCGCATGCGCGCGCAGCGCGCTAGCGTCTGCTCGCTCTTTGCCGAGCCGCTCGCGCTGGACGCCGTGCTTGCCAAGGCGCAAAAGGACTACCCGCAGGAGAGCTACGAACTCGCGCGGCTGGACGAGAAGTTTCGCTCGTTTCTCAAGCCGGAGATGAGCGAGGGCGGCAAGCGCGCGGCGCTCATCCGCGCGGCGGCGGAGCTGACCACGCAGGAAGCGCCGCACTGGGAGTTCATCG
Organism: Clostridia bacterium; assembly: GCA_036804025.1. Classification (GTDB taxonomy): domain Bacteria; phylum Bacillota; class Clostridia; order Christensenellales; family CAG-138; genus UBA7703. Next base: position 4,137 of record DAIRTE010000148.1, on the reverse strand, counting down.
CCGCACGCCTGCTCATGCTCGACTTCCGGCTGGAGCTGGAGCGCACGCAGGCGGAGCTGCACCTGACCCGCTTTTCGGACAAGGTTCGCTATCTGGCCGAGCGCGGGCTCTACGGGGATTACATTTTAGAAAACTACACGCCGGAAGAGCTCGACGAAGCGGCGGCGTTTCTCAACTCCGCGAACGACGAGCTGCTCACCTATTCCGGGTTGGATCTGCTGCTGAGGCGCTACGTGATTCGCAGCCACGGCGGTCAGCCGCTGGAAACGCCGCAGGAGATGTACCTCGGCATTGCGCTGCACCTAGCCATGCCGGAGCCGAAGGATCGGCTGCTCTGGGTTCGCCGGTTCTACGACATGCTCAGTTCGCTGAAGGTGACCATGGCGACGCCGACACTCGCCAACGCACGAAAGCCGTTCCACCAGCTCTCGAGCTGTTTTATCGATACCGTGCCGGACAGCCTGACGGGCATCTACCGCAGCATCACGAACTTTGCGCAGGTCAGCAAATACGGCGGCGGTATGGGTCTATACTTCGGCAAGGTACGCTCCAAGGGCGGCAGCATCCGCGGGTTTGAGGGCGCGGCGGGCGGCGTGATCCGCTGGATTCGCCTCGCCAACGACACCGCCGTCGCCGTCGACCAGCTGGGCGTGCGGCAGGGCGCGGTTGCGGTCTACCTCGACGTTTGGCACAAGGACCTGCCGGAGTTTCTCCAGATCAAAACGAACAACGGCGACGACCGCATGAAGGCGCACGACGTATTCCCCGCCGTCTGCTACCCGGATCTCTTCTGGAAAACCGTGCGCGACAACATGGAGGGCAACTGGTACCTGATGTGCCCGCACGACATCCTCTCGGTCAAAGGTTACTGCCTCGAGGACTTCTGGGGCGAGGAGTGGGAAACGCGCTACCGCGACTGCGTAGCCGACCAACGAATTGAGAAGCGCGTGATCCCGATCAAGGAACTCGTGCGTATGATTCTCAAGAGCGCCATTGAAACGGGTACGCCGTTCGTCTTTAACCGCGACGCAGTCAACCGCGCAAACCCGAACCACCACGCGGGCATGATCTATTGCAGCAACCTCTGCACGGAAATTGCGCAGAACATGAGCGCGATTTCCGACGTGAGCCAGGAGATCGTCACGCAGGACGGGGAAACCGTTGTCGTCACCACAACGAAACCCGGCGACTTCGTCGTCTGCAACCTCGCGAGCCTCTCGCTGGGGCAGATCGACCTCACTGGCGACGAGCTGGAGACGATTACCGGCCATGTCGTCCGCGCGCTGGACAACGTCATCGACCTCAACTTTTTTCCTGTTCCCTACGCAAAGGTCAACAACGTCCGCTACCGCCCCATCGGCCTCGGCGTCAGCGGGTACCACCATATGCTCGCCAAGCATCACATCAGTTGGGAGAGCGAGGAGCACCTGCGTTTTGCGGACGAGGTCTTTGAGCGGATCAACTACGCCGCAATCTCGGCCAGCAGCGACGTTGCCGCGGACAAGGGACGCTATGCACTCTTCGAAGGAAGCGACTGGCAGACGGGCGCGTATTTTACCAAGCGCTGCTATACCTCCGCGCGCTGGAAGGCGCTGGCGCAAAAGGTCGCACGGCAGGGCATGCGAAACGGCTGGCTGCTGGCCATTGCGCCGACGAGCAGCACGAGCATCATTGCCGGAACGACGGCGGGGGTCGACCCCGTGATGAACCGCTATTTTTTGGAGGAAAAGAAGAACGGCCTGATTCCGCGCGTTGCGCCGGATCTTTCGCCGGAAACCTACTGGTACTATAAGAGTGCACACCTGATGGATCAGACGTGGTCCATCCGCGCGGCGGGCGTCCGTCAGCGGCACATTGACCAAAGCCAGAGCATGAATTTTTACATCACCAACGAGTTCACCTTCCGCAAGGTGCTCGACCTCTACATTCTCGCCTTCGAGCAGGGCATGAAGACCGTTTACTACGTGCGCAGCAAGAGCCTCGAGGTCGAGGACTGCACCGCCTGCTCGTCCTGAGCCAGCGCAACGACCGTATACCATCAGGAAGGGGAACCGATATGCCGGAACTCAAACAAAAACCGCTGTTTAACCCGAACGGCAGCGTCGACTTAAACGAACGCCGCATGATTGCAGGTGACACGACGAACCTCAACGACTTCAACAACCTGAAATACGCCTGGACGCACGACTGGTATCGTCAGGCGATGAACAACTTCTGGATTCCGGAAGAGGTCAATCTTTCGCCGGACGTGAAGGATTATCCGAATCTGCCCGCCGCCGAGCGGCGCGCCTACGATAAGATTCTATCGTTCCTGATCTTTCTGGACAGCATTCAAACGGCGAACCTGCCCGCTGTCGGCGAATACATCACCGCCAACGAGGTGAACCTCTGCATCGACATTCAAACCTATCAGGAGGCAATCCACAGCCAGAGCTACAGCTATATGCTCGATACCATCTGCGAACCGCACGGGCGGGACGAGGTGCTCTACCAGTGGAAGAACGACGAACTGCTTTTAAAACGCAACACGTTTATCGGCGACGCATACAACCATTTTTATACGGAGCGCACAACGGAGAACCTGATGCGCACAATCGTGGCGAACTACATTCTGGAAGGCGTTTACTTCTACAGCGGGTTTATGTTCTTCTACAACCTTGGCCGCAACAACCGCATGCCCGGTTCGGTACAGGTCATCCGCTACATCAACCGGGACGAGAATACGCATCTCTGGCTGTTTCGCAGCATTCTATTAGAGCTCAAGCAGGAGAATCCGGAGTTGTTTACGCCGGAGAAGGTCGAGTTCTATCGTGATATGATTCGCGAAGGCTGCGAGCAGGAGATTGCCTGGGGGCATTATGTCATCGGAGACAGCGTCGCGGGGCTGACGAAGGACATGATTACGGATTATGTGCAGTATTTGGGCAACCTGCGCTGCACGAATCTGGGATTTGAAAAGCTCTATGATGGTCACGACAGCGAGCCGGAGAACCTCGCCTGGGTGAGCCAATACAGCAACGCCAACACGATTAAAACGGACTTCTTCGAAGCACGGAGTACGGCATACGCAAAGAGCGGCGCGCTGGTGGACGATCTATAAACAACGTATAAGCGTTGATCACAGTAGAAATCATGATGTATAATAGTGCTATTCTTAATCAATCAGCAAACGGAGGGTGCAACGATGGGTTTTTTACGGAAGCTGCTCGGCATCGGCGTGACTGCGGGTGCAACCGTCGCGGCGGTTCGCGTCGCGGATAAGTACAAGGAGAACAACCCCAACGGCGTGCAGGACGTAAACGGCGACGGCAAGGTGGACACAAAGGATGTGCTCATCGAAGTGTCCAAGGCCGCGAAGGAGGTCTACCACGACGCGGTGGATACGGTTCAGCAAAAAGCGCCGGAGTACAAGAAAAAGGCGCAGGATGCCGCGGACGAGGTCTTCGGCACCAAGCCGGAAGCGTAAGCAGGCAACACAAAAGCTCGGGAGTTCCCCCGAGCTTTTTGATTGCCGAACACAGTTTGCCGGCGAATCGTCAGGAATTCTTCTCGTATTGAATCGGGTCCTTCGCGGTGACGCGCTTGACGAGCAGCAGCAGCAGCAAGCCAACGACGAGGAAGAGCAGAATCGAGCCGATTGCCCAGAGCAGACCATATTGCTCGGAGAGCACGGCGTCTATGCCATGGTTGGCATAATAGTTGTGCATGCGGTACGAGATCGTGCCGAACACAAGCGGGCCGACGAATGTGGACGTCCGCCCCGCGACGGAGAGGAACCCGTAGAACTCGGTCGTCTTCTCGGGGGGCGCGAACTGGCTGACCATCGAGCGGCTGACCGCCTGCGCGCCGGAGAGCGAGAACCCCGCAAAGAAGCCGATCACGAAGAACCAGAATAGCTTGTCCGCAAACAGCAGCGCCGTAATGCAGCAGATGAGCATGCTCAGCGAAATCACCACGGCGTCCTTGCTGCTCAGCCGGTCGGCAATCTTGCCAAACAGCAGCGCGCCGACCGAGCCGGACATTTGTATGACGATCACGAACAGAATCAGTTGAATCTGTGTCATGCCGTAGAGCGTTGCCCCGATGATGGCCGCAAAGTCCATCAGCATCATGATGCCGTCGTTGTAGACCAAAAAC
>DAIRTE010000147.1:0-6918 GCA_036804025.1 Clostridia bacterium | reverse complement strand
TCGGCCCCATGCTCCCAAAGCACGTGCGCTACCGGACTGCGCTACACCCCGAAGACGAAGACGCACCGCTTTTCGCGACTTTCATAATATACAACAAGCGAAATAAAATGTCAACACGGTTTATGCAAAAATCTTACGTTCGATTTGACAATCCATGCTATAATGGAGCGAGTATTAACGGAGCGTAATAAAATGGAACGAAAATTACCCATTCGCGACGCCGGGTTATCCGGCAAAGGCGCATACTATATCGAAACCTTCGGCTGCCAGATGAACGTTCGGGACAGCGAAACCGCGGCGGGGCTGCTGGAAAATCTCGGTTATTCCCGCGCGGATACCAAGGAAGATGCGGATGTGATCCTCTTTAACACCTGCTGCGTGCGGGATCACGCGGAAAAGCGTGTTTTTGGCAACATCGGCGCGCTCAAAGAGCTCAAGGACGAGCGTCCAAACCTGATTCTTGGCGTATTTGGGTGCATGACCCAACAGAAAGAAGTCGCGGAGAAACTGTATAAACGTTTTCCGTTTGTGGATATTGTCTTTGGAACGAACCTGCTTTCGCGCCTGCCACAGTTCATTGAACTCGCGGAATCCGGCGGGCGGACGCTTGCAGTGGACGAGGATAACATCACAATTGAGGACGATCTGCCGAGCATTCGAACCGGCAGGATCAATGCGTTTGTCAACATCAACTACGGTTGCGACAACTATTGTACCTATTGTATCGTGCCTTATGTACGCGGGCGAGAGCGCTCCCGCGAACCGCAATCGATTGTGGATGAGATCAAACGGCTGGTCGCGGAAGGGTACAGCGAGGTTACACTGCTTGGACAAAACGTGAATTCCTACGGGAAGGATCTGGCGAACGCCTCATTTGCAAAGCTGCTGGAGCTGGTCTCCAGCGTGGAAGGACTTCAGCGGATTCGGTTCATGACCTCGCACCCGAAGGACCTAAGCGACGAGATGATCCACGCGATGGCGACCCTGCCGAACGTTTGTCACCATGTGCATCTGCCCATGCAGTCCGGTTCCAACGAGATTCTAAAGCGCATGAACCGGCGCTACACGCGTGAACGCTATCTGGAGATCGTAGACAAGCTTCGCGCGAGCATGGATGATGTGGAGATGACCACCGACATCATCGTCGGTTTTCCGGGTGAAACGGAGCAGGACTTTCAGGATACGCTGGATATGATCGAGCGGGTGGGGTTTGCCTCCGCGTTTACGTTTAAGTATTCGCCGCGAAAGGGAACCCGCGCGGCAACGATGGATGGGCAGATTCCGGACGTAGTCAAGCGCGAGCGGCTGCATCTGCTCAATGAGCTGCAGGAGCGCAAGTCTCGAGAGAACAACGAAAAATACGTCGGACAAACCGGCGTTGTGCACATTGAGGATTGCGACACGAGGGGAGAGCCCGTCTGCTACGGAAAGTTCTCCAACTTTAAAATGGTCTATGTTCCGGGAACGCCGGAACTGGTAGGAACCTATGTACCGGTGCGCGTGTTGAGCGTGCGAAAAAATTCCCTGACGGGGACAATTGAGGAGTAAAACAGAATGTTAGAACTGGCAAGAGAACTGGGGTTGGCGCTCGCCAATTCACCCGAATTTATAAACATGAAGCAGGCACAGGGCGCGTTCGAAGCAAGTGAAGCGATTCAGGCGCTGATGAACGAACTCAACGAAAAGCGCGATCGACTGATTCGCCTTCTCGCGGATGACAGTGTGGACGACCTGGAAGCCGTTTCGCTTACCAATGACATCGACCGGCTGGAGGAGCAACTGCGTGAAAGCCCGCTGTATGAGGAGCTGGTTGCCGCGCAGGGCTCGTTTTCCACCGTGCTCAATGCGGTCAACGAGGAGATCAACGCCTGCATCGGCGGTAGTTCCAGCTCGAGTTGCGGAGGGGACTGCGGTTCCTGCGGCGGCTGCAAGCATTAATCAATCGGTGCGGAGGATCGTATGCCAGCTTCCATGACGCCGATGATGCGGCAATACCTCGAGCTGAAGGAAAAGTACAGCGATTGCTTGCTGTTCTTTCGCCTTGGCGATTTCTACGAAATGTTCTTCGAGGACGCGAAGACCGCGTCCAAGGAACTTGACCTTGTCTTGACGGGACGCGACTGCGGACTCAGCGAACGCGCGCCGATGTGTGGGGTACCGTACCACGCCGTGGACAACTATATCGCCAAACTCATCGAAAAAGGGTTTAAGGTTGCCGTCTGCGAGCAGATGGAAGATCCCATGCTCGCAAAAGGCCTTGTGGAACGGGACGTCATCCGCGTCATCACGCCCGGCACGGTCATCGAGGACCGTATGCTCGAAGAGGGGCAGAACAGCTACATCGCTTCGATTTCGCTCGGGGAGAATGTCGTCGGGCTGTCGTATGCAGACGTATCCACGGGCGAGTTTTATCTATTGCAGCTGGACGGAAAGGAAGCAGGCGTCAGCCTACTCGACGAGCTGGAGCGTATTCGCCCGCGCGAGATCATCGCCGAGCCCGCGCTGTTCATGCAGCAACTGCTGACACGGCAGATTTCGTCCAACTATTATCTGGAGCAATACAGCGCAAGCGCTTTCTTACCGGACAGCGCGCGGGAAATTTTAAAGCGACATTTTCAGGTTTCCTCGTTGGCGGGCTTTGGCGCGGACGATGCGCCTTACGCGATCTTCGCCGCGGGCGCGCTGATGCGCTATCTCGCAGAAACGCAGAAGAACGCGCTGTCCCACATTCAGGGGATGCGCCTGCTCAATCGCAGCAGCTACATGGTGCTGGACGCGACGACGCGGCGCAATCTGGAACTCACGCAGCCGCTTCGTTTCGGCGCGAGCAAGAAAAACACACTGATCAACCTGCTGGATGCGGCGAAAACCGGTATGGGCGGGCGCATGCTGCGGGACTGGATCGACCGTCCGCTGCAATCGATTGAACGCATCGAACGTCGGCTCGACGCGGTGGGGGAGTTGGTCGGGAACCTCACGGAGCGCAAGCAACTACGCGAAATGCTGCACGGGATGTACGACATTGAGCGTCTTTGCAGCAAGATTGTCTATGGTACGCTAAACGCACGGGACTGCGTCGCGCTGTCACAGACGCTGGAACGAATTCCTTTGATTCGCGAAACACTTCGTCAAAACGAGAGCGCAGCGCTCAAACAGATTTGCGCTGATCTGGATGAGATGGAGGACATTCTCACGCTCTTGACTCGCGCCATTACGGAAAATCCGCCGGCGGGACTGAAGGAAGGCGGCTTCATTCGCACGGGATACAACGCCGAGGTGGACGAGCTGAGGCAGATTGCGGAAGGCTCGCAGGACTGGCTGGAACGCTTTGAAGCGAGCGAGCGGGAGAAGACGAAGATCAAGTCCCTGCGCGTCGGCTTTAACCGCGTGTTCGGATATTATATTGAGATTTCGAAATCGTATCTTTCCATGGCGCCTTACGAGTACGAGCGCAAGCAGACGCTGGCGAACGCCGAGCGGTTCGTAACCCCGGAACTTAAGGAGATGGAGCAAAAGATTCTCGGCGCGCGCGACCGACTGACCACGCTCGAATACGAGCTGTTTGCCGATATTCGGCAGGTGCTCGTTTCCTGCACTGCAAGGCTGCAAAACAACGGCGCGCTGCTGGCGGAGTTGGACTGCTACGGCTCGTTCTCCGAAACCGCGGCAAACAATAGCTATTGCCGCCCGACATGGAACACGCAGGGGCGGATTCAGATTAAGAACGGCAGACACCCGGTCATTGAGCGGGCAATGAAGGAACCGTTCGTTCCAAACGACGTGCTGCTGAACCGCTCGGACGACCGGCTGTTGATCATCACCGGCCCGAACATGGCGGGAAAGAGCACCTACATGCGCCAGACCGCGCTGATTACGCTGATGGCGCACATCGGCGCGTTTGTGCCCGCGCAGGAGGCGGATCTCTCGATTGTCGATCGAATCTTTACGCGAATCGGTGCGAGCGACGATCTCTCTTCCGGCCAGAGCACGTTCATGGTCGAAATGAGCGAGGTGGCGAATATTCTGCACAATGCGGACGAAAACAGCCTGCTCATACTCGACGAAATCGGGCGCGGAACAAGCACCTTCGACGGGTTGAGCATCGCCTGGTCGGTGCTGGAGTACATTGCCGATCCAAAACGCTGCGGCGCGAAGGCGCTGTTTGCAACGCATTATCACGAACTGACCGAGCTGGAAGGCGAACTGCCGGGGGTCAAGAACTTTCGTGTTACCGTTCGCGAAATCGGCGAGGACATCGTGTTTCTGCGAAAAATCGTGCGTGGCGGCGCGGACCAGAGCTTCGGCATTCAGGTAGCCCGATTGGCTGGCTTGCCGGAAGCGGTCCTGTCCCGCGCAAAGGAAATATTAGAGAAACTGGAATCGGCGGATATCGCCGCGCGACGCGAACCGGCAAAGATTGAAACCAGCGTGCAACCGTCGCTGCTCGATGAAAGCGGTGAGGCGAGTGCGATGCGCATTCTGCGCGAGATGGACGTCAATCGCCTGACGCCGCTGGAGGCGCTCAATCAGCTCTACGCGCTTTCCGCAATGCTCAAACAATAGCCGACCCGTCCAACCGTTCGGGAGGAACCTATGCCAAACATACATGTGTTGCCGCCAAGAATTTCAAACCAGATTGCCGCCGGCGAAGTGGTCGACCGACCCAGTTCGGTGGTTAAAGAACTGGTTGAAAACTCGATCGACGCCGGGGCAACCGCAATTACGATTGAAATCGACAACGGCGGCATCGATCGAATCCGCATCACCGATAACGGCGCTGGCATTGCGGACGAGGACTGCGAGACCGCGTTTTTAAGGCACGCGACCAGCAAAATATCCACCGCAAACGATTTGTTCGCCATCCGTTCACTCGGGTTTCGCGGAGAGGCGCTCGCGTCCATCGCCGCCGTCTCCCGCGTGACGCTGCAAACGCAGACGGCGGAGGACGAGCTTGGTTCGTTGATTCGCTACGAAGGCGGCGATCTCGTGGAGCACAAACGCACCGCGGGAACGCGCGGCACTTCGATTGAGGTGCGCGACCTGTTCTACAACGTTCCCGCACGGTTAAAATTCATCAAGAGTTCGCGCGCGGAGAGCGCGAGTATCGGCGACTATGTCGCAAGGCTGATCCTTTCAGTGCCGCAGATTTCCGTGCACTTCGTCAATGGGGGCAAAACCGTCTATCGTTCCAGTGGCAACGGCAGCGCAAGGGACGCGCTGCTCTCGGTCTATGGTGTTGCGGTTGATCGTCAGATCTGCCCGGTTTCGTTTGACGACGGATACTTGAAGATTACCGGATTTGTCGGTGTGCCGGATCTTGCGCGCGCAAACCGTTCCGGGCAGACGGTTGTGCTCAACGGACGCATCATCCATTCCAATTCGCTCAGCAACGCGTTTTCTCGCGCATTCGACACGCGCGTATTGATCGGCCGATTTCCGTTTGCGGTTGTGTATCTCAGCCTTTCGTTTGCAGAAGTGGATGTCAACGTCCACCCGGCAAAGCTGGAGGTACGCTTTACCGACGAAGCGCGCGTTTCGCGCTCCATCGTCGCCGCGTGCTCCGAAGCGCTGATTCGAAGCTACATTCCCTCGCTGGAACAGCCGAAGGAACCGGAGGAGCCGACGCAGCGTGTATTTGAAATACCGGAGGAAGCGCAACGAGTTGACCTGCGTGCTCCGCTACCGGAAACACCGCATACCCTGCGCGAAAGCAGGTATTCCGGCGTGCCGCGCGTGCCAACCTTCCGTTTTCCCGCACGCGAGCCCGAAGAACAGCGCGCACAGCCGATTCCAACGTTCCTGACCAAAACGAATGAACCGCTGTCGGAGCCGTATCATGTGATTGGCTGCGCATTCGACGCATATTGGTATGTGCAGCAGGGCGAGTATGTTTACTGCATCGACCAGCACGCGGCGCACGAACGCCTGCTTTACGACGCGCTGATGGAAAGGCGAGCGGCGATTGTTTCGCAAACGCTGTTTCTGCCGGAGGACGTGCGCCTGCTGCCGTCTCAGGCAGAAGTTTTTGCGCAGAATCGCGAATCGCTGGAACGCTTTGGTTACGTGTTTTCGGACGCAACGGAGACGAGCGTCACGTTACTCGCCGTACCGCAGGTCAACGGCAGCGTGCTAAAGGGCGCGTTTCTCTACGACGTGCTGGAGTTTCTCTCCGGCTCGGAGGAGGCGCGTCCAAATGAATGGTTCCGGGACGCGATTGCGCAAACCGCCTGCAAACACGCGGTTAAGGCAGGGGAGCGGCTCTCGCATGAAGAAATACGAATGCTGCTGGAACGGCTGAACGAAAAGGACACGTTGCTGACCTGTCCGCATGGAAGACCGGTTGCGGTGCGCTTCAGTCGAACAGACGTCGAGAAAATGTTTAAGCGAATTGTCTAATAACCAAGCAAACGAAATGTGTGCATATGGAAGCAAATAAGCGAATTGTTTAATATGGAAGCAGAAGAACAGGCAACAAAACAAACGCGCATCGTCTGCATAGCCGGGCCGACCGCCTGCCACAAGACGGAGTGCGCCATCGAACTTGCCAAAAGGATTGGCGGAGAGATCGTGTCCGCCGACTCCGTGCAGGTCTACTTTGGCATGGACATCGGTTCCGCAAAACCTTCGATGGAAGAGCGACAGGGGATACCGCACCACCTGATCGACTGCGTTCTAATCAACACGCCGGAGTTCTCCGTTTCGCAGTATCGCGAGCTCGCGAAGGAAGCGATAGCCGGAATTAGCTCACGCGGAAATGTTCCAATCGTTGTCGGCGGGAGCGGATTGTATCTCAACGCGCTGACCTACCCGCTGGGATTTGCGATTCCCAGAAACGACGAAGTGCGCGCAAGACTTTCCGCGGCGTATGATGAAAACCCGCAGGCGGCATATGCGCGTTTAACGGAAGTTGATCCGGAG
>DAIRTE010000146.1:0-6985 GCA_036804025.1 Clostridia bacterium | reverse complement strand
TCTGCTGACCAAGGACGCCGCCCGCCGCGTTGATTTCGCTGACCGCGAGATCGACAGCGGTGGTAACGGCCGCGCCGTATACCGCAAGCGCGCCGGTGTTCGGCGAGATAACGCCGAGGGTGATGCCGTCGCCGGTTGCTTCCGTGGCGGGGGCTTCGGTTGCGGCTGCTTCTGCCGGTGCTTCCGTCGCTTCGGCGGCGGGCGCGGCACTGGCGCATGCGACTAGGCTCAGGGCAAGCGCGAGTACGAGCAGCAGGCTGATGACTTTTTTCATTGCGAATTCCTCCTTCAAAAATAACCAGAAAATGACAACAATGGTGTATGACTATAAATTATTTATAATCACACGCCATTGTGTTATGCATGATTATAAAGAAAGAGAAATCTATTGTCAATATATAATATATGTTTTGTGTCCTGCGTTTTTTTTAGACACGCCATGCCGTTTCTGTTTGTTAAACCTGCAAGAAAGAAACCATTCGCTCCCAAATTATACTTAACCTGTTTTCTTTGTTACAAAGGATGAAGTAACACCGAGAAATGACTGCATGAAAGACGATGAAAATGGACCGGAACGGCGGCGTAGATTTCTTATTGTCCGCCCTCCGAAGCAGAATGCATATTTTCCGAATTTGGGTATAAGCGGCTCAATAGCGCACATACGCGCGGTCGATTATACCGTTGCGCAATGATGCAGGGCAGGTTCACGGCGAGTGCGTACGCCAGCATAATCCAGACCACATATCCCGGCGCGAACAGCCCGAACACCCAAAAGGGCGAAATCGCGAGCCAGTGCATCAGTTCGCCGCGCGCGGATTCGATGAGAAAACGCCGAAGGTTCTCCTCCGAGTAGTCGTTGAGATTGCGTTTTTGGTAGCCGCGCTTCTTCCAAAGCGCCCCGCCATCGGGCAGGAGGTGTTTCCAGGACTTGATGTGAAACACGCGCTCGTAGAAGCGCCCGCCCTGTTCCCAGCGGTGCGCGCGCCAGAACGGCAGCTCCGGCGCTAACCAGCGATCCGGCAGCAGCAGGCTGATCCAGCCAAACAGCAGCGGCGTAACCGCCCAGACGACGAAGAACAGCGCAACCGTTACGCCGGAGCTCCAGAAAAAAACCTGCATGGGTTCATCGCTCGAGCGGAACCGCCCGTCCTTTCCATTTTACTTTACAGCGAAACAGCCGCAGCAATCCGGAATAGAGAAAGATGAGTAGATAAAACGCCAGCGGTAACGGGTAGAGGAGCACGGTTACCGGCGAGAACCGCCCGATTCGCCGCCCAAGCAAGAAGAGGGCGAGCACCCAAACTGGGTAGAGCGACGCATACAGCAGGGCAATTGCCTCCCCGCGCAGGAGCGCAAGGGTCAGATGCAGCGGCACGGAGGCAAGCGAGGCAAAGAACAACGTGACCAGCAGAATCAGCCAAAGCGGCGTTTTTGCGGCTCCGGTCGCGAGATTTTTCGAAAAGCCTTGCAACAGCGAGCGAAACCCCGCCGGATACATCCGAAACGACACGTCGCTCTCCCCGACGAACAGTTGAAACGGAACACCGGATCGCTGGAGCTGTCCGGCGAGCGCCATGTCCTCCAACACGCTGGTTTTCACGCTTTCGTGTCCGCCCGCCGCGAAATAGTCCGCGCGGGAAATCGCGACGACCGGACCAAAGAGGCCGAACTGTTTCGGTTTTGGCAGCGTGGCGCCGATGGCGCCAATCTGAATCAGGTTAAAAAAGAAGCTGAATTGCTCATAGGCTTTGTGCGCCGTGTGATACGGCTGAACGGATACGGTTCCACCCGTTTCGTATGCCGCGAGGATGCGGCTAAGCGCGTCCGGCGCGAGCCGTACATCCGCATCCAGAAACAGGAACACGTCGCCCGAAGCCGCTTTCGCGCCCATTTGACAGGCCCAGCTTTTGCCGACCCAGTCCGCGGGCTTGCTCGGCAGGGATAGCACGGTTGCGCCAAGGGAGCGGGCAACCTCCGCCGTGCCGTCCTCAGACGCGTCGTCGGCAACGAGAATTTCGAGCGGAGAGACGCTCTGTTTCGCGAGATCGCCCAGCAACAGTGGCAGGGTCTTTGCCTCGTTGCGCGCGGGGATGATCACGGATACGCGCAAGGTTGCCTGCGTCTTAACTGCGTTTGGCAGGCGGGGCATACGGTAGAACAACAGCGCGGCGGCGGCAAAACCGAGCAGAATGATTGCAAGCTCGATCCAGAAACCGATCATGCGCCGCCCTTTCGCCGCTTGAGCGAGGCGGAAGCCGCATCCGCGGCGAGCTTGCCGGTGATGATCGAAACGGGAAGCCCCGCGGGGCTGAACGTCCACATGCCGCACTGCAAAACATTGGGAACCGGCGTTTCGACGGAGTGCTTAATTGCACCGAAGCGGTGCACCGCGGGAACCGGGCGGTTCGTGTTTGCCCATCCGGTGATTGCGCCCTCGAGATTGCCCGTTTCGCGCTCAATGGTCATTGGCGTCGAGCAGAGCGAGAACCGGACGCTGTCCTGTAGCCCCGGAAAGATCGTATCGCCGAGCACGCGCAGCATCGTATCCGAGGCGAGCTGCTTGAACGCGTCGTATTCGCCCGCGTCGGCAAACCACTTGGTCAGGGAATAGTCAAACAGCGTGCTGACGACCAGTCCGCTCTGGCCTTCCGGCGCGAGCGAGGCGTCCCGCAGGACGGGCACGGAGATTTCGTAGGTGGTGGTCTCTAAATAGGAAACGACCCAGTCGCGGATGGCCGCGCCGCCCTCGCAGCGCAGCGACTGCCAAACGGGCAACTTGCCAAGCCCCGTCGTGTTCGGCGTGTAAAATCCGTGCGCGCCGCAGACGGACTGCACCCGTTCCGGCGGCAGATTGGTCGCGAGGTAGAGCGTGAGGATGGAGTCGATGCCGTGGCTGTGCTCGGCGAGATCCTTCTGCCGCAGCGCTTTCTGGGGTAGCGGCTGTTTGAGCGCGCGGTAGAGTGAGCGCTGATCCGCTGCCCAGATGAGCGTTCGGTAGGAAACGGTCTGCCCGTCCGCGAGTCTCGCCGTTCGTGCGCTGGAGTCAATCTCGACGACGGCGGCGCCGGTGACGATCTCGCCGCCCTTTTCGCGAATCGCGGCTTCGAGCTTGTTCGGCAGCGCGCCCGTGCCGCCGAGCGGGTAGCGATAGTCGAGGTACAGCCCGAAATAACTCAGCGCAAAGAACGTCGGCGTTTCCGCAAAGAAATGCTGGCAGATCATGTCGATCAGTTCTTCGCTCGCCGTGAACTTTTTCAGATAGGTGCGAACGGGTTCGTCAAGGCGATCTGCCTTTTTCATGTTGACCGAGTATTTCATAAGCCAAGGCAGCAGCGTTTTCGTCAGATACTGCGGGTCCTTGAGCTCACTTTCGAGGAACAGGGGGTTTTCAATGCCGTAGAGCACGTCCATATAGCCCATGACCTGTTCCACCTCGGCCATGATCGCGTCGATGTCGGCTACGTTGTCCGGAAAGAACGACTTGTAGAGATTCGCGTAATCCTTCAGGCTTGCGTGGTTCTCCAGCCGCACCCAGCGATCCGCAATGCCGACCGAAACGGGGTTTCGCACGAGCGGCAGGTCGATGCCGAGCGAACGCAGCATTGGCGCAATGACGCCGGAGTCCTCGAGCGCGCGAATGCCCGCATCGAAGGTGAAGCCCTCGCGTTCGAAACTGCCCACCAGCCCGCCGGTATGCGACGCTCGTTCCAGAAGAAGCGTGTGCCAGCCCGCCTTCGCGCAGTAAGCGGCCGCGGTTAATCCGGCAGCGCCGCCACCGACCACGAGTACATCAACCGAATTCGTCATACGTCCCCCTCTTTCAGTGCGCGGATGACGCGCAGAATTTCTACAGCGGTATCCCCGTCGACCGCGCGCACGCAGCGCGGTTCCATTGCGGCGAGCGCGGCTTCCTCCGCCGAGTGTTCGAAATAGCGCTTTTTCGCGCCTGCGAAGTTGCCAACCGCGACGCGACGCAGAATGCCCGGAATGTCGACGCTCGTGTCGCGGCAGCAGGACGGCTGCTCGCAGAAGCGGCAGCGCATCGCGGCCTGCATAACCGCTCTTCGTGGTTCCGGTTCGTCGGAATAGAGTTTTTCCTTCGTGAACGGATGCGGCAACTGTCGCACAAAGTTCGGCTGATCCTTTTGGTAGACAAACGGCGGCAGGCCGCGCTTTTTGAGAATCGCGTTTGCAGCGGACAGGCCGGAGGTCGTGACCGTCGGCGTGCCGGTGCCCATCACGGTGGACTCGCCGCAGCAATAGAGCGTGTCCCATTCCGTTTTCGTATGCAGGCGGCGGAACATGTGTTGTCCCAGCATCTGTTTTGGCCCGGCGACCGCGCCGCCGTTTTTCATCGTGTAGCGCTCAATCGTGCGCGGCGTGGACACCTCCGCGTAACGTACGGATTTCGAGATGCCGGGAAAGCGCCGCTCCAGTACGCCGAACAGGCGCTCCTGCTCGAGATCCTTGAGACGCGAATAGGTTTCGTCATCCGCCTCCGCCCAGTTCTGGAACGTAGGCCCAATCGCCATCAGCGCGTGAGCGTCCTCCGAACAGAGTGAGCGGTCGTCGATGCTGAAGAGGTAAACCGTAATCTCGCTTTCGTCAATCCGGTTCGGGTTGCCAACCAGCATTTCGACGGGGGCGGTGTCCTCCGGAATCGCCGCGCGGTCAACCTCTGCGTAGAGCACGACGCTGGGGTACGTCGGCACCTGCCGCTTTGCCCATTCGCGCCGCTGGGGTGTCGTGTACGCCGGGTCGAGAAGCTTTTCGTAGAGATTCCAAACCGTGCCGGAGTACACCACGTCGCTAGCGGATAGTTCGGTTCCGTCGTCGAGACGTACGCCGGAGGGTTTTCCGTCGGCAAAGAGAATCTTCGACGCCTCGCGGCATAGGTACATATCCCCGCCGTGCTCCTCAATCGATTTTTCGAGTTTGCCCGGCAAAAATAACGTCGATCCGGCAGGGTACCAGCTCCCGCCGACGTGGTTGTCCACAAACATCACCGCCGCGAGCACCGCGGGCGCTTCCTCCACCGTCGCATAACAATAGGTAGAAGTCAGCTTGTCAAAGAAGTTGTAGATGGCCGGATCGGTAAAATATTGCTGGAGCAGCGATTTTGCGCTGCGGTTGAGATAGCTCAAAAAACGGATATAGGAAACGGGATGCCGCAGCATGCCGTTCAACCCGTCCTTCGGGTCGGTTTCGTCCGCCGTGGTATAGCTCGGGCGTTCGACCATCACGTGTTGGTAGAGCTTCGTCATATCGCGATAGAACCGCGCTATCGCCTCGCGCTGCGAGGGAAACACCCGCGCGAGCTCTTCCGAAAAGCGCTCGACGTCCGGATAAAACCGGACCCGTTCGCCCTCGTAATTGACCACGTAGAGCAGGTCGTGCTTGAGCACGTCAATTGGTTCCTCCAGACAGTTGAACACGAAGCGGTGGGCGTTGAACCCTCGCTCGCCAAAACCGTAGAGCATTGCTGAACCCTGATCAAACGTGGTTTCTCCGCGGCGGAAGACGCCGCAGGAGCCGCCGGGCTGGTCGCTCTTTTCAACAACAGCAACGCTTAGGCCGCGTTTGGCCAGCAGGCTTGCCGCCGTGAGTCCCGAAAGTCCGCCGCCAATGACGACGACGTCGTAGGTCTGCTTTGTCATAATGGATTCCTCCATGCAACGGTTCAATCGATGTGTTCTATCTTCAGTTTTACCCAAAAATCAAGGGAATTACAAGTAGTTTTATCATATATAACGTGCAAAATGTGTTCCGTGACCTTGTCTCTGTTTGAAGTCATGGGAATCCGTTACAATAGATAAATTGAAAGCAAAGAGAGCAGCGGGAAAATCCCGCTGCTCTCTTTTACACTCGTGACTATTCAAAGAATCGATGATTATTGCGCGTCGCCGGTGTCGCCGGAGGCAACGTTGGCAGCGGCTTTTCCCGCGCCGCGAATCATCCGCATCACCGGCAGAATTGCAATCAGCGTGGCGACCGCCGCCGCTACGAAGACCAGATGCGTTGGCAGAAAACCCGCCTTACCGTCCACGACGATTGGCTGCCCAAACGTGCTGATGATTCGCTCGCCGATGAACGGGCCAATCACCATCGGCAGCAGCACCCAAAAGATCATCCGAATGCCCTGGAACTGTCCCGCCTGCGCCGGGGGCGTGAGATCCTTGATCCACGCGCCGCTGACAATCAACTTGGAGACGAGGCCGAATGCCATCACGAAGATCGCGATGCAGAGAAACACCATGTCGCGCGCATACGCGACGAGCAGAAACCCCAGCGCGGAGATCATAAGCGCAACGAGCATCAGCTTCTGCTTGCCCCAGCGGTCGACCAGCCGACCAAAGAACACGCCCGCGATGCCGGAGAGCAGCACCATGAGCCCAAGGTTGACGCCGATGACGTCGTAGCTGTAGCCCAGCGTCTTTGTAAAATAGATAATCTGATACGGCATGCAGATCTGCTCCGCAATGGCGAACAGCAGCACGCAGAAATACAGCGAAAAGAGCATTTTGTTCTCGCGCACGGCGCGCACCGAGAAGCCGGAGAACGCCTGCTTCCAGAAGCCCACCTTTTCCTTCGTGTCGCGAACAAACACGGCTTCCTTCATGATCGATCCGCCGACGATGCCGCAGGCGACGACCATGAGCCCCATGGACGTAAAGAACAGCGTGTAGCCAAAGCGCTCAATCAGGATGCCGGAGACAATCGTCGTCACCACGGTTGCGAGCAGGGGGAACATCTCCGTAATGCCGCTGACCGTGCCGCGGTTCGTCTCGTCGGTCACGTTTGTGAGCCACGCGTTAAAGCTTGCGTCGTTGGCGGTGGAGCCAAAGAACGTCATGATGCAGTCGAGCACGATGACTGCGGTCATGGCCAGCGTCGCGTTGTGGATGGCGCCTGCCGCGGGAAACACGATGGTCGAAATGCCCCAGAGCACGTAGCTGATCAGGATGATCGCCTTGCGCTTGCCGAG
>DAIRTE010000145.1:0-7131 GCA_036804025.1 Clostridia bacterium | reverse complement strand
CGAGACCATGCGCCGCCAGGGTTACGAATTCGCCGTCTCCCGCCCGAAGGTCATCATGCGCAAGGACGAGCACGGCAACACCACCGAGCCGATTGAGGAACTGACCATCGACGTGCCGACGGAGTATGTCGGCGCGGTGATGGAAAAACTCGGCCAGCGCAAAGCGGAACTCACGGATATGACGAATCAAGGCGAAAACAGCGTCCGGTTGCAGTTTCTCGTGCCTGCGCGCGGCCTCATGGGTTACCGCTCGGAGCTTTTGACCGATACGCGCGGCAACGGCGTGATGAACCACATCTTCCACGATTACGAACCCTACAAGGGGCCGATTGAGGAGCGCAAGACGGGTTCGCTCGTCGCCCACGAAACGGGGGATACCTCCAGCTACGGCCTGTTCAACACGCAGGATCGCGGCAGGCTGTTCTTCGGCTCCGGCATTCCGGTGTACGAAGGCCAGATCGTTGGCGAGAACGCGCGCACGGGGGATATCGTCGTTAACGTCTGCAAAAAGAAGCACGTCACCAACATGCGCGCCTCCGGTTCGGACGACGCGCTGCGCCTCACCCCGCCGGTGACGCTCTCGCTTGAGCAGTGCCTGGAGTTCATCGCCGAGGACGAACTCGTCGAGGTGACGCCAAAGAGCATCCGCATGCGTAAGAAGATCCTCAACAAGGAACTGCGCATGAAGAACGCCAAGCTGGATTCGTAAGCGCCCGCGCTCGAACACAGCGCAAATCCAAGCGCGAAAGGAAGTGTGCTTCGAATGCTCTCACTCGTGGAGATCGACCGGCACAACTATCTTTCCATACTGGATCTGAGCGTTTCCGAGGAGCAGCGTTCGTTTGTCGCGAGCAACACCTATTCGCTCGCGCAGGCGTTTGTTCAGCCGGAGTGCGTACCGCTCGCGCTCTACGTGGAGAACAAGCCCGTGGGATTCGCGATGTACTGCATCGACGAGAGCGACCGCGAATATTGGATCTATCGGCTGATGATCGACCAGCGGCACCAGGGGCGCGGCTACGGGCGCGCGGCAATGCTGCTCTTGATCGACCGCATCCGCAGCGAGATGGACGAGCAGCGCCACCGGATCTTCATCAGCTTCGAGCCGCAGAACGAGGTTGCCAAGTCGCTCTACGAGAGCCTCGGCTTCGTGCCGGACGGGCGCGTGGAGTACGGCGAAATCGTCTATCGGCTGGATGTATAACCAAAATTTCTTCTTTTAGAAGAAAAGAAACAAAAGAATACGCTCTTTTTAAACTGTCGTGTAAAACGACAGTTTTTTTATAAAAAAACACTTGCTCGTCACGTTGCGTCATGTGCTAATCTCCGGCTTGTAAGGCAAACGAAAAGAAAAATTCAAGCTTGCCGAAAGGAGATCCCTATGAACATTCAGGAGTTATTGCCGTTTCTAATTCCCCTCGCCATCGCGGAGATCGTTCTGCTCGCCATCACCCTGCGCCATATTCTGACGCACGACCACTACAAGCGCGGCACCCGTACGCTCTGGCTTGTCGTCGCGATTGTCGGCATGGAGTTCATCGGCCCGATTCTCTACTTTATTCTGGGCAAGGAGGACTAACGGTTCGGCAGACTCGAACCAAATGGAACACCACAATGACCATGAGGAATTCTCTATGAATGTATTGGAACTCAACCATGTTTCCAAGCACTTTGGCAGCCAGCCGGTGCTGCGCGACCTCTCGCTCCGCGTGCCGGAGCACACGATCTATGGTTTCATCGGCGAAAACGGCGCGGGCAAGACGACCAGCATGAAGCTGATTCTCGGCCTGCTCGCGGCGGACGGCGGCGAGATTCGTATCTGCGGCGAGCCGGTGCGCTATGGACAGACCAAGACGAACCGCAACGTCGGCTACCTGCCGGACGTTCCGGAATTCTACGGCTACCTCACGCCGCGCGAGTACCTTCGCCTCTGCGGGCAGATTGCAGGCGTGCCCGACGGCGAGCTGAAGCGGCGCAGCGGCGAGCTGCTTGCGCTCGTTGGCCTCGAGGCCGCTTCGAACCGGCGCATCGGCGGCTTCTCGCGTGGCATGAAGCAGCGCCTCGGCATTGCGCAGGCGCTGATCCACCGCCCGAAACTGCTGATCTGCGACGAGCCAACCTCCGCGCTCGATCCTGCGGGGCGCAAGGAGATCATCGACATCCTCAACGAAATCAAGCGGGAGACAACCGTGCTGTTCTCCACGCACATTCTGCCGGACATTGAACGCGTCTGCGACGAAATCGGCCTGCTGCATGGCGGCGTCATGGCGCTGGAAGGACGGCTGGAGGAGATTCGCGCGCTGCATGTGCAGAGCGGCTTTTCCATTGAGTTTGCGGATGCGCAGGCGTGTAACCAATTCCTACCGCTGCTTCCCGGCGCGGTACGGGACGCTTCCGCGCGATTGATCGCTCCAAAGGGCACGCAGGCGGACATGCTGCAGGCTATGGCAATGCTGACGGAGCGGGGCGTCTGTCCCGTTTCGGTTTCGCTCTGTGAACCGTCGCTCGAATCGCTGTTTCTGGAGGCGGCCAACGTATGAAACAACTGCTTGCATTGATTCAAAACGAATTTCTAGCGCTGCTTCGCACCGGAAAAATCACCGTGCTGCTGATCGTGTTCTCCATCTTCGGCATCCTCAACCCCGCGCTGGCCAAGCTCACGCCCTGGATGCTGAGTCTGATGTCCCAGTCGCTTGCCGATCAGGGCGTTACCATCGGCAACATCGCGGTCAACGCGCTGACGGCCTGGACGCAGTATTTTAAGAACCTGTTTATGGAGTATGTGCTCCTGCTCGCGCTGTTTGGCGGAGTCTTCGCTTCGGAGTACCAGAGCGGCACGCTGGTCAACATCCTCACAAAAGGGCTGCCACGCTGGAAGGTCGCCGTGTCCAAATGGCTCGTCGTGTTCGTCTGCTGGGGCGTCTGCTCCTGGCTTACGTTTGGCATTACGTTTGGCTACAGCGCGTATTTCTGGGGCGGCGACGTGGTGCTCCATCTTGGCTTGGCCGCGTGTTGCGCCTATCTGCTCGGTATTTGGCTGTTCTCGCTCGAGCTGGCGTTTGCCTCAGCATTCACGTCCGGCATGAACGCGCTGCTCTGCACCGGCGCGGTCTACGCGCTGCTGTTTGCGCTCGGCCTGCTTCCATCGCTCGCCCCGTGGCTGCCGGTGCGCCTGAACGACGCGTTTTCGCTGCTCACCGGGGATTTGCTGCCCGCGGACTTCACGCGCGCCATTCTGACGACGGGTGTATTCAGCCTCGTGAATCTCGCGCTCTGCATCGCCGGATTCCAGCGAAAGCAGTTATAAAAACAGCGTCTCCCACACGAAAAAACAGAGGCTCGCGCGCTTGCGCAAGCCTCTGTTTTTGTCTCGATGTGTAAATTCTCAGAATCCATAACCGGCAGTCTCGAACTTATAAGCCCTTCTTTGCGTTTTTGATCTCATACATCTGCCGATCCGCACGATGGATCAGCGTTTCCGCGCAGTCGTCCTGATCCGTCTGGTAAATCGAGTATCCAAGGCTCAGTTGAATCGGCTGTACGTCCGGATGCACATCGTTCCAGATTCTCAAGTTCTCATGAATCAGGCTGATCAGGTCGGTTATGGCTTGCGGATCGCTCGCCGGATAGACAATGCAGAATTCATCCCCGCCATAGCGTCCAATGAACGCCTGCGTGTTTTTGCAGGAAAGCTTCAGGATATTCGCCACCCGCTGCAGCACGGTGTCGCCGTAAAAATGCCCAAAGGTGTCGTTGACCTGTTTAAATCCGTCCACGTCGATCATGAGCAGGCCAAGCGTGCCTTCGCGCATTGACTGGCACTCCTTGAGCAGGAACTTGCTCAATTCTCGACGGTTGTTGAGCCCCGTGAGCGGGTCGGCGGAAATCTGGCGGTTCTGCGCGTCAATGTAGACGAAGAGAACGGACACCGCCGCAAGAATCCAATTTAGACTTATGCCGTAAAAAATCGCCTGAAGAATGCCTCCCAGCGAGGGAAGCACCGCAAAAAAAGCCATCGTGTAGCAGCGTCGGCGATCCTCCACCCATACGGAGTCCTTCGCTTTGATCAGCGCGCGTATACTCGCGTAGAGAAGCGCGGCGTAGGTATAGAACGCGTAAACAATCAATCCCCATTCACGATGGTAGACGTTCAGACTGTCAATAGAAAACACCCAGCCGAGATGGATGTTGAACGGCAGAAACGCAATCAGCAGCACGAGCGGCACACCGGCAATGAACAATCTGCGCCGCGCGGCCTTCATGTCCGCGCTCAGCGCAAGTTCCACATAAATCGCCCAGAAGAACGGCATTGTAACGTGCAGCGCGTAGTAAATCGACTCCACCGTGTAATTGAGTACGCGCGCCATGGGAAACTTTGTGCCGTCCAGCATCCAGCAAGCGGCGTCGATCACCAGCATGAAGATCGTTACGCCGATCATTCCATTGAACTGGCGCTGCACAGCGGATGCCGCCTGCATCTGCCGCTGCGAATACAGAATCGTCAGCATCAGAATGATCCCGATTACGTCAATCTCCAGATAGAGCGCGTCCAGCATGGCTTTCCCCCCACCCTCAAAGAACTCGGCTGCGCTTGGTTTGGAACAGAAAAAAGCAATGCCGCTCCTGCTTTTCAACCGAAATTCGGAAAGCTGTTCCATCCCGAAATAGAGAACACTCCGCAACCCAAAAAAACGTGAAATATAACTGATATTGGTCTTCTTAAATAGATTAATTTGTGATTCGAGTATAACATACCACTCATAAAAATGCACCCGCATTGCATTTGACTTTGTAAAGAACGAACGCAAAGCGGCTCCCCCGATATGCAGGAGAGCCGCTTGGATGATACATGTGTTGCCTAGTTTTTCAGTTGTCCCAGCACGTCCAGCGGCAGGTGGTTCATCACCGCGCCGTTGGGGTTGAGCAGCATGTCCTCGTCGAGGTTGAGCCCGAACATCGCGCCCTCGTGCACCGCCGCGTTGAGGTTTCGCGGATGCACCGCGTCCCCCGCGTTGAACACAGGAATGCCTGCCTGCTTGAGCTCGGCAAAGAACGCGTCGTTTGCGCGCGTATGGCAGGAGACCA
Source organism: Clostridia bacterium (assembly GCA_036804025.1). GTDB lineage: Bacteria > Bacillota > Clostridia > Christensenellales > CAG-138 > UBA7703. The sequence goes on along the minus strand of DAIRTE010000145.1, from coordinate 2,046 downwards.
CGGTGTCGATCGCGAGCTTCGTGCGATTGAAGCACTTGTCCTGCACCTCAACCTCGCCTTCGCGGACGGCGTAGACGGTGCTATTTTCCAGCACTTTGACCGGGAATTTGAACGGTTTGGACTCCAGCGCCTCCGCGTCGCCCTGCGCAAAGCGCTTGCGCAGCACGTACATGTGGATGACCTCGACCGAGCTGCCGAATTCCTTCTGCTCGGTTACGACGGTCACGTCCTTGCCGATGGAGGCCAGGTACGCCGCCGTGTCTGCCGCCGCGTAGTGGTCGCCCCAAACGAGCACCTTTTCGCCCGTCTTCACCGGCATACGCTTGCCGGGGTGGAACTCGCAGTTCACCTTCGGGCAGGCGATCACGCCCTCGAACCCGACCACGCGCTCCGCGCCGAAGCAGTCCGGCACGTAGCTGCTCGCGCCCGTCGCGTTGAGCACCGCGTCGTAACCCTTGAGGTCGCCTGCCGTGGGCGCGGTGTTGAGGCGAACCTCGACGGGCAGTTTCTTAAGTTGGTTGCGAATCCAGTCCGCATACCACTTCATCTTCTCCTTGCCGGGGGTCATGCAGCAGCCGAGAATCGCGCCGCCAAGCTCGCCCGTCTTTTCGAAGAGCGTCACCTTGTGTCCGCGGACGCTGAGAATACGCGCCGCTTCCATACCCGCCGGGCCGCCGCCGACAATCGCGACGGAGAGCGCCTTCTTCGCGGGCGCGAGGGATTCGAACGCCTCGTTGCCGCAGGCGGGGTTGATGGCGCAGCCGATCTCCTTTTTCGCCATCATGCTCTCCTGCCAGCAGCCGGTGAGGCAGCTGATGCAGCGGCGAATTTCGCCCGGTTTGCCCATCTGCGCCTTGACCGGCCAGTACGGGTCGGCTAGGATCTGGCGGCTCAGGCCGACAAGGTCCGTCTTGCCCTCCGCAATCATCTGTTCGCAGAAGTCGGGGTTGCGCAGCGTGTGGCTGTTGATGACCGGAATCGCCACCGCCTGCTTGACCGCGACGGAGGCATAGGTCGTCCAGCCCTCGGGGTAATACATCGGGTCAAAGCCAGCGCCGGGGCTCTCCTGAATGCACTGGCTCAGGTCGAGCGCGGCGACGCCCGCCTGCTCGAGCACCTTTGCCACCTCGACGCTCTCGTTGATCTCGCGTCCGCCGGGCACCCACTCGTCCGCGGAATAGCGCACGAGAATCGGGAAGTCGCGGCCGCACTTCTTTTGAATCTGGTCGATAATCGCGAGGATAAAGCGCATCCGGTTTTCAAAACTGCCGCCAAAGCGGTCGATGCGGCGGTTGAGCAGCGGGCTCATGAACTGCGAAATCAGGTAGCCATGCGCCGCGTGGAGTTCCACCGCATCGAAGCCCGCCTGCTTTACGCGCCAGGCCGCGTCCGAGAACTTATCCACCATTTCGAGCACTTCTTCGGTCGCCATCGCGCGGACGGGCTTGCCCTTTTCCTCCGCGTTGGCGTAGACAATTTCGTGACCCGCCGACCACGGTAGCTTGAGCACCATGTCGTTTGTGCTCATCGTGTTGTAGCGCGGAATCGCGCACTGCCGGCCGGGGTGCTGCAGCTGCACGGCGCATTTTGCCCCATAGCGGTGCATGGAGCTCGCCAGCCGGGTGAGTCCCGGAATATAGTTGTCCGCGTCCGCCACGAGGCAGGTCACGGTCGGGCGGCCCGTCGCGCTGTCCGGCGTGGTCGCGCCGACGATCACGAGACCCGTGCCACCCTTGGCGATTTCGCTGTGGTGGTAGATGTCCCGGTCGCTGACGCTGCCGTCCGCGTTGGAAGAGCTCACGTCCGTTGGCACATGGCAAATGCGGTTGGGAACGAGCATGTTGCCGATTTGAATCGGTTCAAACAGATGCGGGAATGCTGACATAATCCTTGCCTCCAAAAAATAGTATTCTGTTGCGGGTTGTTCCAGTGTGCAGAGCAATTCAATTCGAGCGCGCAGGGTGCGCGTTTGCGAAACAAACGATAACAAAATGAATGGTACAATTCGATCATACCATTCTTTTTGATTTGTTTCAAACAAATTGT
>DAIRTE010000144.1:0-7224 GCA_036804025.1 Clostridia bacterium | reverse complement strand
CGCTATCCCGTGCAAACCTACGTGTTGGAATATACGGACGCGCTGCTTAAGGACGCGTTGACCCGCGAAATTGCGCGCAAAGGTCAGGCATATGTCGTGTCCAACCGCGTGCAGAACATGGAGAATACTGCGCGGCACCTGGAGGCGCTCGTACCGGAGGCGCGCATTACGATTGCCCACGGGCAGATGGGCGAAACGCAGCTCGAGCAGGCAATGCTGGACTTTCTGGAGTATCGCTCGGACATTTTGCTCTGCTCGACCATCATTGAAAGCGGGCTGGACATTCCAAACGCAAACACCCTCGCCGTGCTGGACGCGGACAAGATGGGCCTTGCGCAGCTGTATCAGCTCCGCGGGCGCGTCGGCCGTTCCAGCCGGATTGGATACGCGTATTTCACCGTGCAGACCGGCAAGGTGATGAACGAAAAGGCAGCCAAGCGCCTGATGGCGATTCGCGAATTCACGCAGTTCGGCGCGGGATTCCAGCTCGCGATGCGCGATTTAGAGATTCGCGGCGCGGGCTCGCTGCTCGGCGCGGAACAGCACGGGCACATTACGGACGTCGGGTACGAATACTACGTCAAGCTGATTCGCCGCGCTGTGGACGAGCAGCAGGGAAGGCCGCTCGAACCCGTGACCGAGACCACGGTGGACATCCCGATCGACGCGCACATTCCGCATGACTATGTGCCGAGCGAGATCATGCGCCTCAAGGCGTACCGCCGGATTGCGGAAATCGACGGCGCGGAGAGCCTGATGGACGTGACCGAGGAGTTCATCGACCGCTATGGTGAGCCGCCGGAGAGCGTGACAAACCTGATGCGCATCTCCGAGGTCAAGGCGTACGCGTCGCGGGCTTTCCTGGAGAGCGTTACGGTGCGCGACGGCGAGGCGAAGCTCAAATTCAGTGCAAACGCGCAGCTTGACGGGGGCAAACTGATTGCCGCTATCTCGAGCTATGAAGGCGCGCGGCTGCTGGCCGGTGATCCGCCCGCGATTGAAATACGGCGAAAAAACGCCGATGCCGCGGCAATCACCGCCAAACTGCCACAATTCCTTTACACAATTGTGCGTTGCGTTGACACGGACGCGGGCATATAATGTACGAGTGGCATATTTTTCACCGACCAATAAAATAAGGGAGAAATCAGCATATTATGAAGTTCACATGGAAGCAGGCGGTTTCCGCGCTGCTGGCAATTGCTCTGATGCTGTCTTTCGCGGGTTGCGCGAGTAAGTCCGGCACGGCGAGCAACTCCGACGCAACCGCTTCGGATGCGCAGTACAGCGAAAAGGAACTGGCCAAGGTTGCCGTGAAGATTGGCAAAGACCTCACAATCACCAAGGGCGATGTGCTCGACCAGTACAACTATCTGGTCGAAATGTATTCCTACTACGGAATGGCCGCGCCCACCGAAGATGCGGACATTGAAGCAATGCAGGACAACGCGGTTTCCTCGCTTGTTTCCGAAAAAGTGCAGCTCTATCAGGCAGATCAGATGGGTGTTGTGCTGACGGAAGCCGAGAACGCCGACGTGGCCTCCAAGGTTGATGCGCAGATGGAGAGCTACCTGAGCTCCTTCCGTTCGCAGGCGCAGTCCGAAGGCGCGACGGACGTGGAAACCCGTGCAAACGAGATCTTCGAAGAGCAGCTTGACGCCGCGGGCATGGATATGGACATGGAAGGCTTCCGTGCTTATCTGACCGAGGGATATCAGAAGGAAGCGCTTCTGGCAGCGCTGAAGACCAAGGTGACCGAGGGTGTCACCGCGACGGACGACGAGATTAAGACCTACTTCGACAATCTGCTCGCCACCCAGACCGACGCCTACACCACGACCCCGTCCGACTATCTCGGCGCCGCCGAGGCATATCAGGAGAACGGCGGCGATCCGATGCTCTTTACGCCGGAAGGCTACGTCCGCGTGCGCTCGATCACCGTTTCCCCGGCAGAGGATGTGTCGCAGGATTATGCGACCCTCAAGTCGGACATGGAGACCATTGCGAACGAATACGGCGCTGCTGCGCTCAATGCGCTGGCCGACAAGTACGCCGCGAGCGGAACACCCGCCACGGATACGAGCGTTGCAATCACCGCCGCGGAGATCACGGGCGGCGACAAGCTCGTCAACGACTACCTGACCAAGAAAGCCGCCGCGGACGCGCTCTTTGAAGAGTACATCAAGGACGCCCGCGCAAAGGCAAACGAAGCCTATGCCGCGCTGGAATCCGGCACGAGCTTTACGGACGCAATCAACAAGTATGGCGAAGACACCATGTATACGGAGTATCCCTCGTTTGTTGACACCGGCCTTCTGATGTATGTCGGCGGTGAGGACACCGTTTGGGATGCGAAGCTCGTGGAAGCGGTCAAGCAGCTCAAGGACGGCGAATACACCCCCGTGATCCAGGTCGACAACATGCTCTACATTCTCCAGCTGGTTGGAGCGGAACCCGCCGCAACCAAGACGCTCGATCAGGTAACCGACCAGATCAAGGCGCAGGTCATCGCGGCCAACGCGAACAAGCTCTGGAGCGATACCGTCAGCAAATGGGCAGAGGATACCTCGGTCGTGTCCTACAACAAGGACGTTTACCGCGACATCGGGAAATAAGCGCCCGCACAACACGCAATACAAACAGGAGCTGCCAAGCCTTTGGCAGCTCCTGTTTTGTTTGCGGATCGGCCTAGCGCGGAAATACCACGGTCAGCAGCATTTGAAACGGCTCCAGCGCAAACAGTGCGTGCGGCACGCCCGCGGGCATCACGATGGTCTGGCCGGCAGAGAGGCGGTGCTCCGTTTCGCCAATGGTGATGCGCGCCGTTCCGTCGAGCAGTTGCACCATTGCGTCCCCCTTGGAGGCGTGCGAGCTGATTTCCTCGCCCTTGGCGAAGGCAAAGAGCGTCAGGCTCACGGCGTTGTTCTGCGCGAGCGTGCGGCTGACGATCTGCCCTTCCTGATAGGCAACCAGCGCGCGCAAATCCAGCGGCGTGGACAAATCGATGTTTTTCAGTATGGTAGTTGACATAGGCCATCCTCCTTTGGCAATGGGAATTCGATTCTGTGTGACCGTAGTCACGTAAGCTGGGTTGTACCTGCGGCACGTGCGGATTGAGCTTTGTGTGCTTCTGAATCCAGTTTAGCGCCAAAACAACCGTCAATCTGTTGTTATAACAACAAAAGCACAAGATATCATACGATGTAGCGCAGAAGAACAACCATATTTCCCGTAAGACTGCCACTTGTATTTACCATTTGGATTTGCTATATTGATCAATAGAACGAGTCTGCCGAACCGATCAAGCGGATCATCCGCGCGGGGAGGGACAGCTGGTTCAATAACTGACAGGAGGTACACTATATGAAGTATGAATGCGTTTGCGGTTATGTATATGATCCGGAAGTTGGCGATCCCGACAACGGCATCGCACCGGGCACCGCGTTCGAGGATCTGCCGGAAGATTGGGTATGCCCTGTTTGCGGCATGGATAAGGACGCGTTTACCGCGATCGACTAACGGTGTATACAGATCGTTAGAACCCTGTTTCGGACACGACAACAAAGCGCGCAGCGGAGTTCCCGTTGCGCGCTTCTCTTATTCTACTAACTTTTATCTATGAATCGGCGATTCGTCTTGCGACTTATATCCAATGGAGTATTCTTTACGACGGCTTTCCTTCATAGAGTAAGGAATAAGCTCTTATTATAATCTGTTACGGCTGCTTTCCTTCATAAAGTAAGGAATACAGCATGTTCGCCGCTTCGACCACGCGCGGGCCCGCGCGAAGCAGCAGGCGCGCGTCAATATAATACACGTGCTTGTTCGACACCGCGTCAATGCCCTGCCAATCTGCTCGAAGCAGAATCTCGTCCACGCCCGTTTCCGGCGTAGGCGCTGTGGTGCTGTCCGGCGAAGGCGTGCCGGTTCCGGTTTCTTCCGGCGCGGTGGATTCCTCCGGCGCGGTCGTGCTCTCCGGCGAGGCGGCCTCCGGAGCGTCCTGCTTGGTCGTTAAAATGTAGTCCGGATTGCGCCCGATGACCTGATCCTGCGTGATGGACAGCGTTCCCGCCTGATCCTCAAACTCGTTGTGGAACCCCATCCACGCGATCAGCGACGAGGCAAAGGTGTTTCCGCCGACCGTGGTCAGGCCGCTCGAAAGCGGGGAAAGCTCCAAATAAACGGTATCCTCGTGCGCCGAGATCTTTTGTTGCAGCTCCGCCAGCGAGGTAATGATGCTGGAAACGAGCGCGTTCGCTTCGGAAACGTGATTCGTTAGCGCGCCAAGCAGCGTAATCGTGCTGTAGAGGTTGTTGATGTCCGTCGCGTTCGTCACAACGGGGAGAATGCCCGCGGTACCGAGCGCGGAAATCAGCTCCGCGTCCTGCGCCTGCTCGGCGGAGAGCACAACCACCTGCGGCGCGCGCAGAACCACCAGATCCGGGTCCGCCTTGCCGTCGACCGTGACAAACGGGATGGCGCTCACCTCGTTGGGGTAGTCGCACTCGGCGGTGCGCCCAACCACCAGACTGCCCGCGCCGAGCGCGTAGAGCAGCTCACAATCGCCCGGGTCGAGCACGACAATGCTGCTGACGGCGGAGTCGAGCTGAATGGTGTTTCCTGCCATGTCCGTGAGGTTCACGGCATAGCTGGTGCCGCTCGCGGCGGGGTCTGCGGCGCTCGTTGTGGCGAGCGTGGCCGTTGTTCCGGCGCCGTCCTCCACGGGAACGGGGGATTGCAGTGCGCATCCGGCGCTCGCTAAGCTAAGCAGCAGCGCCAGCGCAAGAGAGATCAATCGGAGATTGCGGTGTGTCATGGTGACCATGTCCTTTCCAGTTTGCGCGCCGCGTAAGGGCGAACCATCGCTCCTTTTTGCGCAACAGGCAAACGGCAAATCCGGCAGGCGGGCGCAAAAGAACGCCCAAAACTGGATACAGTATAGCATTCCACAAAATTCGGGTCAACAAATCAGGGTAGTGGACAAAGAGGACGCGATAACAAGAACGATTCCTGTAACCATCGTTTTCCGTTGGATTGATGGTATATTTGCTGGATTCATACGAAGGGAACCAAAGCGGAACTTGAAATGTTAACGCATTCGTAGCAGGAAATTCACAGGAGCACAATCCACTTGTATCATTCGGAATGCAAAACTCCACACAATACTCATCAAATGTTGCGTGTATACAATCGAAAAAAGCGATATACTACAGAGCAAAGGGAAATCACTTCTATATACTCTCATAGAACACTTGGAAAGAAGGATATCAGCCATGAAGCGCAGCTATCCCATCGATTTGCACGAGAAACTCCCGATCAACGGCACGCTGCTGGACATTCGCATCCGCGGAACCAAGGAGACGAACCCCGTGGTGCTGTTTCTGCATGGCGGCCCGGGCGCCTGCAACCGGCATTCCGTACTGGTGGATCAGGCGCCGCTGACGGACGAATGCACCATCGTCTGCCTCGACCAGCGCGGCGCGGGCAAGAGCTACTCCTCCGCGCAGGCAAAGCAAACGATGAATATGGATACCTGCGTTGAGGACGCGCGCCTCGTCGTGGACTATTTGCGCGAGCGGTTCCATCAGGAGAAGATCTACGTGGTTGGGCACTCCTACGGCAGCTTTCTCGGCGTGCTGCTCTGCGCGAAACATCCGGAGAAGATTGCCGCCTACGTCGGCATCGGCCAGCTTGCCAACGGCGCGGAGAACGAGCGTATTTCCTATGAGTTTGTACTGAATGAGGCCAAGAAGCGCCACGATGAGAAGGCGCTCAAGGATCTCGCGCGCATCGGCTGGCCGCAGCAGGGCATGTATGCCTCGCTGGACGACTTGATGACGCAGCGAAACCTGATGACGAAATACGGCGGCGCGGCGCACGGCAAAAAGGAAGGGCTGATCTCCTCGCTCGTGCTGCCCGTTCTGCGCTCGCCGGAATACACGCTCGCCGACCTGTACCGCTATGCGATGGGGCAGTTTTACAACATGCACCAGCTCTGGCGCGAGGTGGTCGCCTGCGATTTTCTCAGCGATATGAAGAAGCTGGACATACCCGTTTTCCTGACGATTGGCCGGCACGACAGCAATACACCGCCGGAGCTCGCCAAGCAGTGGCTGGACGCGTTGGAAGCGCCGAAAAAGGAATGGATTTGGTTTGAAGACAGCGCGCACTCGCCGTTGGCGGAGGAAAGCGAGCGCTGGAATCGCGTGTTTCGCGAGCAGGTTCTGCGCGGATAGCGCGTAAAAACGAAAAATTGGTAGAGAAGGGCGCGTCGCGCTCTTCTTTTTTCGCTGGGATTGCGTGTCAAACGGACGTAGCAAACCGGAAACGATTCGCAGAATATTGGAAAGAATCTGAAAACAAATATCCGATTCGCTTTGTTTTGCGCGGCGGTTCTGGTATGATACACGATGCACATTTATCTCGCGCGCCGCAGAGCGCGGCGCAACGGGAAACTTGCGCGAAATGAACATTCTGAATATACGGAGAAGCCATGGAACGACGTGCACCGGCAAAAAAGAAACGTAAGGTAGGGCGAATCGATTATCCGATTGTGCTGATGATCGGCCTGCTTTGCGCTTTTGGACTGGTCATGGTGTTTTCGGCGAGCTACTACTACGCGCAGAACACCGCTTCCGTCGGTTACGACGGGTACTACTTCATCCGCAAACAGGCGGTCTATCTGGCCGTCGGTTTTCCGATGATGCTGGCAATTTCCTACATTGACTTTCGAAAGCTGGAACGCTTTAAGCTCATTGGTATTCTGGTTTCCATTGCGCTGCTGCTCGCCGTTCTGGTCGTCGGCCAGGAGACGAACGGCGCGAAACGCTGGATCGTCATCGGCGGTCAGAGTATTCAGCCGTCCGAAATTGCAAAATTCGGTATGATGCTCTACATGTGCTCCTTCATGGCGAAGAAGCACTTGGTCATGCCGAGTTTTACAAAGGGCATGCTGCCAATGCTGCTGGTCATTGGCGTCATCTGCGGTCTCGTTATGTTGCAGCCGAACATGTCCATGGCGGTTATCATGGGTCTGATGGGATATTCGCTGCTGTTCATTGGCGGCTGCGACACCAAGCAGATGCTCCTGCTCGCGGTTGTGTTTGCCGCGCTGTTTGCGCTGCTCGCGATCATTGAGCCTTACCGAATGGCGCGACTGACGTCGTTTGTCGATCCCTGGAAGGACGCGCTGGGCGACGGTTATCAGCTGATTCAGTCCTATTA
>DAIRTE010000143.1:4513-7299 GCA_036804025.1 Clostridia bacterium | reverse complement strand
CCTTTTGCGGCAGCACGTTGCAGTCCCCGTCGATGCAGACGGTGAGATCGTCGTAGCGCAGCTCCGCGTTTTCGAAGCGAATCTTCTTTTCGTTGACAATCTGGGCGCGCTTGAGCAGCGCGTTGATGCGCAGAATCATTTCGTTGACGTTGACGGGTTTGACCATGTAGTCGTCCGTGCCCGCCTGAAAGCCGCTCGCCATGTCCTCAAAGGTATCCTTCGCGGTGATGATGAGCACGGGCATGTTCAGGCCGTTCTTTCGCATGCTGCGCACGAACTCATAGCCGTCCATGTTCGGCATCATGATGTCCGAAATGACAAGATCGATGTATTGTTTTTCCAGCACGTCCCAGGCCTCTACGCCGTCCCGCGCCTCATAATAGACAAAACCGTTTTTCGAGAGCACAGTACAGTAAAGCGCGCGCAGTGCCTTATCGTCCTCTACAACCAGAATCTGAAACATGGTATCCTCCGAATGATCCGTTGGCTGCCGAATGGCCGATTCCATCCGGCTTGAAATGCTCAGGATAGCACGGTTTCGTCAAATTTTACTCAAACGCAGGATCGAAGAGATCGCTGTCCGCAAGCGCCGCGCCCCAGAGCACGAGCAACCGCCCGTGTTCCACCGAGATTTCGGCGGGTGCGCCGGTGAACGCGTTGCTTACTCCGAGGGGAAAATCGTCCGTCAGCGTCGCGTCCGTCAGCGGATACTGCAAATTCCGCTCATAGACGCCGGTTGCCCGTTCCCCGTAGGCAAACACGGACACCACGCCACTAAGCCCCGCGCGAAACCGGAGCGTTCGCCCTTCCAGAATCGCAATGGTCTCATCCGCCCCGACGAGGCAGGCCTTCGCGCCGCGCGCGTGCAGATAGGCGAGCGTCTGAATGTTGGCCAGCGTATGGTCGAGCCGACCGCCGACACCGCCGAGCAGCACAAACTTGGAGTAACCGAGCGACAGACCGAGTTTGACCGCGAGCAGCGTATCCGTGTCATCCTTTTCCGCGGGATGGCGCAGAATCCGTTCCCCCACCGGCTCGTAGCCGAGGGAGTCGAAGTCCCCGACCACGTAGTCCGGCTTGATTCCGCCTAGCTGGCGATACCCCGCGTCCGCGGCAATCACGAGATCGCCGGGGTTCGGCGAAAGCGGCTGTTCCTGCGGCAGCGCGCAGACGATATAGCAGATGGATTGTTTGCTCATATTCGTATTTATACCATGTTTCCGGCGCGAAGAAAAGCCGAAACATGGGCGTTTTCTTCGCAATCGCCGGAAAGTTTTCGTGTTTTCGCACAATCTTATGGTATAATATCGACCATATAGTTTGCCTTTTGGCGAGGAATATAAGGGGATTTCCCGTTTGTCCGGTTTGTTCGAGCGAACTGAATTCGACACCTATACGGCAATCGACGTCGAAACGCCGAACCGCTATTCCCGCTCGATCTGCTCCATTGGGTTGATGCACGTGGACGAAAGCGGAGAACCGGTTCGTCTGCACTACCTCGTGAATCCGGACGACGACTTCGACGGAATCAACATCTCCATCCACGGCATTCGCCCGGAGGACGTGGAGCACGAGCCGACGCTGGACGTCATCTGGCCCGAGATTGAGCCGTATTTCTCCGGCGGACTTCTTTTGGCGCACAACGCGCTCTTCGACCTGCCCGTGATGCGCCGCGCGCTGGAGCGGCACGGCATCTACGCCGAGCATTGGCGCTATCTTTGCACGCTGGAGCAGTCGCGGCGGCACATTCCGAAGTATGCGTTCGGCAGTCACAAGCTGGACGTGCTCTGCGAAGGTCTCGGCATCGCGCTGGACTGTCACCACAACGCGCTCTGCGACGCGCTGGCCTGCGCAAATCTGTATGAATATCTGCGTTCGCGCTACGGCTGCAACGCATCGGAAATCAAGATCTATCCGTAACAGCACCCGGTTTCAACGGAACATCTCGAAGCGCGAAAAAAGCGTGCGAGATTCCGAATCTACAAAAAATCAGAACATCAGAGGAGGAAGCGAATCCAAATGGACGACCCTGGGCTACCTAGTATACAACTGGAAGACATTGACCCCGAACACTGTTATTTCAACCCCGGCTGCGCGATGAGCCTGTATAAGCCGGAAGCGGTGGAGGACATCCTCTACCTGCTCAACCGCCGGTTTTTGCCGACCAAGCTGCACACCACCTGCTGTCGGCACGACCCGAACCTGCCGAAGGGCTCGACCATCATCAACAACTGCGCCGGATGCGACCGGCGGTTTCGCTCGCTCTACGACGGCGTACAGACGGTCTCCATCTGGGAGGTGCTGGACGCGATTCCCGCGCTGCCGCTGCCGACCTACGACGGATTGCAGCTGAGCGTGCACGACTCCTGCTCGTTTCGAAAGAAACCGCAGGTGCACCAAGCGGTTCGAAGCCTGCTGGACAAGATGCACATCGAAGTCGTGGAATCCGCGTGTTCCGGAACGAAGTCGATCTGCTGCGGCGATAATTTTTATCCGCATGTGTCCATCGAAGAGGTCAACGCGTTTCAAAAGAAGCGCGCCGCACAGATGCCCTGTCAGGACGTCGCGGTCTACTGCGTTTCCTGCATCAAGTCCATGGCCATCGGCGGAAAGACGCCGCACCACATGATGGACCTCATACTGGGACTGCCGACCGAACCCGGCGAAACGCGGCTGGACGTTTATCATAAAGAACTCGATGATTACATCGAGGAACATTGAATCCATCGCGGTTTGATTTTTACCACAAAGAACTCGACGACTACATTGAGGAGCATTGAAGCCAT
>DAIRTE010000143.1:0-4413 GCA_036804025.1 Clostridia bacterium | reverse complement strand
GTTTGATTTTTACCACAAAGAACTCGACGACTACATTGAGGAGCATTGAAGCCATCGCGGTTTGATTTTTACCACAAAGAACTCGACGACTACATTGAGGAGCATTGAAGCCATGCTGACCATGATTCGCTGCGACGGCGCCGACCCGACCTTTGCCGCGCTGACGCAAGCGCTCGACCTGGATCTTCGCAAACTGTATGGCGAGCAGATGGACTTCTATGGAGCCTTTAACCTTTCCAACGACGTGAAGCACGCGCTCTATGCCGAGCTGGACGGCGAGCCCGTCGGTTGCGGCTGCTTCAAGCCCTTTTCGGAGGGCACGGTTGAGATGAAGCGCGTATTCGTACACTCCAGCCAGCGCGGAAAAGGCATTGCCCGCGAGCTGATGCGCACGCTCGAGACCTGGGCGCGGGAGCTGGGCTATCACACCGCGGTGCTCGAAACGGGCATACTCCAGCCGGAGGCGATCCGACTCTACGAAGCGGCGGGGTATGAGCGGATTCCGAACTATCCGCCGTATGAGGGCGTTGCCGAAAGCATCTGCTATCGAAAAGCGCTCTAGATTCAATCCAGTTCCATCAAACAAAAGCTCCGGTTTTCACCGGAGCTTTTTTGATGCGTCAAGTCGTTTATTGTTCCAGCAGGTACCGCTCGATCTCGTCCGCGGCGTGCTTTGCGTCCGCCTCCGCACGCACAACAAGGCTCTGGCCGGTGCGCATGTCGCCCGCGGTAAACACGCCCGCGCGCGTGGTCGCGTATGCATTGCGGTCGAGCGAAAGCCCCATTGCCTCCGGCAGATAGGTCTCCGCGCCGACAAAGCCCATGGCAATCAGCACATCCGTCGCCGGAATACGCGTGATGGTGGCTTCGATCGGTTTCGGAATGCGCCCGCGCTCGGTATTGACCCACTCGACCTCGGCGGTCTCAATTGCGGTTACGCCGGTTTCGTCGTCGCCCAGAATGGACACCGCAGTCACCTCAAAGGTGCGCGGGTCGCTGCCATACATCCAGATTGCTTCCTGCTGACCGTAATCGGTCTTGAGCACGAGCGGCCAGCGCGGCCAGGGATTGCTCATCGCGCGGGTTTCCGGCGCGGGCGGCATAATCTCCAGCTGGACGACGGAGTCCGCGCCCATGCGGATGGACGTTGCGACGCAGTCGTTACCCGTGTCGCCGCCGCCAATGACGACGACCTTGCGCCCCGCCATCGGCTTTTCTTCCGTTTCGCCCGCGAGCACGCGCCGCGTCGCCGCCGCCAGAAACGGAACGGCAAACCGCACGCCGGGCAGGTTACGCCCGGTCACGGAGAGGTCGCGCGGCTGACCCGCGCCGCCGCAGAGCAGCACCGCGTCGAACTTGTCCAGCTCGGACACGGGCATATCCTTGCCGACGTCCGTGTTGCAGACAAACGTAATGCCTTCCTGCCGGAAGAGTTCCACCCGGCGGCGAACCAGCTCCTTGGGCAGCTTCATGTTCGGAATGCCGAACATTAGTAAGCCCCCCGGCTCCTCCGACTTTTCAAATACGGTTACGATAAATCCGTGCTGGTTCAGCTGGTATGCAGCGGTGAGTCCCGACGGGCCGGAGCCGACGATGGCAACGGTCTTTCCGTTGCGCTCAATCGGCGGATGGGGTGTAACCCAGCCCCGTTCCCAGGCAAGGTCGCTCAAAAACCGCTCGACCTCGCGAATCGCAATCGGCTCCCCGTTCAGCCCCGTCGTGCAGGCACCCTCGCAGAGCGCCGGGCAAACGCGGCTGGTAAACTCATGCAGCGGGTTCACCTGCTCGAGGCGACGATAGGCCTCCTCAAGATGTCCTTTATAGGTCAGATGGTTCCATTCCGGAATCAGGTTGCCGATGCTGCAGCCGCTGCCGACGCCACGCCAGTTGACGCCCGCGTGGCAGAACGGCACGCCGCAGTTCATGCAGCGGGCGGCCTGTTCGCGGATGCTCGCCTCGCTCTGCGCGGGGTGGAACGCATCCCAGTTTTGAAGGCGCGCCTCACAGGGCAGCTCTTGTGCCGTCTTTCGATCATACTCCAGAAAACCGGTTATCTTACCCATGCGACGCCTCCTTTCGCGTTCTTAAACGATGTTCCTTGGGCAATTTGCCTGCCAGTTTGTCGCATGCTCACTGCCCCTTTCCCGTCTTGAGCAGGAACGCGCGTTCCAGCATCTCTTCGCCTTCCAGCCCCTCGCGCTCGGCGGTGTCCATTGCCTCCAGCATCTCGCGGTAGTCGTGCGGCAGCACCTTGACGAACCGCGCGTGCGTGGTCGGCCACTTTTCCAGTATCTTGGCGGCGATCTTCGAGCCGGTGTAGGCCACGTGGTTGGTCAGGTGACGATAGAGCATCACGAGATCCAGCGCGTCCAGCTCGTAGAGCGCGGTCATCTTGGTGTTGACCATGCGCCGGAAATTCCCGTCGTCCAGTACGTAAGCGATGCCGCCGGACATGCCGGAAGCGAAGTTGCGACCGACCGAACCCAATATGACGACCGTTCCGCCAGTCATGTACTCGCAGCCGTGGTCGCCCACGCCTTCGCAGACGGCAATGGCGCCGCTGTTGCGTACGCAGAAGCGCTCGCCCGCGCGGCCCGCGAGGTAGAGTTCGCCGCTCGTCGCGCCAAAGAGCGCAACGTTGCCGGTTAAAAGATTGTCCTTATTCGACCAGCCCGCGTCCTCCGGCGCTTTTACGATGATCCGCGCGCCGCAGAGGCCCTTGCCGAGGTAGTCGTTCGTATCCCCTTCGATCTTGAGCTCGATGCCCGCGGTTGCGAACGCGCCGAAGCTCTGCCCCGCCGTTCCGTTGAACTGGAAGCGGATGCGCCCGTCCGGCAGGCGGCCGTATTCGCGGCTGATGAAGGCCGAAACGCGGGTGGCAACCGCGCGCTCCGTGTTGCAGATTGGCCGCTTGACCACGGCGTCGCCCTGCTCGACGAGCGAGCGGATCATGTCGTGGAACAGGCGATTGTGCTCGTCCTGATTCGGCTTGAGGTCGCGCCAGGGCAGCGGCTGATCGCCGGGGATCAGGTTCGACAGATCCATGCCGTCGGTCTTAGGCGACTGCTTAATCTGCACGAGGTGCCCCGCCATGCCGACCATCTGGTCGAGCGTATGGAAGCCCAGCTGCGCCATGTTCTCGCGCAGGTTCTGCGCCAAGAAGCGCATGAGGTTGATGACGTATTCCGGCTTGCCGGTGAACCGCGCGCGGAGCGCGGGGTTCTGCGTCGCGACGCCGACCGGGCAGGAGTCCAGATTGCAAACGCGCATCATCACGCAGCCGAGCGAAACGAGCGGCAGCGTCGCAAAGCCGAATTCCTCCGCGCCGAGCAGTGCGGCAATCGCAATGTCGCGACCGGTCATGAGCTTTCCGTCCGTCTCCACGCGAACGCGCCCGCGTAGACCGTTGGCGATCAAGGTCTGGTGCGTTTCCGCCAGACCCAGCTCCCAGGGCAGGCCCGCGTGCTGAATGCTCGTGCGCGGGCTCGCGCCGGTGCCGCCGTCGTAGCCGGAGATCAGGATGACATCCGCGCCGCCCTTGGCAACGCCCGCGGCAATGGTGCCGACGCCGGTTTCCGAAACGAGCTTGACGTTGATCCGCGCGTCCGGATTGGCATTCTTGAGATCGAAGATCAGCTGCGCCAAATCCTCAATGGAGTAGATGTCGTGATGCGGGGGCGGGGAGATGAGCCCTACGCCGGGCGTCGAGTGCCGCGTCCGCGCAATCTGCGGATAGACCTTTCCGCCGGGCAACTGGCCGCCTTCGCCGGGCTTTGCGCCCTGCGCCATCTTGATTTGAATCTCCTTGGCGGAGGCTAAGTACGGCCCGGTCACGCCGAAGCGGCCGGAGGCAATCTGCTTGATCGCGGAGTTGCGGTCGGTAAAGAGCCGCTCCGCCGCCTCGCCGCCCTCGCCGGAGTTGCTCTTTCCGCCGAGCTGGTTCATCGCCAGCGCGAGGCACTCGTGCGCCTCCTGACTGATGGAGCCGTAGGACATCGCGCCCGTCTTAAAGCGGCGGACGATCTTTTCGACCGGTTCCACCTCTTCGAGGGGAATCGGGTGGCAGTTCTGGTAGCCCAGCAGGTTACGAAGCGCAACCGGGTGATCGCTTTCGACCCGGCGCACATACTCGCGGAAGAGCTCATAGTCCCCCGTGCGCACCGCCGTCTGTAACAGGTGGATCGTTTCGGGGTTATACAGGTGCCGCTCGCCGTCCCGCTTGTACTGGAAGCGTCCGCCGGAGGGCAGCTCCTGCTGCATGGTCGCGAGCGCCTCGCGGTGCCGCTGCAGCACTTCACGTTCCAGATCGGAGAGCGTCAGCCCGCCGACGCGGGTCACCGTTCCTTTAAAGAAGCGGTCGACGAGCTCCTGCGAAAGCCCCAGTGCCTCGAAGATCTGCGCGTTGTGATAGCC
>DAIRTE010000142.1:0-7305 GCA_036804025.1 Clostridia bacterium | reverse complement strand
CCGCCAGCTCGGCGGCACGCTCTCCGGCGGCGAGCAGCAGATGCTCGCGACCGGCCGCGCGCTGATGACGAACCCCAAGATTCTGCTCATGGACGAACCTTCGATGGGTCTTTCGCCCATACTGGTCAACGAGATTTTCTCCATCATCGAACAGCTCCACGCCAGCGGCATTACGATTCTGCTGGTCGAGCAAAACGCAAAGAAAGCGCTGGCCGTCGCAGACCGCGCCTATGTGTTGGAGACGGGCAAGATCTCGATGTCCGGCCCGGCAAATAAACTAGCGGAGGACGACCGCGTTCGCAAGGCATATCTCGGCGCATAACGCGCTCAACCGAAAGGAGAACCAATTTCGATGGCTCATTTTGTGATTACGATCGCGCGTGAAAAAGGCAGCGGCGGATACGACATTGCCAAGAAACTCTCCGAACGGCTCAACGTTCCATTCTACGATCGAAAGCTCCTACGAATCGCCTCCGACGTGAGCGGCATCAACGAGCAGCTCTTTGGCGAGGTGGACGAACGCCTCGGCAAGCACGAGATGATGCGCGCCGCCGAAAAGGTCTACTCCGGCGAGGTGCTGCCGCCCGACAGCGACAACTATATTTCGCAGGAGAACCTCTTTCAGTTTCAGGCGAAGATCATTCTGGAGCTCGCAGAAACGAGCAGCTGCATCATCGTTGGCCGCTGCGCGGATTATATTCTCAAGGGCAAGCCGTATTTGCTGCGCGCGTTCATCCATGCGCCCATGGAATCTCGGGTCGAGCGCGTCGCCTCCTATTCGCTGGCCTGGAACGAAGCGGAGATTAAAAAGTACATCAGCGAGCAGGACAAGCACCGCGCGGATTACTACCGCTTCTACACCGGCGAGGACTGGCGGGACGCCTGCCATTACGACGTGAGTCTGGACTCCTCCGTGCTCGGCCCGGATGGGTGCGTGGAGCGTCTGGTCAAGGCGATCCCGATCTTTACGCAGGAGTAAACGGCTCCAATCGAATGTCTCGTATCTTGAGCGCCTGCGGTTTCCCCGCGGGCGTTTTCGTCCCAACAACCACGCAACAATCAGGTAGGTGTTTCATGAATCTCAAGCGTTTGCCGCAGGCGTTCTCTGTCTGTAAAATAGAAAACCTCGCGCAGGCGAATCTGACGCGCGAATACGTCTTCTTTGCGAGGACGGATGAGGAGCTCTCCCTCGTCTGCGAAGCGGAGTATGTTCCAGCGGACACGCTCGCGCGTGAGGACGGCTGGCGCGCCTTTCGCATTGAGGGCATTCTGGACTTTTCCATGATTGGCGTGCTCGCGCGCATCTCGTCGCTGCTGGCGGAGCACGCTATCAGCATCTTTGCCGTTTCGACCTATAACACGGACTACGTCTTCACAAAAGCGGAATCCTTCGACTCGGCGATTGCGCTTTTGGAGCAAGCAGGATACACTGTTCTTTGAGCGGGTACGCCGCAAGCGCATCCGCACCAATCGCGCGAAAAGGAGCATTTATGACGCAGGACGAACAATTCATGCGCGAGGCAATTCGCCTCTCTGAGCAGGCCGTGGCGCACGGAAACGAGCCGTTTGGCGCCGTGCTGGTCAAGGACGGAGAGATTGTGTTTGCCAGCGAGAATCAGATCTATACGAAGTCCGACCCCACCTGGCACGCCGAGGCGGGGCTGCTGCGCCGCTTCTGCGCGGACACGGAGATAACGAACCTCAGCGAGTTTACGCTCTATTCCAGCTGCGAGCCGTGCTTCATGTGCTGCGGCGCAATGGTTTGGACCAAGCTTGGGCGGCTCGTCTACAGTGCGAGCGACATCGACCTTTGCGAGATCCTCGGCAAGACGGGCAGTGCCTGCTGCGAGATCGTGTTTTCGCGTTCTTCGCACCAGCCGGAGGTAACGGGCGGCGTGTTGCGCGAGGAAAGCCTCGCCGTGCTACAGAAATACTTCTCCCAGCGGGAGAAGGGATAATCCGCTCTGCTACTCGCAGAAAAAGGCCGCCGGTGTTCCGGCGGCCTTCTTGCTCTATCGCTACTATTGTTCGACCGTATCCAAAGAAATCCCCAGCACCTGCTCGACGAACAGGCGGGCAATGCGCGGGTCGAACTGCGAGCCTGCGCCACGCAGAATCTCCGACGCCGCCGCCTCGCTGCTCATGGCCTTTCGATAGACGCGCTCGTTCGTCATGGCGTCGTATGCGTCCGCCACGGCGAGAATCCGCGCCAGAATCGGAATCTCGTCACCGCGCAGCCCGCGCGGATACCCTTTGCCGTCCCAGCGCTCATGATGGGTCAGAATATACTCGGAGATCGGCGCAAGATCGATGTTGTTCTGCGCAATGCGGAACCCGATTTCGGGGTGTTTGCGCATCTCCATCCACTCGTCGTCCGTCAGCGGCGCGGGCTTTTGCAGAATTGCGTCGTTGATGCCAACCTTGCCGATGTCGTGCAGCATGGCAAACAGCGACATTTCGTCCAGCTCTTTTGCCGAGACGCCCAGCAACCGGCCAATCTGGCAGCAGTACTGTTGCAGACGCTCGGCGTGCTCCTCCGTCTCCTCGCTCTTTGCCGCAAGCGCGGAGAGAAGCGCATTGATCACGCTGCTGCGAAAGCTCTTTTCAATCATGAGCTTTCGGCGGTAGGTCCACTGCTCCGCCTCGCGCAGCGCCCGCTGAATGTCGTCACTTTCGCCCGACATCCGCGCGTAACCCAGCGCAATGCTGAGTTGCAGCTTTTCGTCGCTCTCCTCCACGCAGCGCGCGAGAATCCGGTCGATCAGCTTTTCCGCTTCCCTTGCGGTCGCCTCCGGCAAAAGAATTAAAAACTCATCGCCCCCCCAGCGGCAGACGATATCCTTCGGCCCGCAGCACTGCTTGAGAATGGTGGCGACCGTCTGAATGAACCGGTCGCCCTCGTGGTGCCCAAACGCGTCGTTGACGAGCTTCAGGCCGTTGAGATCGCCCATGATTAATGTGCAGCCCGCGCACGGATTTTTCTCATAGCGTTTGAGCACTTCCTCCATATACCAGCGGTTATACAGCCCCGTCATGGAATCGTGCGCCATGATGTGCTCAATCTGCTCGCGCTGCGTCTTCTCCTGCGTGACGTCCCGAAACACCATGACCACGCCGTAGATTTGGCCATCCGCATCGCGAATCGGCGAAGCGCCGTCCGCAATCGGAATCTTCTCACCCGTACGGCTGACCAGCGCGGTGTGATTCGCGAGCCCAACGATTTCGCCCGTCTCCAGAACCTTCTGTATCGGCGAGCTCACCGGTTCTTCCGTTCGCTCGTTGATCAGATGCAGCACCTCGGTAAACGGTCGTCCAATCGCGTCGTCCCCCCAGCCGGAGAGCCGCCGCGCAGTCGGGTTGAGCACGGTCAGCGCGCCGTCGATGTCGGTTGCGACCACGCCATCGCCGATGGACTGGAGCGTAATATCCAACAGCTCTTTTTCACAGCTCAACTCGTGGGTCTTCTTCTGCACCTGCTTGCGAAGCCAATGATTCCAGAGCGAAACGAGCGTAATCACCGCGATGACCGCGGCCGCCAGCATCAGCGCATACCGCAGGAAATAATTGAGATACAGCTGCGTGCTCGTGCGCCCAAACCATTTGTCCGAAATGCGCTGCTGCTCCGAAGGCGTAATTCTGCCAAACCCCTCGTCCAGCAAATGCAGCGTTGCCAAGTCTCCCTTTCGAACCGCGCGATGGAACTGGCCGGAGTAGAGCGAGTCGGTCTGTGCAAAATCATTGCGAATGCTTTTTTGATAGAGATAATACAGCGCGGGCGGCTCGTCCATCACGAACACGCGAACCGTGCCGGTCTTCGCCGCGTCGACGATTTCTTCATAGCTTGTGTACTCCAGAATCTGGGAAACGCCGTAACGCTGCAGC
The DNA here is from genome assembly GCA_036804025.1 of Clostridia bacterium. Classification (GTDB taxonomy): domain Bacteria; phylum Bacillota; class Clostridia; order Christensenellales; family CAG-138; genus UBA7703. Next base: position 3,423 of record DAIRTE010000142.1, on the reverse strand, counting down.
ACCGGAATGCAGCTGTCCCCCGCCTTGACCGCGACGGTAAACCCGCGCAGGGAGGAGGCGTCCGTAATTCCGGTCAGCGCTTTGTTGTAAAAAATCGGGACCGAAATGTTGACATATGGCTCCGAGAAGTCCAACCAGCCATTTCGCTCATCGGTGTAAAAGATCGTATCAATTACGTCGTACTCGCCGTTCTTCATGGCGGCCAGCGCGTCCGACCAATCCATTGCAGAGACCTCGACCGGTACACCGGTCTTCCTGCTCCAGAGATTCCACTCGTCGATCAGAATCCCGCGGAGGTTGCCTTCCGCGTTGCGAAACACGTAGGGCGGGTAGTTATCGTCCAGAACGACGCGAATCGTTCGCTCGGATTTTGCTTGGTTTCGTTCGGATGCAGGCAGTACATTCCAAATCCAGACGGCGGCAAATAGAAGCAGTAAGCAGAAAACGCCAGCCAGAAGGAAGAGCTTCGTCTTTCGTTTCATGTTCCCCTCGCCACCTGAAACGTTACACAGATCCTCTTGCAGAATCCAACGAATCGGTGCGTTTTAATGATTGCAACGTAACAGTACCATTTTATTATCGGAATGGAATGCCGTCAATCGATTGTTATAAATTAATATTTTTCTGAATAAATACACAAAAGCAGGAGCCAACCGACGTGCGGCAGCTCCTGCTGAAAGTCTGCCCCCGACCGCTTAGCGATCGAAGAACCGCGATAAGAATTCCTGCGTTTCCGGCTTTTCCGGGCTACCGAAGATCTGGCTCGGCGCGCCGTCCTCCCAGATAATGCCGTCCTTCATAAACACGGTTCGGCTCGACACATCCCGCGCAAACGCCATCTCATGGGTCACAACGATCATGGTCAGGCCGTCGCTGACGAGCGCTTTCATGACGTCCAGCACCTCGCCAACCATCTGTGGGTCCAGCGCGGAGGTCGGTTCGTCAAAGAGCAGCACCTCCGGCTCCATGGCCAGCGCCCGCGCGATGGCGACACGCTGCTTCTGCCCGCCGGAGATCTGGCGCGGCTTGGCGTTGATGTAGGGCGACATGCCGACCTTGTCGAGGTACATCCGCGCGGTCGCCTCGGCGGTCGCCTTGTCCTGATGCATCACCTTGCGCAAGCCGATCATGCAGTTTTCCAGCACGGTCATGTTGGCAAACAGGTTAAAGCTCTGAAACACCATGCCGACCTTGGCGCGATAGGCGGGCACGTTGTACCCGCGCGCGGTGATGTCGCTGCCGTGAAACAGAATCTGTCCCGAGGTTGGAATCTCCAGCAGGTTGATACAGCGCAGCAGTGTGGACTTGCCCGAGCCGGACGAACCGATGACGCTCGTTACGTCCCCCTTGCTCACGGAAAAATCGATGTCCTTGAGTACAAGGTTGCTGCCAAAGCTCTTAGACAGGTGGCTGACCTGAAGCAACACGTCTTTGGATTGAATCTGTTCCATGGTTCAGCGCCCCCTCTCTTGCAGCTTTGCCGCAGGTTTATGCCGAAATCGAACCATTCCGCTCGTATGCGCGAGCGTGTCCTTCGTCGCCAGATCGAAACTGTCGCTGCCGTCGATCTTCTTCTCCCACCAGCGCAGCAGGAACGAGCTGACCAGCGTCATAAACAGATAGCCGATCATCTCCACCGTTGCCGACGGGAAGTAGAGGAAGGTTGCGCCGACCACCGCTTTGTGCGTCGCAAAGAACTCGGAATAGCCGATGATGAACATGACCGACGTATCCTTGAGGTTGATGATGAAGTTGTTGCCAATCTGCGGCAGAATGCTGCGCAGCGCCTGCGGCAGAATCACGTTGACCATGGTCTGCACGTGCGTCATGCCGATGGCCTTCGCGCCCTCGGTTTGCCCCGGATCGACGGAGAGAATGCCGCCGCGCACCGTCTCGGCCATGTATGCGCCGGTGTTGATGGCAACCACGGTGAACGCCGCGAGCCAAACACTGCTCCACTGGACGGCATTGTTCGTAAAGTACGGCAGCCCGTAATAGACAAACACCGCCTGCAGAATCATCGGCGTACCGCGAAAGACCTCGACGTAGGCGCGAATCAGCGCGCGCAGCACGCCAAGCCCGGCGCGCTTGAGCACATGATCGGTCTTGGCGCAGGGAATGGTCTGCAGCACGCCGCAAAGAAAGCCGATGAGGCAGCCAACCAGCGTGCAGATCACGGCGAGCGACACGGTTTTCCACATGCCGCCGAGGTAGATCATGCCGTAGTTCTTCCAGAGTTTGATGATGTCACTGATGAGTTGTGATAGACTCACGTGATCTCCTTCCCCTTAAAACGGAAGGCAAGGCGCGCCGCTGCCAGCTCGCCTTGTCCCGTTCATCGTTGCTTCGTTCGTTGGAACGCTTCTTCTCAGCCGATGGGCTGAACGGCAATCGCTTGGGCCATCGTCGCGTTAAAGTCGTCCGCCGTCATGGTGGAAAGCACCTTGTTCAGCGCGTCCTTCAGGGTCGTGTTGCCCTTCTTGACGGAGATGCCAATGTTCACGTCGCTGTCCGACACGGTAAAGTCGTTTCCGCTGCCAGCAAAGTCTAAAAGCACCATATCCGGATAGGCGGCAATTGCGCCCTGCGCGGTGGGCATGTCGGTGCAGACGAAATCGACCGTGCCGGTTTCGAGCGCCATCAGCATGGCCGGGGCGGTCTCCGCGGCGGGCTGAATCTTCGCGCCGGTGATCTGCGGCAGGCAGGTGTCATACCAGATGGTGCCGAGCTGGCTCGTGCAGGTGCCGCCGGAGAGATCGGAAATGCCCTTGGCGGTTGCAAAGCTGCTGGTCTTGAGCGTCAGGCAGACGATGGTCGCGTAGAGGTACGGACCGGCAAAGTCAACCTGCTCCATGCGCTCCGGCGTCATGGACTGGCCGGCGATGACCGCGTCGATCTGGCCGGTCTGCACGGCGGGGATCAGGGAATCCCAGTCGAGACGGACGACTTCGAGTTTCCAGCCGTTTGCATCCGCGAGCTTCTTGGCCATCATCACGTCGTAGCCGTTTGCAAATTCGTTGGAGTCCTTAATCGGGACGGCGCCGTTGGAGTCGTCCGCCTGCGTCCAGTTGTAGGGCGCGTAGGCACATTCCATCGCGACGGTGAGAACGCCATCCTCAACGCCGGTGGTCGCCTTGGGCGTGCTCGCGCAGCCAAATACGAGGGCTGCCATCGCAAGCGCCATGGTCAGGGCAATGATCTTCTTCATGTTTCTGATTTCCTTCCTTATATATAAGCGTTTCAAACTGATCCGTTTCATACCGAAGCGTCCGACTGAACTCTCTATAAAAGAAAAGTGAGCTCTTCGAAAATTAGAAGAACTCACGGTCAATCTGCAAAAATCGATGCAAGGCGGCTATTCCGCCCTTGACCAATGACAGCTCTCCACTTTCGTGACAGTCTGCGACATATTCTCCCGCAGCC
>DAIRTE010000141.1:0-7353 GCA_036804025.1 Clostridia bacterium | reverse complement strand
ATCGTTTCGAATTAGCCGCAGCTTCCCACTCGATGGAATCCACTTCGAGTATACAAAAAGATGTGAGAGCCTTTGAGCGAGTCGAAATAGAAAGCATCTATACAAAAAATATAAGAGGGTGTCGTCTTGGGACGACACCCTCCTTTGCTTGGTGCGGTTTATTCCGGCAACGGCACGGGAATTTCAACCAACGGTTCCCATTTGCAGGTTGCATTGGTTTCGGTAATACCTTCCGACATCTTGAACACTTCGCCGGCGAGCTGATCCGTTCCGTTTAGAGTCTCATCATAGACATGGGTTAACTTGAGTACGACAGACTGTGTCTTGGAATACTGATCCGGATAGATGGGTAATATGTACGTTTGCTTTCCAAGTTCCCAGCTATCCGCTGTTGGCGCTTCGGAAACGAATACCCCGTCGATATACAAATCGGTTACATTGCCGGGGCGATGGTAGCTTTGATCGATCTCTCTTTCCGAAGGATAGAGCAGCGCCTTCACCATGTCGTCGCTCCAGTTCTCCGGTGCGCTTGCCAGCGAGAGCGTCACGCTGATTCCCGTCGGCAGGTACTCATAGTTCGCATGCAGCACTACGCCATCGAGCGACACCTTTTGCGTATCGACCGTCCAGCTTGTGACTAAACCGTCCTCCGCAAAGGTCATATGCTCCATCGTCAAATAGGTTTCCCCCGAAAGCGGAATATCCCCCTCTTGAAGCTCTGCCGCCGGAGTATTGCCTTTTGTGGTGTCAAACGTGAATGTATGCGTAATCACGGCAACCGTTGCGCCATAATCCATCCCATCGTTTTCGCAAACACGAATATTCTGCGTAATGGTCAAGACTCCGTTCGGGAGCGGCTCGGCCGCATCGATCATAAAATCGGAATACAGCACAACATGATCCGCGCCCGACAGTGATGTCTCGTCATAGATGGGTGTAATCCCATCCCCGCTGACGTAAAGGGGGTATATTGTCGAATCTCCGGCGACGGTATAGGTCGCATCATCCGTCAGCGCGTCAACGCGCCGCTTGCTACCGGATTCTACGCCAAACCCTTCCATGAATTCGCGAACATGCTCGTTTGTCGTATAAAGATTGGTGTTCCAGATCAGCTGATTACCATCATAGAGCACCTCCGCAATCTCCGGGCGAATCTCACGCTGCCAGCCCCAGTTTTCCTCGGAAAACGGCTCAAACCCATTTTTCGCGCGATAGTCGACAAACTCCTGCGCGTTTGGAAGATCCGGCATCAGCGTAATGGTGTATTCGCCATCCTTCGGAACACTAGCTGCAATTGCCTCATCAATCGCAGGTACGGCGGTTCTCTCCGCCGGGTCTTCGTTCATATACCGGCTGGGCGTAAATACCCTGCCAAGAAACTCGGAAACCGCGAGCGCAGCCTTTTGGAACGCCACAAAGAAGAACACGACCGCAAGCAGGCACGCTGCTATGGGGACGAGCGTTCTGCGAATTCGATTGCGCGCAAGCGACTTTGGCATGACTTCTTGCAGCACACGCGCGCGAATGCGGCGTTCGGCGCCGTTGGGCAGCGGCAAAGAGGAAACGCCCGTGAGCAGTCGTTGCGTTTGTCTGACGTTCAACTTGGGAAAGCAGAAGTCCTGTTTATTCGGCATGGAGAATTCCCCCTTTCGTAAGCCGGTTGAGCTTGGACAGCGCACGGCGCAGGCGTTGATCAACCGTGTTTTGCTTGATGCCGAGCCGTTTTGCAATCTCCTTGCTCGGTAGATTAAAATAGTAACGGAACAGAATGATCTTGCTGTCCGGTTCCCCTAACGAGAGCACGTTTTGAATCAGCTCCTCCGTTCCCAGATTTCGCAGTGCTTCCGCTTCCGTTCCTTCGGTGGCGTACTCCTGCTGGTTTATCGGAACTTCGTTTGCGCCTAAGCGCTTCTTCAGGCGGTCGATGGCAAGGTTTCGTGCCGTCGCACAGAGATATGCCTTAACCGAGCCTTGTGAAAAATCCAGTCGCTCTCTGCTTTTGTAGACGACCAAGAACGTATCGCTGACGCATTCTTCAATCTCCTCGTGGAAAGAGCGCCCGAGCACCGCGGCCGCTGCATGATAGACCAAACCGGAATATGCGCTGAGCATTTGATTCAGTGCACGTTCCGGATCGCGTCGTAGCAGTTCGGTGACAGCATCCATGATGGAACCTCCTGTATTGTTTTGAGAATTCTCACCTGATATATCTATCTTAACCGTTAAAATCTGACAACGGTTGTTCTTATTTTTAAAATCTTGTGCATCTTCCTGGGAAATCCATTGGAAAAGCGCAAACGAAAAAGGAGCTGTGCGCTTTTGCGTACAGCCCCATTTGTCTTCTTCGTGTTCTGTTCTTCCTAAATAAGAACAGAGGAAGTCGAAAACGTTCAGGACTTGCTGAACACGCGCTTGAACAGCCGCTGCACCGGCGGCAGCGCAGCGACGATCACGCAGAGGATCGTGTCCACGCCGATGGTCAGGAAGTTGTAGAGGAACGAATACACCCAGGGGTTGGCAAAGCCGTATTCAAACCCGACATCCTGAAAGAACACCGCGCCGGAAACCGTGCTCGCGAGCATGCGCAGGCAGCCTGCAACCGCTGCGCCGACCGGCAGGTTCTTCGGAAAAAAGCTTGCCGTGCCCAGCAGCGTGAACGCGACAAAATAGTCGAGAATGAACTGCACGGGGTGCACGATGTACGCGCCCTGCACGACCTGGAGCAGCGAAAACGCAAACGCCGCCGTAAAGCCGTAGAGCGGGCCAAAGTACGCCGCGTAGGCAAAGATCGGCAGCATCGAAAGCAGCGTCACCGTTCCGCCGAGCGGCAGCGAAAAGAGCTTGAAGTAGCTCAATACGAACGCCAGCGTAATCGAGAGTGCGCCGTAGACGAGCGTCTGCGTGCGAGAGGGTTTCCCGGCGGGTGCCTCCTGCACCTCCGCCTTTGCGCGTTTGCGGGAGGCGACCACACCCCAGACGAGCAGGGCGAGCACGACCAGCGCGCCAAGGAGCATGTAGAGTTCGATTCCCTCCAACGAGGCCAACTTGCTGAACAGTTTGAATTCCATTGTTGTTTCTCCTTTTTCCACAAAAAAATAGTCGCCATTGAGACGACCATCAAAAAGAAGCTGCGATATGTATCACTTTCCTTCGATGGCATGACCCAACAGGTTCCAAGGGTACTTCTCAGTCCGGCTGTTCTTCCGGACGCCCCCGTGATGCGAATTAGAATACACGCTTTTGCCCCGTCTGTCAACCTTGACAAACAAAAACCAACAACGTAACATGATTGCGTACTGCGGGCGGAAATTTCGCCCGAAAACTGCCAAAAGAAAGCGAAGAAACCCATATGCGTTTGGATAAATACCTCAAGGTCTCCCGCATCATCAAGCGGCGCACCGTCGCCAACGAAGCGGCGGACGCAGGCCGCGTGAGCATCAACGGCAAGGTCGCCAAGCCCTCCTCCGAAGTGAAGGAAGGCGACACGCTGGATCTGCTGCTCGGCGGAAAGCACCTGCTCGTCCGCGTCGAAAGCCTCAAGGAGAGCGTCCATAAGGAGGACGCGGCGGGCATGTATACCGTCCTCAGCGGGGACGCGGATCGATGAGCCGCGTCGTCGCGATTTTGCTCTGCGCGGGCGGTTCCGTCCGCATGGGGTTCGATAAGCTGCTCACGCCCATTGCGGGAAGAAACGCGATTGAGCGCTCGCTGGACGCGCTCATTGCAGGCGGTGCAGAGGAGATTGTCTTCACCGTTTCGCCCGCAACGAAAGAATTCGTCGAGTCGCTCGCCTGCATAGTTCCCAGCCGGATTGTCTCCGGCGGGGAAACGCGCGCGCAGTCCGTTTTCAACGCGTTACATGCAATCGAGTCCGCCGAAATCGTCGCAATTCACGACGCGGCGCGCTGCATGGTCTCGCCGGAGACCGTCCGCGCGAGCATCGAAAGCGCGCGAGAGTTTGGCAGCGGCGTTGTCGCGGGCAAGGTGACGGACACCATCATGCAGTTCAGCGGCGAAACCGTGTTACCACTCGATCGCAGTCGGCTTATTCGCATGCAGACGCCGCAGACGTTTCGGTTTGACCGCATCAAGGCGGCGTATGAAGCGGGCGACCGCTCCAACGTAACGGACGACTGCGCGCTCTATCTGGCGGCGGGTTACGAGCCAAAGTTCGTTCTGACCGACGGGGAAGCGGCGAACCAGAAGCTGACCACCGCCGCGGACTGGCAGCAGGCGCTCGCCACCTACGCGCGCTTTGGCACCGGGTTTGACACCCATCGTCTCGTCGAGGGGCGAAAGCTGATCCTCGGCGGCATCGAGATTCCCTTTGCAAAAGGCTTGCTTGGACACTCGGACGCGGACGTGCTGACCCACGCCATCATCGACGCGCTGCTTGGCGCGGCGGGCCTCGGTGACATTGGCCGGCTGTTTCCGGATTCGGACGTGGCGTATGCGGGCGCAAACAGCGTTGAACTGCTCCGCGAGGTTGTCCGCCGGATCGAAGATAGCGGCCTTCGCGTTGCGCACGTGGACGCGACGGTCATCTGCGAACGCCCGAAGATCAAACCGCACGCCGCGCAGATGCAGCGGCGGCTTGCGGACGCGATGCACGTTTCTCCTGAGTTCGTTTCCGTAAAAGCGACCACGACGGAGGGGATGAACGACGAAGGCAAGGGGCTCTGCATCTCCGCCAGCGCGATTGCGTCGCTGATTTAACACTCGTTTCACGAAAAAACATCCGGGGAAACGATTCTCCGGATGCTTTGTGTTTTTGGATTCAAATCAATTAAAACGCGTCTTCCAGCGTAAAGGTTTCGGCTTTGAAGTAATCGTCTTTGAAGAAATAGTCCGAAACCGGAGAGTACGTCATGACCTCGATTGACCGTGAAACGGGATCAAATGTCAGCAGCCGTAGTTGCCCGCAGTTCTGGTCGTAGTGCTGGTAGTTGTAGATCATGGTGTTCACGCGGCGGTCGGGTTTGCCGTCGCCTGTGTCGTCGACGTCGTCCGCGCGGTAACCCGTGCCGCGAACATGCCCGCACAGCACGAGGCGCACATTCGCGTGCTTCGACACCACCTGACCAAACATCTGCTGGCCGATGTTCGTAAAAGTTCCGTCCGCATTGATGTACCCGTGAAAGAGCAAAATTGCGACGCGATCCGGATAGCGGTTCAGCACGTCGTTCATCCAGCCGACCGCGTCCAGCTCGTTTTCCCAGCCAGCGCCAAGCAGCAGAAAGTCCGTGCCGCCTGCGGAAAACGTCGCAAACACCGCTTTTCCGCCCTCAAACGAATTGAAGCGCGGAATGGTGCGAACATAAGGCCGCGCAAGATATGGCCCGTAGCCGTGCCATTGCATGCCGACGTCGTGGTTGCCCGCAATCGGAAAATACGGCAGCTTGTCCTTAAATCTATCGTAGAGCTGGTCGAAGTTCTTCCATTGCTTCGCAATCCAGCCCTCGTCCACCGCGTCCCCGGTCTGCACAACGTAGCGAATGTTTCGGCCGTCCTTCTCGTCTGCAATCCACTGCCCCATCTTCGCGAGCGCGCCGGGGTAGTTGTAGTAGGACATAGTCTGCGTGTCCGCCAGCCAGACGATGGAAAACGGCGTCGGTACCGGCGTCGGCTCCGGCGTATCCGCCGGTGTTGGTTCGGGCGTTGCCGACACCTGTGCGTGCTGCAAGGTCAGCTGCGCCTGCGGCAAAACGGGCGTTGCTGCGCACGCGGAGCAAAGCGCAAAGAACGCCGCGGCGAGCACAAGTAAAATCCAACGATTTCGTTTCCCCATATTCGCCATTCTAGCATAGTTCCCGGCAAACCGGCAACGTCCGGTCGTTCCGTCAGAAGTTGGTCGGCAAGAACTCCAATGTTTTGCTACATAGGGTTCTGAAAATGTAACACCATTATTTCATTTATGTAACAAAATTGCGTCGATCCACTTTTCAACCTTACTTGCTTTGCAAGTGTCAGCGGTTCGTGTATAATAAGGAGCTATGAAGTGTTCTACCGAAAACCATTCGTTTCCGGCGCGCGGCGCGGCGCGATTGTTCGCTGCCGGGTTCGCGTTTTTCTTCGTATTCCTGCTGGCGGCTCCGGTTGCTCTGGCGGAGGATGCAGGCAGCGCAGAGCCGCTGACCACCCCTTCCGCCGCGAACGCCGCCGCTTTGTTACGCGCGGGCGAAAACGATCCGGCGCTCGATTATTGGGACACCGCGCAGGCGTTTGCCTCGACGGACTATCGCCTCAAGAAGGCGACCGTCGCCATGCTGCGCAATACCCTCGGCCTCGGCCCCGTACCCGTCGGACGCGACAGCGTGCATTTTCAGGCTTCGCTGGAAAACCCGCTCATTGTCGAGGGCGAGGAGCTGCAAAAACGGCTGGACTTTAACATTCGCGGATCGATCTATTCCGGCAGTCCGCTCACCAGCGTGACCGCCAGCTTCGAATCGCTCGGGTCGGCGAAGGGCTGCACACAGACCGTTACCTTCGACCCCGCGGCGAATGTTCGCGCCTATTCACTCGAAAACGAGTCGCTGCCCATTGAGCAAAAAGCGCTAGACTCTTTGTTTGACATCAGCGCCCTCTCCGCCGGACGCTATCGCTTTACGCTGAGCGCAACCACCTCAACGGAGACCTCGCCCGTCAAGCTCTACACGGCGGAGTGCACCATCGTCGACTCCAAGCGGTTGGTGCTCACGCAGAATAAGTTCGACGACAACTATCTGGAGGCCTACCGCTTCTTCAAGGGGAAACTGGATCAGTTCATCTTCCATTTTTCGCTCAAGGACACCCGCAGCATCGCGACCGAGGACGCCTGGCGCACGACCTACATCGTGGAGTCCAGTCTGGGGCGTGTGCACTCCGCGGCGGTGCCTTACTTTGAAGCGGCGAACCATTATCTCGAAAACACCTATGTCTGCGTGACCATTGTCAACCCCAGAACCGGCAACCAGACGAACGGGCGCGTTACGCTGCTCAAGGACCTGATCTCCAAGGAAACGACCTACGTTCCGCGATTTCAGTCCAACCTGCAATACGTCAGCCATCATACGCTGGGCACGGCAATCGACGTGAACGACGATATGTACCCGAACAAAAACATCATCACGAACCACGAGCTCATCGGCACGGACGTGAAGGAGCACCTCGTCTACAACGGCATCAAGACCAGCGAGGACGGAAGGCAGTATTACGACTTCACCTACGACGGTGGCTATTCCGCCAAGTTTGCGCGCATGCCGAAGACGATTATCAACTATCTGCTCTACGAGCTGGCGTTTTACCGCGCGGGGTTCCAGTGGGGCTACTATTACGAAACCGCCTGCGACGCGATGCACTTTACGCTCTCGGAGA
>DAIRTE010000140.1:0-7356 GCA_036804025.1 Clostridia bacterium | reverse complement strand
CTGCTGGACTGGGGACGCGGCGTCTGGCCCGTTTCGCACGAATGGTACTGGAGCAGCGTCAGCGCCGAGCTCGGCGGGCGACCGTTTGGCTTTAACCTCGGCTGTGGTTTTGGTGACGACGGCAAACGCCGCGGCACGGAAAACATCGTCTACTGGGGCGATGCGGTGCTCAAACTCTCGGACATGCATATTACGCATGTCAGCGACCCCATGCAGCAATGGACGCTCGACTCCGGCGACGGAATGTTCTATGCGACACTGACCCCGCGGTATGATCGGGATACCATTACGAAACTGCTGTTCGTCAACAACCGCTGCCACCAGATGTTTGGCACGTTCGAAGGCTATTTTCGCGCAGACAGCGAAGCATCGATTCCGTTTTCCGGCGTAACGGGGTTTGCCGAGCACGCGGTGAACCACTGGTAAACCGTCGCTTTCGCAGATCATTTTTCACTCTGTTCAATCCTGATTCGGAGAGGGGCGAAATCCCCGCTCCGAATGTTTTTTGTTTGAGAATGTATATTTATTCTCTTCACCCTCGAATTATGCAAAGCGGTCTTCTTTTTTTGTGTATTTGAGCGAACCCGTACATAATTGCTATTTCGTACCGGAGAATACGTCAAAAACGTTTGAAAAACCGGTTGGAAATGTCAATCAAAATCAAACGATTTGTGAAAAGCGGTGCGTCGCGTCGGAAACCATGCTATCCTGAGGGCACGTTCTTGGTTCGACAGCGCCATTTTACGGGCTATGTGTGAAATATCCGTAACATATTCCTCGGCGCTGTTTACATATATATACTGCTCATGTATAATTTCCCCGACAGAATGTCTTTCATGCAAGAAAGGATGTGTACCGAATGAAACGCACCATCGCACTGGTCTTGAGCTTGATTTTCATGCTCGTACTCGTGCCAACGACCGCCTTGGCGGAAAACGACGTAGGAGCAAAGTTGGAGGTGGAAATTCCCACTGCAACTGAAACCTTGTTCCAATACGGAACCATCGGAACTCCATTCAAATGGACAAGTGCTTCGCTGAATGTAAAGCTCTATGACATCACTCCCACTCATACAGGCGGAACTACCTTGCCGAATATGGGCACGGCGGTGAGTAACATTGTGGGTGCAGAGGCATATGTGCTTTACTTGAACGGAGTAATTTACACGCCTGGCACAGATTACGTTTTTCAAGCGTCTGATATTGGTAAAAAAACGCTTACCGTCGCTTACACCTATACGCCAACAGGACACACGAATTCAATTACGGTTACGAAAGATGTAACGATTTCCGTTCAGAATAGCATCCTTGATTCGCTGACCGCAACCGGGCCAGCCCAAAAGGACTATTACGAGGGTGAAACGCTCAACCTGGCGGGTCTTGCCGTTAAGGCAACGTACACGAATATGTCGGATCCGGTTGATCTGACAAGCAGTGATTATGTTGTAACCGCCTCTTCCGATGTAGATGGCAAGCTCGACGTAATTTCCGCCACCGAACCGCTCACCACCTTACAGAAATACATCATTATCACGAAGACAGTAGCCTATGATGGTGCCGCAGATGATGATAAGGTGGTTGTAAAGACTTCTATTGCGATTGACGGCGGCGCTGTTCAAGCTGCGGCGACGAGCTTAACGCTTACGCCGGATAAGCTTGATTTGATCATCAATAGTTCGGGAACATTCACAGCCGTTGTTGTTCCTGATGCCACCAACCTTGTTGTCGGTGTTGACAAGCCAGCAGTCGCAGCAATTGAAGGCGTTACGAGCTCCACGAGCGGCGGCGTTACCACGACAACTTACTCCATAAAAGGTCTTTCCGTTGGACAGGCGATCGTAACGATTCGTACCCGCGGCAACAAGCCTGGTTTTGATACTCTCAGTAAAACGGTTGTTATAAATGTTACAAAACCGGATACACCGGTTGCCAGCCTTGCGCTCGACAAAACTTCCCTGCTTTTACCGGTCAATGGGACTTATTCTTTGAGCGCAACCGTCGGCCCTGACGATGCGACCAATAAAAAGGTAAACTGGACACTGAAAGACTCAACTCGCTCCAATGATGTAAGCATTGATCAGTCCGGCACCGTGAAAGTACTTCGAAATTTCACAGTCCCGGTTGTTGTCGTTGCAGAAACAGACGGCGTTGACTCTTCCAGCGCCCATCTGAAGCAAGAGTGCTCCATTAGTGTGAACACCGTTTCAGTCGACGGCATTTCGCTGAGCGACACGAGCATTACGCTCTACAAGGGCAGCTACAAGACCATTGCCGCGGTTGTCACGCCCGCTGGTGCGGCGGATCCCGCCGTCACCTGGTCGAGCAGCGACACCAACATTGCAACGGTCGACTCCACCGGCAAGATCACCGCAAAGGGACTGCTCTCCGGTAAGGATTACGGCGATTGTGTCATCACGGCGCAGACCTCGAACTCCACCGTGAAAGCCACCGTTAACGTGCATGTTCTCTCCGCCGTGCTCGTCACGAGCCTGACGCTGAACAAGTCCGATCTCGCGCTCAACGTTGGGGACGAAGAAACTCTCACCGTGACCGGCACGCCTTCGAACGCAACGAACAAAACCCTGCTCTGGTCGAGCAGCAATAAGGACGTTGCAACCGTCACCTCCAGCGGCAAAATCACCGCCGCGGGCAAAGGCACCGCCGTCATCAAGGCGGAAGCCACCGACGGCAGCGGCAAATACGTTTCCTGCGTCGTTACGGTCAACAACATTCAGATTCTGAATGTCTCGCTGGATAAGTCCTCCTTCGATTTGAGCGAGGGCGACACCGCCACCGTTAAGGCGACGATCTACCCGACCAACGCCACGAACCAAACGCTCAAATGGACGAGTTCGAACTCCTCCGTTGCAACCGTGGACAGCAAGGGCAACATCACGGCGGGCGCAACCAAGGGATATGCGATCATCACCGCGGCGGCAACCGACGGCAGCGGCAAGTCCGCCGAGTGCGTTGTACTTTCCAAGCCGAAGGTCGCGATTACCGGTCTCACCATCAACTACGGCGCTGCGCTCGACATTCTGCAAGGCGACGCAACCTACCTGAAGGCGACGATTCTGCCCTCCAACGCGACCACGCAAGCCGTCACCTGGAGCACCACCGACTCCGCAATCGCGTCTATCGACTCCACCGGCCTGCTCAAGGGCGTGAAGCTCGGCGAGGCCACCATCACCGCGACCGGAGATTCCAAGAGTGTTTCCATCAAGGTCACCGTCACGAACACCGAGTATAACTACGGTGTAGCGGCGAACTTTGGCCGCCGCGTCAACGTCCGCGCCAGCGCGAGCGGACTGAGCAAGCTGGTCGGTTATGCCTACCTCGGCGATACGTTCAAAATCCTCGGCAAGACCGGCAACTGGTATTACATCCAGTACAACAACACGACCAAGGGTTATCTCTGGGCGAACTACCTCAACGCGACCAAGACGACCGCCGGTTACACGCCTGCCAGCACAACGACCAATACCTCCGGCACGCCAACCGCTACGCCCAACAGCGCAACACCGACCAAGCTGACCATTGCGAACTGCGTCTACGCGGTCAACGTCCGCACCAGCGCAAGCACGTCCAGCAAACGCCTCGGCAAGGCGAGCCTTGGTTCGACCTACACCTACCTCGGTGCGGAAGGCGACTGGTATAAGATCCAGTACAACACGACCACGATTGGTTATGTTTACAAGACCTTCGCATCCTTAAGCTAGTTCCTTACACATCCTGTCAATACAGCACGAGCCGCCCCGTCAAACGGGCGGCTCGTCTGATTTTGGGTTCGTCTTAAAGCGAAGAAATGCAACGTTCGCGTGTCGGATTCGTAGATTTCCCGCGTGAAGACTGTTCTCCAAGCGCCTGGTTTGCTATACTGCTCTGTATGGATCATCCATTGAATGAAAGCAGAACCGCATCGCCTGTTCTATCCTTAAAGCCAAAACGACACCGCGTATTTTGGAGCGTTCTTGCCACCTTCGTGGCTCTTTATCTATTGTTGAACATAGGAGGAAAATGCCGCGTCGTGATCAGCGAATACGAACTCTCCGACCCGCGCATCACCCGCGAAACGCGCATCTGCGTACTGAGTGATCTGCATAACGCCTTGTATGGCGCAAACCAGTCGCAGCTATTGGCGGCTGTTGCGAAAGCGCAGCCGGACGTGGTTCTGCTGCTCGGCGATCTCTTTGATCAGCACGGTTCAAGTGCCAACACCATCGCCCTGCTCGGCGAGCTCTCCAGCCGCTACACCTGCTACTTTGTGATGGGCAACCACGAGTATAAAACAAAGAATAGTATCTCTTGGGTGCTCAAGCAGATTCGTGCTGTGGGCATCCAAATTCTTTCGGGTACATCCGTTCTGTTGGATTCCAACGTTCGCATCTTCGGCGTGGACGACGGCATGGCAGGTAAGCACAAACAACTGCGCCAGATTCAGCAGGCAGGCAGCGAGCGCAACGATTCGGAGTATTCGATTCTTGCCATACATGTTCCAAACGGCGTGCAATCCTATCTTCCGTATCAATTCGACCTCATGCTCTCCGGCCATACGCACGGCGGCCAGATCATCCTCCCGGGTCTACTCAACGGGCTGTACGCGCCGGGGCAGGGCTTCTTTCCCAAGTATGCCGGCGGGCAGTACGAATTGGACAAAACGACGCTGATCATCAGCCGTGGACTCGCGCGAAAGCCGCTCTGGCTCCCCCGTGTGTTCAACCCGCCGGAGCTGGTGCTTCTTGACCTCAAGCCGCTCTAACACAAAAAGGCGCGCCGTTTGGCGCGCCTCGTTTTTGCGTTTCTTACTCGTAGTATTTCACGACATCATCGATCGGTTTGCGCTTTTTCTCGCGCAGCGCGTCCGTCTTGGCGTAGCCGACGGCGAGCACCATCCGCACGCGCTCGTTGCTCGCGAGGCCGAAGAGTTCGCGAATCTTCGGCTCGTTGTGCCAGCCGATGATGCAGGTGGAAAGCCCCTGCTCCGTCGCCGCATAGCAAAACTGGGACGCGGAGAACGCAACGTCGATGGGCGCGAAGTCCTGATCCTTCAGCCGCTGCGAGGCGGAAACCTTGATTACCGTCGGTTCCTGAACGACCACGGCGAATGCCGGGCACTCGTTGAGGAACTTATTCATACCCAGCCCCTGCATGAGCGGGCGAAGCTTCGCCGCGAGCTCCGGATTCGTCACGATGAGGTATTTCCAGGGCTGCCCGTTGCAGGCGGAGGGTGCGAGCCAGGCGGCCTCGGCGCAGCGCCGCAGCTTCTCCGGCTCCACCAGACGGTTCGGATCGAAATTCCGGCAACTCTCGCGCCGTTTGACCAGTTCAAAATAGTCGCTCATATGCGGTTCTCCTTTGCTTGTTCCTTCTTCTATTTCGAATCTTTGAGCGCAGAAACGCACTCCTGCTCTTGCTTGATCTTCTGTTTCGTATCTTCCAGCATCAACGCGCGCAGTTCTTTTAAATAGGGGAACTCCTCCGCGTTTTCGACGGCGTAGGTCTGCTGCAGGTCGTATTCCAGCGGAATCCAAGTGGAGATGTCGCTCTCGTTGTGCTGAATCACCGCTTCCATCTTATCCAGCGCCTTATACAGCCGCGCCTCCTGCGTAATCAGCGCGTCCATCTCGGCAAACAGCGCGGTCAGCTCGCCCCGCTGTGGCTCCGGCAATTCACGCACCAGCGCCGCAACCGCGTCCTCCTCTGTCCGTTCGTGATCCTTCGTCTTTTGAAACGACGGAATGTCGCCGGTCACCGCCTCGCCGAAATCGTGAATCAGGCACATCCGAATCAGCTTATCGCCATCAATCTCCGGAAACTCCGGCAACAGCAGCAGCGCAAGCACGGAGAGCCGCCAGGCATGCGCGGCGACGCTCTCGGTCACCCCGCCCGCCGTCACGCTGTGCCGTCCGTTCGTCTTGAGCCGTTCCAGCTTGTTTAAAAAGTTCAGCAGTTCTCGATGTTGCATCTAATATCCTCTATGTTGCGTAGTTTGCTCCATTGCATCGATCTTACCACAAACGGCTTTCCTTGAACATCACGCAATCTCAAATCATCCGAAAAAAGATCTTGACTCTGACGTTACGTCATGGTTTATGATTGCATCAGGAGGTGAGCGAACGTATGCGATTGTCTATTGGAGCACTGAGCCGGATGTCCGGCGTTTCTATCCGTGCGCTGCATCATTACGACCAGATCGGTCTGCTGCATCCCAGTGAGATTGCCGAATCCGGTTACCGGTACTACGATGATGCGGCGGTGGAGCGGCTTTGGCAGATTCTGTTCTATCGGGAACTGGATGTGCCTCTTCGGGACATCGCGGAGATTCTCTCTTCGCCGGACTTCGACCGCGAACGCGCGCTGCTTGAGCACAGGGCCCTGCTGGAGCGCAAGCGTGAACGGCTCGACCGGCTGATTTCGCTCGTTTCCAATGCACTGAAAGGAGAAACCACCATGGAGTTCAAACCGTTCGATACCAGCGAGATCGACGCGCTACGCGAGCAGTACGCCGAGGAAGCGAAAGCGCGCTGGGGCAATACGGAGGCATACCGCGAGAGCGCCATGCGCACCGCGAAATACACGAGCGAGGACTTTGCCCGCATTCAGGAGCAGTCCAACGCGCTGTTTCGCGAGTTCGCCGCGCTGGTCGGCAGCAATCCGGCAGATGAAAGGGTGCAGGCTCTGGTGCAGCGCTGGCAGGCGCTCATCAGCGAAAGCTACTACACCTGCACGCCAGAGATCCTCGAATGCCTCGGGCAGATGTACGTCGTCGACGAGCGCTTTACGAAGAACCTCGACCAGTTCGGGGCAGGCACCGCAAAGCTGATGTCCGACGCAATCGCCGTCTACTGCGCGGCAAAGAAATAGCGCAACCCAACGCAGAAACGGCGCGGAACCATCCGCGCCGTTTTGCTGTTTGAATGAACGATTATATGTTGTCCCGGTGCATCTTACGGCGAAACGCCAGCACCGCGAACGCGAGCACCACGAGCGCATACCCAAGCACCCACCAAAGGTGCGGCAGAATCGCGCCAAAGTCCCCCGACATCGCCGCGCGCCCCGCTTCTACAGCGCGCGCAAACGGCAGCGCATAGGAGATTGCCTTGAACGCACCGCCAACGAGGTTGAGGTCAAACCACGTGCCGCTGAGCCAGGCGGAAACATTGGTCAGCAACGCGCCGCAGATGCCGCCCACCTGCTTGTCGGTAAACACGCTGCCGCAGAGCAGGCCGAGGCCGATAAACAGCAGCGCGGCAGGCAGCGCAACCACGATTGCCAGCAGGATATTCGGAGTAAACTGGAGTCCCAGCAGCATCGCGGTGCCGTAGCAGAGCGCAACCTGCAGCAGCGCCATCGGCAG
>DAIRTE010000139.1:0-7530 GCA_036804025.1 Clostridia bacterium | reverse complement strand
AAGGAAGAGCTCTCGCACTACAGCAAGGGCACGACGGACATCGAGTTCCTCTTCCCATTCGGCTGGGGCGAGCTCTGGGGCATTGCGGATCGCACGGACTTTGACCTCAAGAGCCACGCCGACCACAGCGGCGAGAACTTTGAATACCTCGACCCGTATACGAACGAAAAGTTCATTCCCTACTGCGTGGAACCGTCGCTCGGCGCGGATCGCGTTGCGCTCGCCTTCCTCTGCAACGCCTACGAGGAGCAGGAACTTGAGGGCGGCGATGTGCGCACCGTGCTGCACCTCCACCCCGCGCTCGCGCCGTTTAAGTGCGCCGTGCTGCCGCTGAGCAAGAAACTCAGCGAAAAGGCGCAGGAAGTCTACGCCATGCTGAGCAAGAAGTTCATGGTGGACTTCGACGAAACGGGCTCCATCGGCAAGCGCTACCGCCGCGAGGATGAAATCGGCACGCCGTACTGCGTAACCGTCGACTTCGACTCCGAAACGGACGGTTGCGTCACCGTGCGCGACCGGGACACGATGGAGCAGGTTCGACTGCCCATCAGCGAACTCTCCGCCTACATCGAAGCGCGGCTGGACTTCTAAACACCGAACCACTCGCCCCCGCGTACCAAGCGCGGGGGCGGTTCTTATCTCCAAATTTCGCTCAAAATAGCTTTTGTATCAAACGATCAAAACGATTGGACGTGCGCATGGCTGAAATTTCCGGCGTGGTGAACTCCATTATCTATCGCAACACCGAAAATGGCTGGACGGTGCTGGAACTCGCGCTCGACGAGGGCGAGAAGCTGACCGTCGTCGGCGCGCTGCCGCTCGCCTCGGTCGGGGAGCGCGTCGAGCTGGTCGGCGAGTACGCCTCGCACCCGAAATACGGCAGCCAGTTCAAGGCGGTGAGCTACCATACGCTCGCCCCGGCTACGCTCTCCGCCATCGAAACCTATCTCGGCAGTGGGCTGATCAAGGGCGTCGGCCCGGCGACCGCGCGCGCCATCGTCGCCGCATTTGGCATGGATACGCTCAAAATTCTGGACGAAGATCCTCTACGCCTCTCCGAAATCCCCGGCATTGGCGCGAAACGGCGGGACATGATTCTCGCGAGCTACACGGAAAACCGCATGATGCGGGACATTTTGCTTGCGCTGGAGCCGTATGGCGTGACCGTGAATCAGGCGTACAAACTCTTCAAAATCTACGGCGAACTCTGCCTTGCGCGCGTGGAGGAAAACCCGTACCAGATCATTCAGGACGTGGACGGCATCGGCTTTGTCACCGCGGACAAGATCGCTCAGAATGTGTCGGGCTTTTCGTTCGACTCCGAGTCGCGCCTCCGCGCGGGGCTTCTCTACGCGCTCTCGCTCGCTGCAAACGAGTACGGGCACACCTATCTGCCGAAGGATTCGCTGCTGAACTACGCCGCCAAGCTCCTCGGCGTGGAAACCGAGCGGCTCAGCGACTCGCTGGATCAGCTTATCGCGCAGAATGACGCGGTGCAGCAGTTCGTTGGCGAAACGGAAGCCGTGTTCCTGCCGTTCTACGAGCGAATGGAGTTCAACATTGCCGAAAAACTGCTCCGGCTCTCGCAAAAGCCAATCGACAATCCGTTTTTCGACTTTGCGGCGGTGCAGGCCGCGCAGAAGCTGGAGCTCTCCAATCAACAGCGAAATGCGGTGCTCGCGGCGCTCAACGAAGGCGCGCTCGTGATCACCGGCGGCCCCGGCACCGGCAAAACGACGATCATCCGCTTCATCACCGCGATTGTCGAGGAAATGGGGCTCGATGTAGCGCTCACCGCGCCGACCGGACGCGCGGCAAAGCGTATGAGCGACGCAACGGGGCACGACGCGCGGACGATCCACCGCCTGCTCGAATACGTACCCGGCGAAGGCTTCCTGCGCAACGCGGACGACCCGCTCTACAACGACATGGTGATTGTCGACGAAATGTCAATGGTCGACGTTTCGCTCATGAACGCGCTGCTTAAAGCGATTCCCATCGGCACGCGATTGATCCTCGTTGGCGATGCGGATCAGCTACCCTCCGTCGGCGCGGGCGACGTGCTGCGGGACATCATCCGCAGCGAGACGATTCGCGTCGTGCGGCTGGACGAAATCTTTCGTCAGGCGCAGTCGAGCATGATCGTCACCAACGCGCACCGGATCAACGACGGCGCGCAGCCGATTTTGGATTTGCCCGAATCCGACTTTCTGTTTGAGGATCTCGCCTCGCAGGATCGCATTCTGGATCGTATTGTCGACGTCTGTACACATCCAACCGGCGTGCTCGCCACAAGCGAACCGCTGTTGGACGTCCAGGTGCTCGCGCCCATGAAAAAGGGCGTGCTGGGCGTTTGGAACATCAACACGAAATTACAAGCCGCGCTCAACCCGCCGGAACCCGGCAAGCAGGAGCATATCAGCGGCGATTCGCTGTTTCGCGAGGGCGACCGCGTGATGCAGATGAAAAACAACTACAAGGTCGAGTGGAAGCGTCGCCTGCCCAACGGAACGAGCGAGGACGGCACGGGCGCGTTCAACGGGGACCTTGGCACAATCTTTCGGATTCACGAGCTGGATCGCTGCCTGAGCGTGATCTTTGACGACGACCGGCTCGCGACTTTCGACTTCACGCAGCTGGATGAGATTGAGCTTGCGTACTGCATTTCGATTCACAAGAGCCAGGGCAGCGAGTTTCCCGTGGTCATTCTGCCGATGTTCGGCAGCGCCTCGCCCATGATGACGCGAAACCTGCTCTACACAGCGGTGACGCGCGCGAAAAAGCAGGTGGTCTGCATCGGGCGCAGGGACGCGTTGATGAGCATGGTCAACAACAATCGCACCGACCGTCGCTACACCGCGCTCTGCAGCCGCCTCAGCGAGCTCAAGGCGCTTGGCGTATGAGCGGGAATGCGCGACAAGCCGCCTCCGCCTGTTTACGTCTGCTGGAAGAGGCGCTTTATCCCAGCCACGTTGCCTGCGCGCTCTGCAATCGAGAGGCGCTGCTTGACGAGCACAATCTCTGTGCAGCCTGCGCGTCGACACTTGTCCCCTGCGGTGTATTGGACGCACCCCCACCGCTGGATGGTCTGTTCGCCGCCTATCAATACAAGGGCGGCGCGGTAGCGGGCATCCACGCGCTGAAGTACAGCAATCAAACGCGGCTCGCGCCGTTTTTTGCAGACGCCATCGATTTGCCGCCGGAGTGGGAAATCGACTCGGTCGTTCCCGTTCCGCTGCATCCATTGAAGCAGTGGCTGCGCACGTATAATCAAAGCGAGCTGATCGCAAAATCGCTCTGCCGTCGACTGCATCTCAAGTTGAACGCCAAGTTGCTCCGCCGAACGCGATTTACGCAGACGCAGACCGCGCTGGACGAGTTTGAGCGCGCCAAGAACGTCGCCAATGCATTCTCCGCTTCGAATGCCGCAAAAGGGCTCAGCGTGCTCCTGATTGACGACGTAACGACCACGCATAGCACGCTGTTGGCCTGCGCCGTCGCGCTCAAGCAGGCGGGTGCGTCGCACGTCTACGCCGCCTGCGCCTGTTCCGCGGCAAAGCATGATGAAGAACAAAGCGAGTAACACAAGGCCGCCCCAAAGGGCGGCTTTTGCATGTGAAGACCCATTCTATCTATATCAGCGTTCAAGAGATGCTCGATAAAGCGCCGCCGTCTCCGGGATCGTACTCCAACGGAGACTGCCCGCTTGCACATACTCGTCAATCAGCTGCAGCCAATGCTCCAGCGTCTCCATATCGACGGGTTTGCCAAACGACCAGACTGCGTAAAACGTGTTCACCTCGCGGCTGTCCGAGGCGGCGACAACACGCGGCAGAATCGATTCCCAGGCGTCGATATCCGCCTGCGTGAGCTCTGATTCGTGTACCCTTTCGCCGTTGAGTTCCTCGCTCGCGCCATTCAGGCTTAACCCAGTTGGAATCAGCAGAACGCTGCCGTTCGGGTCGGGCAGAATCCAGTTGGAACCATCGTCCATCAGCCACGGTTGAACGCGCTGTTCCAACTCAAATGGATACGGCGCGTGCCCGTCCGCCGGGGTTCGATACAGTTCAAAGCCCTCCGGGCGTAACGCCGGATCGAGCGACCACAGCCCGTAGGCAACCATACAGGATGCGGTATCGATTCCAGACTGCTCGCAAGCCTGTACCCAGTTCGCCTTGGAGGCGGTGCCGGAAGCGAACGTCGCGTCGATCCCTAGTGCCAGAAGCTTCGCCCTCATTTCGCTCAACGTGCGCGCTATGCTGCGAACGCTCGCGTTCTGTTCGCCGCCCGCGTCCGCATGAATCCCCACCGCGTGGCCGCGTCCTTGTAGCTCTAGTAGTACGTTGTCGTTCCAGTTGATGCAGCCGTCGATGATCTCCTTGGATTCCAGCGTCATCTTCGCGCCGTAACGCTCAAACAGTTCCGCATACTCACGCAGCAGTTCCGCGTGCTTGCGAAAGCTGATCTCCTTGTTTCCGTCGTCCCAACCCTCCAAGTGGAGCACAATCGTAAATTGAACAACGCCCTTTCCGTCCGGCGCGGCTTGTTCCGGCTCGGTCTGTGCCGGTGCTTGTGTAGGCGCGAGCGTTAGCGCTTCCGTTGGCACGCTTGCCGGCTCTACGGGCGGCTGCGTCGCTTGCAGTGCAGCACCAATGGGGTCCGCCGCCGGTTTCACCGCTTCCGCGGAATTATCCACAACCGGGTTGGTAAACTGCGTTGCACACCCGGAGCACAAGAGTAAAACGGCGAGGATCGATAGCACGGTCTTCCACACAGTTCGTTTCATATGCCCTCCTTATTCGGTTGTCGGTACGGCTAGTCTCGAGTGTTTCCTGCGAAATGATCAACAGATTGTGCTGAATTGTCTTCTATTATCATAATACCACGCGCCTTGTTTTCCAAGAGAGAATCGAATAATGTTGATCCGTAAAAAAAGACCGCCTTGGCGGTCTTTCTGTTGCTCAACTCTATTTTTGGAAAAATCGGCTGTTTTGTCGATTTGGAATTACGGTTCCTGCTGGGCGCCCGAGTAGAATCCCTCGTTCTGGTAATCACCGTCGAATTTCACGTTGCCGTTGTTTTCCAGCGCCGCTTCGGCGGCATTTTGCAGGCTCCCGCCATCACTCGTAATATCAATTTCGCCAAGGTTCGTAACCGTGCCGAAGTTGCGAAGCGCGGTTCCGCGCTCCAGCCGGATCGTGCCGCCCGCGTCCACGAGCACCTGCCCGTGGTTTTCAATCGTGCTCATGCCGGGCGATAGCGTTGCGCCGGACAGCACCTCCAGCGTGCCATTGTTCAGCAGCGTCATTGCGCCGAAATTCAGTGTCCCCGCAACTGCAAGCGTTCCATTTACGACGAGGCCGGGCGCATTTTCCGTGCCGAAAAACACCGGAACGAAGTTGTCCCGAACGGTCACGGTAATACCTTCGTCAATCGTCAGCACAAATCCCTCGCGCTCAAAGGTCAATTCCTCTGTCGGCGCAATCTCCATCTCCGCGCTGATGTGCGCTTTCGTCACCGTTGTGTCGTTGAGCGCGGCGATCAGTTCATCATACATTTTCACCTCGACGCCTAGGTCCACAGCGGGCACGCTCGCGGTCACTTGCTCGGTCGCGGCCGCATCCTGCGGTGTTGCGTCGGAAGAGGTTGCCGCATTTGCTGCGTTGGACGGGGTTGCTGACGGCTCAGCACAGCCAAAGCTCGTCGCAACTAGGAGCAACGCCACCAGCATCGGAAAATATCGTTTCATCTCTTGCCCTTTCTGTTCCGGACTCTATTTTGCATCCAACTCGTCAGGAAGAAACACGGTGTTGCAAAGCCCATGATAATGACTGCCATGTTGAACGGTCAACTTGAGTACGCAATAGTCCGGGTCGGTTGCGCCCTTGGGATAATACATTTCAAATCCTTCGCGCCATAGAAACGCCTTGGTCGACTCGTCCGTACAGACCTCCACGTCGCCAACGAACAACGCGCCTTGAAACCGATCCGGTTCGCAATAATACACCGCAGCTTTCGAATTTTTGCGCAGCGCTGCGACCTTGCCCGAGGACGTGTTGGTCGAAAAATACTGCGTGCCGATCCGGTCGTGCTCCAGCACGAGCATGGCGCGCGTCGCGGGATACCCTTTTTCGTCCACATAGGACAAAAAGGCGGACGAACTCTCGCGCCGCAGTACCCAGATTGCGTCGAATACGTCTTGCTTCATAGTTCCTCTCCCATTCACGTCAGCGCCTAAGCTTACAGCACAATATAGTGTGGAATGATGTCCTCGTATTGCTCGTCCTTGAGCCAAAACCCGCTCGGAATAACGCCCAGTTGCGTAAACCCCAGTTTCTCGTAAAGATGCAGCGCGGCGGCGTTGGTTTTCACCACCGCATTGAACTGCAGAATGCGAAACCCGATTTCCTTGGCTTTCGCCATACAGTGCCGCACGAGAAGCTCCCCCACACCCTGACCACGGACATCCCCGCTCACGGCGTAGCTCGCGTTGCAGATATGGCCGCAGCGCCCAACGTTGTTGGGATGCAGCGTGTATACGCCAACCATCTGACCGCGCTCGGAATCGAACGCAACGCCGGTAAAGGACTGACTGCGAAAATACGCGTCGCCGGTTTGCTCGTTTAGGCACTCTGTTTGCGGAAATGCTACGCCTTCCAACACGACTTGATTCCAAATGGCCAATGCCGTGCCAATGTCCTCGCTCTCATAGGAGCGAATTTCGATACTCATAAAATAACACCTGATTTCGAGTTTCTTAAAATAAAACAACGCACCTTACCCATCCTTGGATAAAGTGCGTTGCTTCTGGCGGAGGGCCAGGGATTCGAACCCTGGGTCCCTTTCGGGACACGGCATTTCGAGTGCCGCACGATCGACCACTCTGACAACCCTCCAAGAATGCTCGCGCGACATTTATTATACTGAACCTGAGCGGGAAATGCAATACACTTTTCCCGTCTTTCTTTCGCGCGGTTCAGCTATCGCGGCGTTCCGGTCGTTTTGCGCAGCAGTAATTTGGTACGAGATCAATCAGCAGATCCAAGAGGTTTGGATCGTTCACCATCGACGCCTGCATGAGCGCGTTCAGCTTGTCCGGGAAGGCTCTGTCGTCGATCGGGAGCGGCTGCGTGCGGTAGATGCGGTTGTGCGCGGTCTCCAGCAGGCTTTGCTCCTCTTCGTCCAACGTGAGCTCCTCGTACATCTTCTCGCCGGGACGAAGGCCGATGATCTCAATCGGCATATCCTCGTTTGGTGTATACCCGTAATAGCGAATCAGCTTCTCGGCCAGATCCATAATGCGCACCGGCGAGCCCATATTGAGCACGTAGATCGCGCCACTCTCGCCAAGCGCCCCCGCCTGCAGCACCAACTGCGCCGCCTCGGGAATCGTCATAAAATAGCGCGTAATGTCCGGATGTGTCACCTGAACGGGGCCGCCGGAACGAATCTGGCTTTCAAACAGCGGAATCACACTGCCGTAGGAGCCAAGCACGTTTCCAAAGCGGACGGTCATGCACTTCATTGCGC
>DAIRTE010000138.1:1735-7644 GCA_036804025.1 Clostridia bacterium | reverse complement strand
GTCTCTCCCTCAGTCGACCTGCGGTCGACAGCTCCCTCGTCAGAGGGAGCCAAGGACTGAGGCGCACCTCCAACAGAGAGAAACTAGCTCACTCTGCACAAGAGAATACGCTACAACTCGCTTTTTTTCCGCCGCCATGTTATAATCAAGCGCTTAATCAATACAAACCCGCCAAGCGGGAAAGGGGATCGATCATATGACCGGAGCGGAACGCGCCGTATTTCGCAAGGAAGCGAATACCCTCAAGCCAATCATTCAGGTTGGCAAGGAGGACATTGGCGACAATTTAATCAAGACAGTTGACGAAGCGCTGACCAAGCGGGAACTCATCAAACTCGCCGTGCTGGAAACGAGCACGCTGAGCGCAAAGGAAGCGGCAAACGCGCTCGCCGAAACGCTGGGTGCGGACGTGATTCAGTGCATCGGGCGCAAGTTTGTGCTCTACCGGAAAAAGCCGGAAGAGAAATAGCAAAGCAGCAACCGCAAACGACCAAAACAAAAAACGACCGGACCTACATCCGATCGTTTTGTTTTGTGATTCGAACAGTCGAAACAGCGTGGTGTCAAGCCAGAAGAAGCCGAGATCGTACTAGAACAGACGGAACACCGAGGCGTTGAACCAGGAATAACCAAGGTCGTAATACGGAATCCACTTCATCGTCATCGCAACGCCTGCGACGACCCAAACGAGCAGCAGACAGATCAGCACCAGCACAAACACCGTAAATCCCTGCCCGGAACGCTTGCGTCCCTTCGCCGAACCGGAATCCGCAAACACCTCTTCGCGAATGGAACGGCCGCTTGAACGGGGATTCTTCTCGCGCGCGGGTTCTGGCTGCGGTGCGGGTTGTTTGCCTGCGCTGGAAGCGGCGGGTTGCGCGGGCTTCTGTTGCACGGGCGGCTGCGAATAGGCCGGAGGTTCCGAATAGGCGGTTTGCTGCGAGAAGGCGACGGGCTGTTGATAGAGCTCGTTCTCCAGCTCGTTTTCGATATACCGCATGTCGACGCCAATCTGCGAATAGGCGGAGATGTTGCGCTCAATCAAGTCCCCAAACCAGAGCGACCAACCGTCCTCTTCCTGTTGCTGTTGAACGATGGTGACAAACTGGCCGAAGGTCTGGCGCGCGGCTTCCCGCGCTAACTCTTTGTCCTGCGTGCGCTCAAACGCGCGCTGGTAGACCGCGTTGCCATAGGTGGCAACGAGTTCCTTGATGGCGCCTTTATCTCCGTGACGGATTCGGCTTACCAACTCTTCGAGTTGCATCGTTTTGCTCCCATCCAAAGATACATTATTATAACATGTTCTGTTGTAACTGAAAAGAGAGAATCCGTTTCGCGCCGATTTCTGGCAAAAAACCGGCTGTAACGGGCTGAAAATATAGATTTCGATTGACAAAACGGAGGCCATCGGGTATAAAATTATATTTTGTTGGTGTGAGAAACGCAGAATTTTTCTCAGGAGGAGACGACATGCAAACAGACGTTGTAATCGTTGGCGCCGGGCCTTCCGGTATCCTTACCGCACTCGAAATGCGCAAGCGCGGCAGCAAACAGAAGATCGTCATCGTGGAAAAAGGCCTTGCGGTGGAGCAGCGCCGCTGCCCGAAAAGCGTAACGGGCCGCTGCGTCAACTGCAAACCATATTGCCATATCACCACCGGTTTTTCCGGCGCGGGCGCGTTTTCGGACGGCAAGCTCTCGCTCTCCTATGAGGTGGGCGGCGATCTGCCGAGCCTCGTTGGCGAGCAGCGCGCGCAGGAAACGATTGATTATACGGACTCCATCTACCTCGAGTTTGGAGCAGACGAGCACATTGAAGGCGTCAGTAACTCTGGCGCGGTCAAGGAGATTCGTCGCCGCGCAATTCGGGCGGGGCTGAAGCTCGTCGATTGCCCGATTCGCCACCTCGGCACGGAGAAGGCGCAGGACATCTACTATGCCATCGAGCAGTATCTGCTCAAGGAAGGCGTGGAGATGCTCTTTGGGCATGCCTGCGAAAACCTCATCTTCCAGGGCGGCGCCTGCCATGGCGTCATCGTCAACGACGGCAAGAAGGAGTTCGAGATTCGCGCAAAGAACGTGGTGGTCGCGACCGGACGGCGCGGCGCGGACTGGCTGGAGAGCCTCTGCGCGGAGCACGGCATTGCGCATCAGCCGGGCACGGTGGACATTGGCGTTCGCGTGGAAGTGCGCAACGAGGTCATGGAGACCGTCAACGAAGTGCTCTACGAGAGCAAGCTCATTGGTTATCCGCAGCCGTTCCGCAACAAGGTTCGCACCTTCTGCCAGAACCCCGGCGGTTTCGTGAGTCAGGAAAATTACGACAACGACCTCGCCGTCGTCAACGGGCACTCCTACAAAGAGAAGAAATCGCCGAACACAAACCTCGCGATTCTCTGCTCGCATAATTTCAACGTTCCGTTTGACCAGCCGATTGCCTATGCGCAGAAGGTCGGCGAGCTGACCAACATGCTTGGTGCGGGGCACATTCTCGTTCAGCGCTACGGGGACATTCTCGACGGCAAGCGCACCTGGCAAAAGGAGCTTTCGTTCTCCAACGTGGTGCCGACCCTGCCGGACGCGGTTGCGGGGGACATCACCGCCGCCATGCCGTACCGGGCGATGACGAACATCATCAACTTCATTCAGGCGGTCGATCAGGTCGTGCCCGGCTTTGCCGCGGCGGAGACGCTGCTCTACTCGCCGGAACTGAAGTTCTATAGCAACCGCGTAAAGATGGACAACACCTTTACGACGAACATCGCCGGGTTCTACTCGCTGGGCGATTCGAGCGGCTGGACGCGCGGGCTCATGATGGCCTCCGTGATGGGCGTGCTCATGGGGCGCAGGCTCGCCGCGGAAGAACAGTAACGAAACAAAGGGGCTGTCCAATGATGGACAGCCCCTTAAACGCGCTTAGTGGATTTTATCTTATGCGGCTCGAAAGATTCACGGTAATGTTCCCGCGCGTTGCGTGGGAATAAGGGCACACCTGATGTGCTTCCTGCGTGAGGGCTTCGGCAAGCGCCGCGTCGTCGGTGTCGATGATGGCGAGAAGATTGACCTCCAGCTGGAAGTTTCCAGCGTCGTTGCGGCCAATGCCCACGGTGGCTTGCACATCCGGCGCGGGCAGCTTCAGCCGGCGCACGCGGATTGCGTGCTGCAGCGCACTGCCAAAGCAGGCGGCGTATCCAGCGGCAAACAGCTGCTCCGGATTAACTCCATCGAGCTTCTTTCCGCCCAACCCGGCAGGCAAGGCCATTTCAAAATCGATCGGGCTATTTTCTACGTGGACATGTCCGTCCCGTCCGCCCGTTGCATATGCTGTGGTTTGATAATCGATGTTCATAGCGCACCTCCATCGTTTGATAACTTGATGATACATCTTTCTATGAAGAATGATTATGACTTTCTCACATATAGCTTTCTTTAATTGAGTTTCTGGAGGAATTTATGTCGCTTTTCTGTTCCGAAGTTGATTTGAGCGAAGCCGCGCGGGCAATCTCTTCCGCGCTCATGAAGAGCGAAAAGGCGTTATTGAAGCTCAAAGAGGGATCACCGCAATACCGGCTGACGGCGGGGAACATCCGCGCGTTTCAGATTGCCCTCGCGCTGATCCGGCGGGAGCAAGGGGGACAGGAGACGCTCACGTTTGGCAGAGAGGAACTCGCGCTAGCGCAAGCCGCGTTTACGAACATAATCGCCCGCGTCGAGAAAATATTGCCGAAATTTGCCCCGGGCACGCCGCAGCACACGCTCGCGATAAGAAGAATACGCGCGTTTGAGATTGCCGAGCACTTGATCCAGACAGAGCGGTAAGCGGATTATAGATTTTCTACGTAGCGTTTGAAATTGTCCAGAATTGCCTGCCAGCCTTGACGCTGCAACTCAACGGAGTGCTCGCCTTCCGCCTCGAACGTCTCGACGACATGCGTGCCGCCGTCGACCGGTTCATCGTGATGTGGACGGCGCGCCCGTCGCCAATCGTATAGTCGAGGCGATGGAACGGTTCGACCAAATCGTAGACGCCCCAGAAGTCGAACCCGTATTTTCCGTCCTTCGACTCCATGCGGCTGGAGAACCTGCCTCCGACGCGCAGGTCGTTTTCGGCGTGCGGCGTGTGCCAGTCGTCCGACGCCTGGTTCCATTTTGTGATGTGCTCCGGCAGCGTCCAGCATTGCCAGACCTGCTCCGGGGTTGCGTGTATGCTCGCTGTAATCGTGATTTGGGCGCGTGCGTTGTCGTCCATACTTGTTACCGCCTTTCTGTTGAATCTTTCTATTCTGTGGTAGAGAAAATGCAGATACGCAAAAGCCCGCCGTAAGGCGGGCCTTGTTCGCTATTCCATAAAGTCGAATTCCCATTCGCCAAGGCGAATTCCGTCGCCGTCCTTCGCGCCCATCTCGCGCAGAGCTGCGATGATGCCGTTCTTCACGAGCATTTGCTGGAAGCGGCGCATGGAGATTTCGTCGTCCGGGTCGGTTGTGTCCAGCAGCTTTTCCACGTCCCCGCCGGTGACTTCGAACACTCCGTCGTCCCCGCGTGTAATGTGGAATCCCGGCTCGTAGGCCGAACCCTCGACCAGATCCGTCTCTTCATAACGAAGCACGGGCGGCAGCGTGTCGAGCACCTGCACCACGCGGTCGAGCAGGGCTTCAAATCCCTGCGTGGTCGCCGCAGAAACGGGGAATACCTCCACGTCGGGATAAGCCTTGCGGAATTTTGCGAGGTTCTCCTCCGCCTCCGGCAGGTCGGTCTTGTTTGCGGCGACGAGCTGCGGAATCTCCGCCAGAAGCGGCGAAAACTTCTTGAGTTCGTCGTTGATCTTTTCGTAATCCTCAATCGGTTCGCGTAGTTCGCTGCCGGAGATGTCGACTACGTGCACGAGCATCCGCGTGCGCTCAATGTGCCGCAGAAAATCGTGGCCAAGCCCCGCGCCTTCCGCCGCGCCCTCGATCAGGCCGGGGATGTCCGCGAGTACGAACGAGCGGTTGTGCCGCGAGGCCACGCCGAGGTTCGGCGAGAGCGTCGTAAAATGATACGCCGCGATCTTTGGCTTTGCCGCGGTGAGTACGGAGAGAATGGTCGACTTGCCGACCGACGGGAGCCCGACGAGTCCGACGTCCGCAATCGACTTGAGCTCAAGTTCCACTTCATATTCCAGCGTCTTTTGCCCGGGCTGGGCAAAGCGCGGCGCCTGCCGCGTCGAGGTTGCGAACTTCGCGTTACCTTTTCCGCCACGTCCGCCGTGGAGAATGACGCGTTCCTTTTCGCCCTCGCTCAGGTCCGCGAGGATTGCGCCGCTCTGAATGTCCCGAACGATGGTGCCAATTGGCACGTGGATGACCAGTGGCTTGCCGTTTTTGCCGGAGCTGAGCGCGGCCTGTCCCGGTGCGCCGTTTTCCGCGCGATAAAAGCGCTGGAATTTGAAATCCAGCAGTGTGGACATGTGCGGATCGGCGTAGAATACGAGGTCCCCGCCGCGACCGCCGTCGCCGCCATCCGGCCCGCCTTGCGCGACGTATTTTTCCCGATGGAAGGATGCGTGACCGTCCCCGCCGTTGCCAGCCTTAATGACGATCTTCGCATGATCAACAAATTGCATTTGATTACCTAATTTCTCAATCGTTTTGGTCGTGGTGCAAATCCATTTTCACACGGATCATTTTGGCTATTTCAAAACGATCTTCGCATGATCAACAAATTGCATGTTATCCCTTAATCTTTCTGTTTTGCGGTGTTCTGTTTTGTAGTCTTCGAAGTAGGCTTTGTAGCGGCCTTCAGCGATGCCTGCCGGTATTCGCAAAGATGGCTCAACGGGCAAATTTCGCACTTCGGCTTTCGCGCGTCGCAGATCTGCCGCCCGTGATAGATCAGCCAGTGGTGCGCCGCCGTCCAGTTTTCCCGCG
>DAIRTE010000138.1:0-1635 GCA_036804025.1 Clostridia bacterium | reverse complement strand
ATCTGCCGCCCGTGATAGATCAGCCAGTGGTGCGCCGCCGTCCAGTTTTCCCGCGGAATGGCCTTTTGCAGCTGTTCCTCCGTCTTTTCCACGTTGCTCGCGTGCGCAAGTCCGATTCGGTTGCTCACGCGGAACACATGCGTGTCCACCGCGATGGCGGGAATGCCAAAGGCGTTGCTGCCCACGACGTTTGCTGTCTTTCGCCCAACGCCGGGCAGCGTTTGCAGCTTGTCCAGGTCGGCGGGCACCTCGCCGCCATACTGGGCAACGAGGATGCGCGCGGTTTCCAGAATGTGCTTGCCCTTCATGCGGTAAAACCCGCAGCTCTTGATGTAGGGAAAGAGCTCTTCCTCCGTCATCGCCGCGAACTGCTCCGGTGTGTTCGCAATGGGAAACAGCACTCGCGTGCATTGGTTCACCATCACGTCTGTGCACTGCGCGGAGAGAATGGTCGCGACCAGCAGCTCAAACGGCGAAGAGAACTCCAGCGCGGGTTTCGCGTTTGGGTAGGTCGCCGCAAGGAGGGCGAGCGCTTCCGTTTTTTCGGCGCGGGTCAGCATCAGGCGCGAATCTTTCCGTTGTGCTTGCGAACGATGATGTGCGCGAGCGACAGCGCGAGGTCGAGAATCTCCTGCTCGTCCTGCCCTTCCAGCATAATGCGCACGAGCGGCTCCGTACCGGAGGCGCGAATGAGCACGCGCCCGTTCTTACCGAGCTTGGTCTCAATTTCCTTCGTGCGCGCTTGCAGCTCGTCGTCCGCGAGCGCGTCCGCCTTCTTCTCGTTGTCCACGGTAACGTTGACCAGCACCTGCGGGAACTGCGGAATCCGCGCCGCGAGCTTGCTGAGGCGCTTTTTCGTTTCCGCTACGACGCCGAGCAGCGATATGGCGCTCATCATGCCATCGCCGGTCGTGTTCTTGCTCAATAGAATGATGTGCCCGCTCTGCTCGCCGCCGATGGTGTAGCCGTTTTGCAGCATGCTTTCGAGCACGTAGCGGTCGCCAACCTTGGTTTCGACAATGTTGATGCCCGCGTCCTTGAGCGCGTTCTTGAGGCCGAGGTTGCTCATAATCGTGAGCACGAGTGTGTTCTTCTCAAGCTTGCCGTGCGCGTGCAGCGCGAGTGCGAGAATGCCCATCGCCTGGTCGCCGTCCACGATGTTGCCGTACTCGTCGCAGGAGATCAGGCGGTCTGCGTCGCCATCGAACGCAAAGCCGAGGTCCGCGCCGTAGTTGACGACCATCTCCTGCAGCCGCTCGGGGTGCGTGCTGCCGCAGTGGTCGTTGATGTTGATACCGTCCGGCGCGCAGGATTTTGCGATGACCTCCGCACCCAGACGCTCGAACACATCCTTGGCGATGAACGAGGTCGCGCCGTTTGCGCAGTCAACCACGATGCGCAGCCCCTCAAAGCGAAACTCGGACTGCTCCACGAGATAGTCGCAGTAGTCCTTCTTTGCGCGCACGGCGGAGATGATGCGGCCGACGTCCTTTCCCTCCGGGCGGGGAATCGGTTCGCCGCTGGTAATCAGCGACTCAATGCGATCCTCAATTTCGTCCGAAAGCTTGAAGCCGTTCTTGTCGAACCATTTGATGCCGTTGTATTCCATTGGATTGTGGCTCGCGGAGATCATGA
>DAIRTE010000137.1:0-7866 GCA_036804025.1 Clostridia bacterium | reverse complement strand
AGATAGCGGAGAATCGCCTCGTCGTTTTTAAAGTTACGCTCGAGTTCCTTGGGAAACTCCGGCGCACACGAAAACGACATCAAGACGTAGTAGCCCTCGGTCTTGTAGTTGATCGGGTACGCAAGACGCTTCTTGCCCCACTCGTCAATGGCCGTTACTTCGCCGCCGTTGCTTTCGACGATCCCTTTGAACTTTTCGACGGATGCTTTGGTGGTTTCCTCGTCCTGATTCGGGACGATGATGTAAAGAGCTTCGTATTGATTCATGTTTTTCACCTCCTTATGGTCTATTGGCCCAGCGTCAATGCGCCGAGCAAGAAGGACGTTAGCGGGAGTGAGTATATCACAAGAACCCGCATGATGCAAGGGGTTTTTGCGCTTTGGACCGAGGAGCGGATGCAAGGACATATATACGATTGCTTGTTTCACACGATTATCGATGATATAATCGCAAACAGACATTTCAAGTGACAAAGAAGCTGACGGATGAGGTAAGTATGGAAGCGAAAAAGGGGATCGATCGGGTAATGCGCGCGCTGGATTGGGACAGGTCATCAAAGGGGAGAAGCTGGGCGATTGCTGGAGTACTCGCGTTCTTTTTTGTTATTCTGCTCTCGCTCAACATACTGACCCCGTTGATCAGCGACGATTATCGATATCTGTATTCCTTTGCCGACGGAACGCGCATTGAATCATTGTCGGATGTATTTCACTCACAGGTTGCGCATTATTCAAACATGAACGGACGCGTGATCACGCACGCACTCTGTCAGACCTTTCTGCTGCTCGGAAAACCGGTATATAATGTCATCAATGCCGCCACATTTGTCGGGCTGGGGCTATTGATTTATGATACCGCGTTTCTGTCCTTAAAACGCATTCGGATTCACTGGCTGATCGTAATCTATCTGCTCATGTGGGTCATGCCGCCCTTTTTCGGCGAGAGCTACCTATGGGTCAGCGGCGCGAGCAACTATCTCTACGGGCCGATGCTCGTACTACTGTTTCTGCTGCTATATCGGCGGCAGGATGCGTTTCAACGCAAGTTGGGGGCGATCAAGCAGGTTCTCATGACGATTCTTGTTGCCTTGCTGGGATTGCTGGGCGGCTGGGCAGGCGAGGGCATCGGAATTGCCGCGGTGTTTATGGCTGCGCTCTTTATTCTAAAAGCGATTCTCGAAAAAAAGAAACTGCAAGTCTGGATGTTCTCCGGTTTCGTCTTCAGTTTTGCAGGGATGTATCTAGGCATCAACGCGCCGGCTAATCAGGCGAATCTGTCGACGGTCGGCGGGTGGCCAAGCCTGCAGGAAATCGTCTTTCGCTTCATACAGAACTCGCTGAATTTGATTACGTATTTCCTGCCGCTGCTGATCCTCTCAGCGTTGATGTTGCTTTATCGGACGCTGCAATCCTCCAACCCGAAACAGGAACGCCAGCGGGGATTTCGCTTGCCGGTATCCGTCGTTTATGGGCTTGGCGCGCTGGCGGCGGTATACGCCTATACGGTTACGCCGGTCTTTCCGCCGCGTGCCTGGAACGGCGCGGTGCTGTTCGCCATTGTGATGCTGAGCTGTCAGTACCGCGAGATTGAGATTCAACCGATCCCGTTAAGGCGCGCCATCAGTGTTGTGACCGCCGTTTGTCTGCTTGGATTTTTCGCTTCTGCTTGCGGAGCGATATATTCAAACTATCGAACGGATCGTGAAAATTGGGATCGGATTCGAACTATTCTTGAGCAGCGGGATGCCGGCATTCTGGACGTCGTCATTCCGACGATTGACGCGGATAACCCGTACAACACGTTTTCGTCGCACGAAGATCGCTATATGCAGGTCGGCGTGGACTCACAGATGGCGCGGTATTTTGGCGTGAACTCGATTGAAAAGCAATCCGCAAAGGACGAGCATCCGTAATAACCGAATGGACGGCGAGTTCCTTTGACATCGGTACAACCCGCGCTTATACGAGAACAGAACAGGCAGTGGAGCAAAGAATGCAGCGATCAACGATTTCAAAGAAAGAATGCAGTCAACCGCATACAACGAACCGAAATTCGAGAATATTGTGGTTGACGATTTTCTTTATGCTGGCGTTGATCGGGATAACACGTTTGCTGACCTTGCAACACGGAATGGTGTTGCATCCGGATGAGTGGGTCTTTTTCAGTTCGGCCAGCAGTCTGTTCAAAGGCAGTTCGTATCAGGTGTACAAGACCTATCCGGAAGGTGCGTTTCTTTTGCAAATGCCGTTTCAGATGGCCCGGCAGTTCGCGCTGCAGTTGATTCATTTCGGCGGAGATGTGCAGAAGAGCGGCGCGCACCTGATGGGGCGGATTTCGTCCGTCGTTTACTTTTCGCTCGGCGCCGTGCTTGGCTGTACGTTTTTATACCAGACGCAGAAGAAGACACTGCCTGTCGTGCTCTTTGCCGTCACCATGGTATTTTCGTTGTTCCAAATCGAACAGTCCCGGTATGGAACCGGCGAAGCGCCGTCGTTCTTTCTGATTATGGCAGTTTTAAACCTGCTGGTGCTCTATCTGCGAAAGAACCGTCTTTATTTGCTACTTGTCGCCGCTATACTTTCGGGAATTCTGGGCGCGGTGAAATATCCACAGGTGTATTTCGTACTGCTGCCCTTATGCGCCGCGGTGCTGAACCGGCGTTCCGGCAAAGCTTCGCTGCTTGTCACCATTCCGGCGGTTCTGGTTGGCTGCGCGTTGGGTTTTGTCTGTGGTTCGCCATCGATCGGACAACCGGGATTTTTAAGCGGGATTCTCTCGCGTGAGATGGACGCCTATGTCGCGAATCCAAATCTCTGGACGGTGGGGACGCCGCTTGGGCACCTCGTCAACCTTTTGATCTATCATTTGCTGTATGCGGATGTTCCGCTTGCGCCGATCTTCGCGCTGATTGGAATAATACCGCTGTTTCGCCAGCGCGATCAGGATGGTACAGCTAAGTTCTTACGCGTGATTCCGTTCGTGTTTCTGGGGTTCTTCGTGTACAATCTCTTTGTACCGACCCTATTCTTCCGGACGTATTACATCTACTTTTGCGTTTGCATCCTCTACACCTGCATGGGGGTTTCCACGCTGTTGGAGCGTAAGCGCTGGAAACCGCTTTTGCTGGCGCTGCTTTGCATCATGGTGCTTCGAGGAGGGTTCCTGATTGGCCTGTTGAGCCAGCCTCAGAAGGACGTGAGCGAGCCGCTGCGTTCGAACGCGAACTGGAAGGATCGTGCCACGGTTACGGTGCTCGGAAACGCTTTCCTCTATGGGGAAATACCGGGAGAGGTGACCAAAGTTGACGTGTCGAAGGCTTTTCTTACTCAAGCTCCGTCGCTCAACGCGGGCGAATTCTGCGTAACGGGGCCGTACCAGTTTGGCTTGGCAAGAACAATGCGGTTCCTCATTCGAGACGGCGACGTGCGGCGCATGACGGACGGCTGGTATTCTTTTCGAGATCAAAACGCGCCATATCTCTTCGAAAAACTCTATCCGGATGCCTACTATTCCCTGTTTGGTTATTGGCTGGAAGGGAGCACCGGCACGCCGTATGAATTCTCGAGCGCGTATTTCTACTACAAACCTTGATCAACCGGAATCCTTTTGTGGATCAGCATTCAGAAAGAAGTTAGAAAAAGACGCGACCGTTTCGGTCGCGTCTTTTGATGAGCAAGCGTTATTTCCCTGCCAGCCGACGGATTGCCTCCGCAATAAGCCGCGTGTCGAAGCGGACGCTTTCGACGGGGCAGGATTCGTCCGGCATGTGCGCCTGCGCGGCCTCGCCTTCCGGCTCGACGCCGAACGCAACCGCGTTTTCAAACGACCGCGCGTAGGTGCCGCCGCCGATGGAGAGCGGGTGCGCCTTTTTACCCGTTGCATCCGAATAGACGGAGAGCAGCGTCTGCACCAGCTCGCATTTCGGGTCGATGTAGTGCCCCTTCGAAATTTTCTGCCAAGTGCGCGTAAAGCCGATTTCCGCAAACTTCGCGTCCTCGGCGGCGAGCAGCTGCTCCGGTGAGACGCAGAAGGGGAAGCGGCAGTCCAGCGTGATGGACACCTCGTTTTCGCTCCACTGGAGCATGTTCGGCGAGAGCGTGAGTCGGCCGGAATCGTCCTTGACGTCGAGGCCGAAGGCTTCGCCGTGCTGGTCAAAGCCCAGCAGCGCCGCGAGCGAGGACGCCGTTGCGAGGTCCTCCGCGTTCAGCGGTTGTTCCTTGAGCGCGTCGAGGAGGGCAAGCAGCGCGTTTTGCGCGTCCTGCGGGGTGGAGGCATGGCCCGCGCGGCCGACGGCGGAGAGTTCGCCATCCTTGCCGGAGAGCAGCATGCCGTGCTTGGCCTTGACCGGCTCCGGCGTAAACGGAAGCTCCGCCTTCGCCTCGCCGGGAATGACGTTCGGCGCGGTGCCGCAGGAAATGCGCACTTCGCTGCCGGTCAGTTTTTTCAC
The DNA here is from genome assembly GCA_036804025.1 of Clostridia bacterium. Lineage (GTDB taxonomy): Bacteria > Bacillota > Clostridia > Christensenellales > CAG-138 > UBA7703. Next base: position 3,419 of record DAIRTE010000137.1, on the reverse strand, counting down.
ATAGGTCGTCTGGCCAATGTTCTTTTCGGAGTTGATCACGGGGTACTGCCCGTCCGGCGTGAAGGCCAGCGTCGGCTCCGGCTCGGTTTGCTTGTAGCGGTTCACGCAGCTCCAGCCCATCTCCTCGTCGCAGCCAAGAAAGATGCGGACACGGCGCTTGAGCGGGACGCCCGCTTCCTTGATTGCGTAGAGCGCGTACAGCGCGGAAAGCGCGGGGCCTTTGTCGTCCATGACGCCGCGTCCGACCAGCCGGTCGTCCTTGCGCGTGAGCGTAAACGGATCGCTCGTCCAGCCGCTGCCCGCGGGCACGACGTCCAGATGCGCCATGATCACGAGCATCTCGTCGCCTTCGCCATAATCGATCACACCGCAGTAGCCGTCCAGCGAGCGCGCGGAAAAGCCCATGTTGCGCGCGAGATCGAGCGTATATTCCAGTGCGTCGTGGATATGCTTTCCAAGCGGCATGCCGGGTTCCGGCGCGCCCTGAGATACGCTCGGAAACGCGATCAGCCGGGCGAGGGAGTCCAGCTGCTCGTCAAAATGCTGATGGATGATGTCGTAATGCTTCGATTCCATTGTTGTATAAAAACCTCCGAGGATCGGATTCGGTGAACTGCATTTATCATAGCGGGCAAACGGCGAAAATGCAAGCCGGGCGGAACGAACAGACGCTTCCAAGGCGGCGGTTTGCCGTTGACTTTTCGGCGCAAGGTTGTTAGGATTTTTCCTATGGAAAACATGCAGTCTTTTACGTCGGTTTCACTCCCTTCCGGATGGAAGCTGACGATTACGCTCGATCGGGACGAGGCGCAACAGGCGTCTGCACGCGGAGAAATCGCGGTTTATGACGACCGGTTTACCGGCAATCCGTCGTTTCGCATCTATGGCTCCTATCGCATCCGCAAGAACCAGGTCAAGCGCGAGGTGATCTCCGCGCTGTTTGCCTACAACGCCGCGTTTCCCAGCGACCCCGCCTGGCGGCGCACGGAACGTTCGCTCGTGCTGGAATGGATGGAGCACAACTTCGCCTATCGCGTGGGTTTTCTCAAGAGCCGCGCGAGCGACGTGGATCTCGACAACCACGCGGAGGGGAAGGGCTCGTTCGGGTATTTTCTCGAGAGTGCCTGGGGTGTGATCAAAGGATACTTAAAACCGAAAAGGGGTAAAAGCGAGTAAGATATCTTATTTCGGAGGAAACAAAGAATACTTCAAAGATTTGCGCAAATCGCGTGAATCTTTTTTTATAATAAGGCTTGCAAACAATTTTTAATGGATTTACGCTCTGTCTTGAGGACGTCCTTGACAACAGAATAAGGAGAAACGGACGTTATGACGCAGAGTAACATTCAGGCATTCGAAGCGGATATTCGGGAGCAGTATGGCAACATTGCAGGGCTTCTCGTGCAGAGGGACGGCAAAACGCTCTACGAAGGGTATTTCAACGGCTACACGGCGGAGCATGCCGCGCATGTGTTTTCCGTAAGCAAAAGTGTGTTTTCGCTGCTGATCGGCATAGCCGTCGATCAGGGAAGGATCGATAGCATCGATCAACCGGTGCTGGACTTCTTTCCGGATTACCCGATTCCGGCAGGCGAGAAGACCATACAGCAGGTGACCATCCGGCACCTTTTGACCATGACCGCCCCATATAAGTATGAAACGGAGCCATATGAGCGGTTTTTTGCGAGTTTAAACCCGATTCGGGATGCGCTCGACCTCTTGGGCGGGGACAAGCCGATGGGGGAGTTCCACTATTCCGCGATCGGCGGAACGCACATCCTCTCCGGAATTCTACAGCGGGCGACGGGGCGCAGCGCGTTGGAGTTCGCAACGGAGCATCTGTTTCGACCGCTGGGTATTTCGGTTCCGCGGAGCATCACGCTCAAGAGCGCGGAAGAGCACTTCACCGTGATGAACGATCCCACTACGCGCGGCTGGGTGGCCGACCCACAAGGACACAATTTTGCGAGTTGGGGACTGTTTCTGACACCGCGTGAGATGGCGCGCATCGGGCAACTTTGCCTGCAAAATGGGGTTTGGAATGGAGAACGGATTGTATCGGCAGACTGGATTGCGCAGTGCACGCGTGAACAGAGTCGCTGGGGGAATCTGGCATACGGCTATCTCTGGTGGGTGCTCGATGCGAATCGGTTTGCGGCGCTGGGGGACGGCGGAAACGTGATCTATGGGAACCGAAACAACAATATGGTGATCGCCATTGCCTCGTTGTTTTCGCCGGACGCCAAGGATCGGATTGAGTGGATTCAAACGCAGGTGGAACCGCTGTTTGATGGCGCTTGCGATTGAGTGAATCATGCCTGAGAGCAGGCGAAGGACTGTATACAATAAAAGACGGCTCACGCCGTCTTTTTTGGTTGCTTGCGCGATTTACCGGTACAAGAGCGTCATGAGTAAGCCAATCAGCGTAATTGCTCCGTTGAGCAGGTTGTGCGCCAGCATCGGGCCAAGGATGCTGCCGGTTTTCTTCATCAGGAGTCCGTAATAAACGCCGAAAATCACGCAGGTGAGCAGCTGCGTTGGATTTAAGTGTGTAATCGCAAACGGGTTGAGGTTGAAGTTGATGTGCGCCAGCGTAAAGACCAGCGTCGCGACGCCGATAGCAACGCCCCAGGCAACGTTCTCCTTCTTGATGAACGTTTGAAAAACGAAGAGCATCGGCGGAATGGTCATGGCGCGAAACAGAATTTCCTCGCTGGTGCCGGAGAGCAGGATTTCGAACAGAAAATTTCCGATGAAGTTTCGCGCGTTCAGTGGATACGCGAGCATGGTGCTATGGCTGTTTGTCCGCGCGACGATCAGGCTGGCCGTCAACTGAAAGACGAACCAGATTGCGGTGAAAATCAGCACACTGCGCAGAGCATACCGGAACTGATTGGAATTTAACCCAAATGCGGTCAGCTTTTTTCGAAAAACGAGCGCAAGAAGGAGGATCACCGCAAACGCGATGACCGCCTGAAACACGTGGTGCACCGAGATGACCAGATAGCAATTCGACGGGTCCCAACGCATCACCGTTTTTGTCGCTTCCAAGGCGAGGCTGTAGGCGCCGGAGCTGATGAGCGTAACCGCGACAAACAGAACCGCGGCAAACAGCGGTACGCTCAGCCAGAGCAGATGCCGCAGGGGGTTGTTTTGCAGAGAATTGGATTCCATATCGGTTGACTCCTGTTGAGTGAGTGTGGTTCTACGCATAAGAATTGCACCGTCTTTCGAGCGGTGCAAACTGTATTCATGTTCGTGCGATACCTGCGTAGTAGACGCGGGGGAATTTACAGCCCCAGCGCCTCGTGTACGCGGCGCATGCCCTCAATGCTCATGGCAATGACCTCTTCGAGCGGCATGCCCAGCATCTCGCAGCCGCCGAGGATGACCTCGCGGTTCACGCCCGCGGCAAAGCC
>DAIRTE010000136.1:0-7881 GCA_036804025.1 Clostridia bacterium | reverse complement strand
CCCGCGCGCATGTTGGCAAAGAAGGTTTCAATCGGCATGCTCGATTTGCCGGGCACATAGAGATATTCCCGGCCCTCCATGGAAAAGCCCATGGGCAGAACGGTAACGTTGAGATCCTGCGCGAATTGAATGGGTAGGTCGCTGGTTGCGTCGGTAAATATGCGGTAACTCATTGAATTTCCCTCGTTTCCGCATGCCGTATCGGCACACTGTGTTGTTGAAACTTGTCGGTAAAACGGTGGGTTCGGATTGTTCCGGCGAGCAACAGAATACGATAATCATGCTGGTTTTGCAAAACGGCGGTACTGGTTTACTAAACCACTTAAATCTATTTTAACTTGGTTTGAATAGGCACGCAAGTGTTTCCAAACGGAAAGGCTCCGCTGACTTGAAAAATCGAGCCAGAAAACAATCCGAATCCGCAAATCAAACAAAAATGGCAGAAGTGTTTCTCAGTTGCGGGAATATGTTATAATAACGCTGCAAATTTCCAGCGTTTCATAAGAATCGGAACGCGGAACAAGAACGCCGCCGTACTGCGCGAAATCAGCAAGTCGGCGCGATTCGTAAACTCGATTCGTAAATTTTGAAGGAGAACAAATCGGCATGAGAAAGTTTCTTTCCGTCAGCCTGGCAATGCTCGCCTCGATCATACTGATTCTGGTTTTGGTGTTTACCTCCATCGGTCTTGTCATCAACGACGAAACCTTTATCAACAACGAGTTCACCAAACTGGCCATCAGTCAGAAGATGGGCATCAGCAATGTTGACCTCGTTCGCTCCATGACGCGCCTCGTGGATTATATGGAAGGCGACGCGGACGACATCAACGTAGAGGTAACCATCGACGGCGAGCAGAAGCAGATGTTCGACTATCCGCAGGAAGTCGAGCATATGGGCGACGTGCGGCAGATCTATATGACCATTGCGAGCTACCGGGACATCGGCGTGCTCGTGATGCTGATTCTGTTCCTCTTTGCGGCGGTGATTCATTTTCGCAAGGCGCCGCAGTATCTCTCGCAGGGGTACCTTTCCGGCGCGTTTGTGATGCTGCTGATCTTCGGGTTCCTTGGCACCTGGGCCGCGCTGGACTTTTCCAACTTCTGGACGTTCTTCCACGAAACACTGTTCTGGAACGACCTCTGGCTCTTCGACGGAACGCAAAGCCGTATGATCAACATGCTGCCGGAGGACGTGTTTGCGGATATCATTTCGCGCGTCGCGCTGTATGCCGGTGCGGTGATCGCCGTGCTGATTGCGCTGAGCACCACGGCGCTTGTGGTCTCTTCGGATGGGTATAAGCGTCGCCGCGCGATTACGCTTGCCCGCAAAAAGGCGCAGGAGGATGCCGCCGCGCTGCGGAAAAAGTCGCGCGCGGAAGCGAAGGCCGCTGCGGAAAAGGAAAAGCGTCTCGCGCAGAAGCGCGCGCGCGTTACCGCGATCAAGGCGCAGAAGCACGCCGCGGCGGAGGCCGCCGCAAAGGAAGCCGAGCGCGAGCGTCGCATGATGGAAAAGCGGGAGCAAAAGCGCAGCGCCGAGGAAGCGCGCGCGGCGTCCGCGACCGAGCGGGAGGCAGCAGCACCTTCGCCGGAGCGCGAGGCAAAGCCGCGCCGCGAAGAACCGCAGCGCACCGCAAGACCCGCCCCCGCCGCCGCGAAGAAACCGGCGAAGAAGACGGGCAACGTGCATGACGACACGGGCTTTTTCGATGACGAAGACTAATTACGAAACGCGCGTCCAGACCTGCCTCGAAGCAATTCGAGCCAAAGGCTGCGCGCGCATTCTGGCAATTGAGACCTCCTGCGACGAAACCGCCGCCGCCGTGGTGGAAAGCGGCAGGCGCGTGCTTTCGAGCAGCGTCTATACGCAAATTCCGCTGCACGTGCCCTATGGCGGCGTGGTTCCGGAGATTGCGTCGCGCAGCCATGTGCAGAAGATCGGCCCGGTCGTTTCCGCCACGCTCAAAGAAGCGAATCTTACGCTGAAGGAGCTGGACGCAGTCGCTGTGACGAACGGGCCCGGCCTGGTTGGCGCGCTGCTCGTGGGGCTGAGCTACGCAAAGGGACTTGCGTATGCGGCGGGGCTGCCATTTCTCGGCGTAAACCACATTGCCTCGCACATTGCGGCAAACTACCTGACCGACCCGAATCTGGAACCGCCGTTCACCTGCCTCGTCGTTTCCGGCGGGCACAGCCACATCATCGTCGTCGAGGACTACGACCGCTATCGCTTGCTCGGGCGCACGCGCGACGACGCGGCGGGCGAGGCCTTCGACAAGGTGGCGCGCGTACTCGGTTTGCCCTATCCCGGCGGGCCGAATCTGGAGCGCCTCGCGGAAACGGGAAATCCAAACGCGTTTCGCTTTCACTCCGCGTTCAACGAAGGGGAAGGGTTCGATTTCAGCTTTTCCGGCATCAAGACGGCGGTGATCAACCGCCTGCATACGTTTGAACAAACGGGCGAGCCGGTCAACAAGGCCGATCTGGCCGCGTCGTTTCAGCAGACCGTGGTCGAAATTCTCGCCGAAAAAACCGTTCGCGCGGCAAAGGCGCAACCGGGCGAAGCGGGGCATAAGCTCGCGCTTGCGGGCGGCGTCTCCGCGAACAAGGGGCTGCGCGCCGCGCTGCAAACCCGCGCAGACAAGGCCGGTATCGCGCTGACCTGCCCCGATTTTGCATTCTGCACGGACAACGCGGCAATGGTCGGCAGCGCCGCGTACGGTCGGTTGAAGGCGGGGCGGCTCGATCCGCTCTCGCTCAACGCGGTTCCATACCTGTCCATTGAAGAGCCGTAAATGGAATGATCGGGAGTAAAGAGAAACGGCGCCGGTGAAACGGCGCTTTTTTTGTGCGTGCCTTCGTGTATGCGAAAGAAGAAGCGCGATTGCGAAGGAGCAGTCTGTTGGGAAAGTGGGGGAGAATCCTGCAAAACCGGATTGTTTTTCGCGCTGAAAAAACCGCAAATCGACGATTGGTATGTTGTTTTGCTTTGGCAACCTGCAAAACAAAAACACGTCACAAAGCCGCCATATTTGCATATGACTGGAAAGGCGACGCTTACGCGAAACGGTTTTTTCCACATTCGACGGTTGCTATTCAGCGTGCAAAGTGTGGACAACTACCAAAAAATCGCTGAAAACAACAGAAAAAACGGTGGATAACTATGTGGATGTTGTGGATAGACCCGTGAATATGCACAAAACCGGTCGGAATAACTATGCACCTGTCTATATGACCAATTGCTCCAAAAGACATCGGTTTGTGCATGCGACGCTTATGCTCATTTCAAAATTGGTTCCATTTTGATGCAGCCGAATCAAGTCGGCCTGCAAACGCCGTTTAAAAGAGTAAGAAAAAAGCCGCCCCCTTGGACGGCAGAAAGATCGACTGCAAAAAGCGTCAGTCTTGGGGCCTGGATTGCTCGCTGGAGACGCCGCTCTCATCATCCGAAGGCGATTCGCCATACTCCGCCAGCGGCTGGCTTGCGAGTACGCGACCCGCTTCGGCAAGCGCGCGTTTCTTCTGAATCGCGCGGTAAATCAGCAGCCCTGCGCCGGAAAGAACCGCCGTAGCGGCAAACACGACAATGGCAAACACGTAGTTCTGGGTGCCGATTGCGTCCCCGCCGATGGTCGAGGTCACGATGGAGGGAATTCGCGCAATCGAGGTGAGCAGAATCCAGGGCAGCAGTTTGATCCTCGTGAGCCCTGCGATGTAGGTTAAAAAATCCTTCGGCGTGCCGGGGATTAAAAACAGCACAAACGCGGTCGCGTTGAGCGCCTTCTCATTATTGAGGTACTTCATGGAGTCGATCTTCTCGCGCGGAAAGAACACCTCGACCGCCTTGACGCCGATCTTTCGCACAAAGAGGAACACGAGAATACTGCCGAGCGTCAGCCCGATCCAGACAAGCAGCGTTCCCCAGAACGCGCCAAATGCATAGCCCGCCGCAATTTCAAACGGCTCGCCGGGGATAAACGCAACGACCACCTGTAGCATCACGAGCAGCACGAACAGCACGCGTCCCCAGGCGCCGTGTGCGTCCACCCAGTCGCGAAACGAGGCGGGGTCACCCAGTGTTTTCACGAGAGGGCCGCCAACGAATACGCTCACGAGAACGAGAACGAGCAGAAACACCGCGACGGAGACGATTGCGGCGATCTTTTGCCCGCGCGTGGCGGGCGCTTTTTTCGAGTTGGATTCGTTTGTTTGCATGGTGTGAGTATAGCCGATGCGGGAGAAAAAAACGACACGCACCGCGAAACATTTTTGTGAAATGCGAGAGGGTTCTGAATCGTTCGTATTATGGATGGGGAACAGTCGCGTTTTTCAACGGTGGAAAAAGCGGAAAAGAAGATTCCAGACCGAACCCGCGCAGCAGCCATTGCTTCACGAGCGCCTGCCCCGCGGGCGAACGCCAGTCCCGCTCCAGCGCGACGTGGCAATTCTGTCCTTGCCCCATTCGCTCGTGATGGCAAAACCGGCACTCCAGCGGCTCAAGACCCGTGCCGTGCAGCGCGCAGAGGCCGTTTCGATAAAAACAACAGCCGTTCTGCGCGAACTCCTGAAACGCAAACGTCCCCTCACAGCCGGCGAACGCGGGCGAAAGCACGCCGAACGTTCGATCGGGCGAGAGCTCGAGCATCATGCGCCCGCCGTATCCTGCTGCGATTGCGCGCGCGGCCTCCTGCACCGTCCACCAGCCGGGGCGAGCGCAAAACGAACGGCAAACGTCGCACGAGCAGGGCGCGGACGGCGGAAATCGCTCCTCAAGGGAGAGGGGCTGCTTCTTTCGTTTCATGTGGCGCACCGTTGCCGTTTCGCATCAGCCCGCAAAAGAACTCAAGCGTTCGAATCATGTAGCGCACGACCTCGTGCACGTCCGCAAGGCCGTATTGCGCCATGATGTATTCCTTTGTCAGTGTAATGGAAACGTAGTTGTATTGTTCCGCAAACATCCGCGCGTCGACGGCGCCGAGCATTCCGCGGGCAATCATCTGTTCGAACAAGCGCTCGTAATACGCCGCGGGCTCGTTGACCACATAGCGGTAATACATCTGCGCCGCGCGCGGGGAGCGGAATTTCTCGTAGCTGATGATCAGCGCGGTGTTGGAAAGCGAGCCGCTGACGCTCTTGCCAACCTGAAAGAGGATGTTCTTGAGAATCTCCTCCGGCGTCATAATCGCCAGCATCTGCTCGAGGTCCTCGTCCGACGGGCGCGTTTGCGGAACCAGCTGAATGAACTCATCGTACAGCGCGCTGAGAATATCCGCCTTGCTAAAGAAATGGTTGTAGACCGAGCTTTCGCGAATGCCCGCGCCCTGCGCAATTTCGCGAACGGATACGCCGTCGTACCCGCGCCGCGCAAAGAGGTCGGCGGCGACGTCCAGAATCGCGCGGGAGGTCGCGATGCCCCGCTTGCGTTTTTTGATCGTTGTCTCTTCCATCGTTGCATCTCCTGTCGACGATAGTATACGATGACATCATCTTAAAATCAATAGTTATACTAACGATTGATCGTATAAAATATAAAAATGATGAATGCGGTAGGAGCAAAAACAACGTTTTTCATCTGAATCCATCTGAAATTTTCTCGGCACAGCACGATTCTTTCAGCTTTCATCAAAATTACGCCAATCCGGCAGAATGGCTCTTTTCAACCGCGTAAAAACCCGATAGAATACGCGCATGGCAACTTTTTTACTGGTTCTTATTTATCTGGCGTTCATCAGCCTCGGCCTGCCGGACTCGCTGCTTGGCGCGGCCTGGCCGGTTGCGTATGCGCAGCTGGGCGTGCCCGTTTCCTACGCGGGGCTGATCTCCGTCTTCATTACGGCGGGCACGGTGGTGTCCAGCCTGCTCTCCGTGCGCGCCATTCGTCGGTTCGGAACGGGCGGGGTAACGGCGGTCAGCGTACTGATGACGGCGGCGGCGCTGTTTGGGTTTTCCTACGCGAAGGACTTCGTCTTTCTGCTGCTGCTCGCCATTCCGCTGGGACTTGGCGCGGGCTCGATTGACGCGGCGCTGAACAACTACGTTGCGCTGCACTACAAGGCGAGCCACATGAGCTTTCTGCATTGCTGCTGGGGCGTTGGTGCGACGATCAGCCCGCTGATTATGGCCTACTATCTCCAGCAAAGCGGAAACTGGCGCGGCGGCTACCATACGGTTTCGTTGATTCAGTTTGCGCTCGCGGCGTTTCTGCTCGTGACGCTGCCGCTTTGGAACAAGGTTCCGCATGCGGTTTCGCAGGAGGTTGCCGAAGAGGCGAAGCTGATTGACAACCGAGTCGCGATTCATAAAAAGGGCGCGTTCCTCGCGGTGCTTTCGTTTTTCTTCTACTGCGCCGGGGAAACGACGACCGGTCTCTGGGCGGCGACGTATTTCGTTAACGTCCGCGGCGTGGAACCGAGCGTTGCGGCAACCTGGGGTTCGCTCTTCTTCTTCGGCATCATGGGCGGGCGGCTGATCACAGGCTTGCTCGCGATTAAGGTACGCGAAAAAACGCTGGTCAATACCGGCATCGTGCTGGCCGCGCTGGGCGCGCTCGTGCTCGCGCTGCCGCTGCCGGGGCCGTTCTCGCTCGCGGGGCTGCTGCTCTATGGGCTCGGCTGTGCGCCGGTGTTTCCGAATTTGATCCACATTACGCCAAAGCGCTTCGGCGCGGCGTATTCGCAGGCAATCATCGGCTTGCAGATGGCGGCGGCGTATGTCGGCAGCACGCTCGCGCCCCCGGTAGTCGGCTGGATCGGGCAGAAGTTTGGGTTCGGTGGACTGCCGTATTATCAGATTGCGTGCCTGCTGGCGCTGTATGCAACCATCGTCTTTTGCAACCGGAAGACGGGATTTGAGCAGGGAATAGCGAGAACGGCATAACCCAAAAACAGAAAGAAAACAACGCTAACGCGAGGAGCCGCACGCGGATGAACCGTGTGCGGCTCTTGACATATGCGTCAAATGGGCGTACTTTTGCATATGTTAAGTAGAAGAAGCTGCAATGGGAATCCGCGAACAGGCCGGAACAAACGATTCTTTTTCAGGAATCCGGTTATTTATGCGGTAAACCGAAAAAGGAGATGGGATTATGCAGTTGTTTGTTCATATTACGAACCATGAGGAGAACGTAGCTCCGATATTCAAGCGGTTGATCGAGGTTGGCATTCAGGGGGCGACCGTGGTGGACTGCCAGGGTATGCTGACCACTTTGAGCGAGTGCAACACCGAGGACGCGCCGCCGATCTTTGGCTCGCTGCGCCAGTTCATCAATCCTTGCCGGCAGAACAACAAGATGATTCTGGTCGTGCTCAAGGATGAGGACATTCCGACCGTCAAGGACATTGTCCATCAGGTTGCGGGCGATCTCAAGCAGCCCAACACCGGTATTCTGTTTACCCTTCCGATTATGAATTGGGAAGGAGTATCACACAAGTAACATGCATACTTTGCTTTCCATCGCAATCGCAATGATTGCGGGTCTTCTTTTGACGCGCGTCGCAAAACTGGTCAAGCTTCCCAACGTGACGGGATACCTGGTGGCCGGTCTGTTGATTGGACCCTACTGCTTCAAGCTGGTCAGCGTGGACACACTCGCCACGCTGGACATCATCACCGTCGCCGCGCTCGGCTTCATTGCCTTCTCCATCGGCAGTGAGTTCAAGCTGTCGCATATCAAGGCGATCGGAGGAAAAATCCTCATCATCACCGCGTGCGAGGCGATTGGCGCCGTCATCCTCGTGGACGTCGTCGTCAGCCTGCTCGGGTTCCCCGTGCCAATGGCGCTCTGCCTCGGCGCAATCGCCGCCGCAACCGCGCCCGCGGCAACGCTGCTCGTTGTGCGCCAGTATCGCGCCAAGGGCGAACTGACCAGCACGCTGCTGCCGGT
>DAIRTE010000135.1:0-7943 GCA_036804025.1 Clostridia bacterium | reverse complement strand
AGCCCGGTCAACCCCTGCGTCGTCGTCGGGTTCCCGCTTGGCGCGACCACGCCCGTGGTGAAAGCGTTTGAAACGAACGAAGTCATCGAAAAGGGCGCAAAAGAGGTCGACATGGTGCTCAACATCGGCGCCGCGAAGTCCGGCAACTGGAGCCTCGTCGAAGAGGACGTCAAAGCGGTTGTCCATGCGTCCCGCGGGCGCGCACTGGTCAAGGTGATTCTCGAAACCTGCCTGCTGACGGACGAGGAAAAGGTCAAGGCCTGCACCATCTGCAAGCTCGCGGGTGCGGACTTTGTCAAGACGTCCACGGGATTCTCCACGGGCGGCGCGACGGTCGAAGACGTCAAGCTCATGCGCGCGACGGTCGGCGAAAAGATGGGCGTCAAGGCGTCCGGCGCGGTGCGCGACTACGAAACCGCGAAGAAGATGATCGAAGCCGGCGCAACCCGCCTTGGCACGAGCTCCGGCGTGGAGATCGTCTCCGGCAAAACGGAGAAGCACGAGTGCGTGAACTGCGGCAAGTGCACGAGCGCGGGAGCTTGCCCGACCGGAAACGTCGCGGTCAACAAGAGCGTATATTAATCTTTCTGGAGGATAATAGCAAATGCTGGAAGCATTGGGAATGGTCGAAACAAAGGGTCTCGTCGGCGCAATTGAAGCCGCGGACGCCATGGTCAAGGCGGCGAACGTTACGCTGCTGGGCAAGGAACAGATCGGCAGCGGCCTCGTCACCGTCATGGTGCGCGGGGACGTCGGCGCGGTGAAAGCCGCCGTCGAAGCGGGCGCCGCGGCAGCCAAGCGCGTTGGCGAGCTGTACTCGGTGCATGTGATTCCCCGCCCGCATGCGGACGTGGAGAACATCCTGCCGAAACAGAAATAAGCTTCGCATGGAACCATGCAAGAAACAGAGGTGCTGCGGATGACGGAGATGGAAGTCAAGCGTCTTGTGACGCTGCGCATGCTCGAGGAGTTTGCGGCAAAATCGGTCTACTATATTCCGGCGGCGGTCTCCAACCGGCACATTCATCTTTCGCAGGAGGCGCTGGACGCCTTGTTTGGCAAGGGCTATACGCTGACTCCCTTCAAGCCGCTGTCGCAGCCGGGGCAGTTTGCCTGCGAGGAGAAGCTGACGTTTGTCGGCCCCAAGAGCCGGTTCGACGGCATTCGCATACTCGGGCCGGTTCGTTCGGCAACGCAGGTGGAGATTTCGCTGACGGACGCGTACGGCCTTGGAGTCAAGCCCGTTGTACGGATGTCCGGGGATATCAAAGATACGCCCGGTGGAAAGCTGATTGGGCCAAAGGGAGAGTACGATCTCTCCTGCGGCGTGATCATAGCTCAGAACCACCTGCACGCGTCCAAGGAGCAGGCGGCCTGGTACGGGCTTAAGGACGGGGATCTCATCTGCGTGCGCAAGCGCGGCGTTCGAACCGTGGTGTTCGAAAACGTGCTCGTTCGCGCGGGGGATGCGCATAGCTTAGAGCTGCATTTTGACACGGACGAGGCAAACGCCGCGCTGATTGGCAACGGCGATTTGCTGGATCTGGTTCGGTCGTAAGGAGACAGGGTGGACGAAGCGCAAATTCGGCAGATTGTTCGGAGCATCACCGAGCGCGTTCTGGAACGGCTGATGGCGGAAGGCCTCTTTTTGCCGGAGCAGAACGGCGCGCTCGTTGTGATACCAAATTTCCTGCCGGAGCCCGCGCTGCTCAGCACCTACCTGAAAAGCGAGTTTCCAAACGGAGTTGCCTGCGCGGTGCTGGAACCTACGCTTGCGCTCGACCCGTCGTTTGAGCGAATCGACGCCGCTACGCGCGAGGCGCAGCAGCACGTGCTCTCCTCGCTGAAGTTCTACGAGCGCGTGGTGCTCGCGATGCCGACCTTGCAACTGCTGGGCAGAATCGCAAATGGCGAGGACGCGGGGTTTGCCGAGCAGCTCATGCTGCGGGCAATCCTGCTGGAGAAAAAGGTCTCGGTCGTGCTCGACTACACACCGCCAAAGTTCAAGCGCGGCACGTTTTTTGAGGGATTGGTTGGCTCCATCACGGCGCTAACGGATATGGGTGTGGAGATGGTTTCGCTCACGCCGAAGCTGAAACCGGCGGAGGTCGGTTTTGAGCTGGTGACCGAGCAAGAGGTGCTCGAAGCGTATCAATATGGCGACCGCATCGTTCGTTGCGCAAAGGGCGCTGTGATCACGCCTCTGGCAAGAGATAAGGCAAATGAACTCGGTGTTACAATCGCAGAGTAGAGAGTAGCTTTAAACAAAGCAAACGAACTTGTCGCCATGATCGATGGATAAGGAGAGCGGTTCTTATGATTTTAGCGCGTGTCAGGGGAAGCGTCGTCAGTACAAACAAGGCGGAAAAGCTGCTTGGGCTCAAGTTGCTGATTGTCGTTCCCATCGATATTGAAACCTTTCAGGAGAAGGGGCAGCCGCTCGTTGCCATCGATACGGTCGGCGCGGGTGAAAACGAGGTCGTCATGTGCGTTGGCGGCAGTTCCTCGCGGCAGACGTCGATTACGGACGGAAAACCGTCCGACCTCGCGATCATCGCGATCATCGACTCGGTTGAATTGCGCGGGGATGTCGTTTTTCGAAAATACGAGGAGAAGGAATAGCCTTCCCTCAAAATCGGCAACCGAAACCAACGCTCCAAAGCGCGTTTAGCAAGTGTTGTTTTGCCGACGCTTGGAGCAGCATGGACAGGGAGAGACAAAGATGAGTTTATCGGATGAGCAGATTCGTAAGATTATAGAAGATACGGTTAAGCAGATTTCCGGCGTTGGCGGGGAAACGAATCCCGCGCCGACCTGCTGGCTTTGCGACGATCCGGAGAGTGCGATTCAGGCCGCAAAAGCCTCCCAGCAGCAGCTCATGAAGCTGTCGCTGGAGGAGCGGAGCAGGCTGATCGAAGCCATGCGCACCGCCGCGCGGGAACAGGTGAACTACCTCTCCGAGCTCGCGCATACGGAGACGGGCTATGGCAAGGTTGCGGACAAGATCAAGAAAAACCTGCTGGCCATCAACAAGACGCCGGGCGTCGAAGACCTGCCGACGAGCGCGATGAGCGGCGACTACGGGCTCACGCTCGTGGAGTGTGCGCCGTTTGGCGTCATCGGCTCGATTACGCCCTCGACGAACCCGACATCGAGCGTCATCAACAACTCGATCAGCATGATCGCCGCCGGAAACGCGGTGGTCTACAATCCGCATCCCGCGGCAAAGAAGGCGTCCATCGAGACGATGCGCATTCTCAACGAGGCCATCGTCAAAGCGGGCGGCCCCGCCGCGCTGATCTGCACGGTGAAGAACCCCACGCTGGAAACGGGGAAATACATCATGGAGCATCCGGACATTCCGCTGCTGTCCATCACGGGCGGCGAAGCGGTGGTCAAGGTTGCAATGAAAACGGGAAAGAAAGTCATCGCCGCGGGCCCCGGCAATCCGCCGGTCATCGTGGACGATACGGCGGACATCAAGAAAGCCGCCAAGGATATCGTGGACGGGGCGAGCTTTGACAATAACGTGCTCTGCATTGCGGAGAAAGAGGTTTTCGCGATTTCGGAAATCGTCGAACCGCTCATGCGGCATATGGAGCAGAACGGCGCGTATCGCCTGACGGGATCGGACATCGAAAAGGTCGTCAAGACGGTCTTTTTACAGGACAACGGTAAATACGTCATCAACCGCAAGTTCGTCGGCCGCGACGCGACCTACATTGCCAAGGAAAGCGGCGTGAGCTACACGGGCGAACCGCGGCTGTTGATTGCGAGCGTGGACGAGAACCATCCGTTCGTGACGGTGGAAATGCTGATGCCGGTGCTCGGCGTTGTGCAGGTATTTACGATTGAAGAGGCGATTGCCAAGGCAATCAAGGCCGAAAACGGCTGCAAGCACACGGCGATGATGCATTCGCAGAACGTAACGCACCTGACCATGGCGGCAAAAGCGCTGAATACGACGATCTTCGTCAAAAACGCGCCTTCCTACGCCGGGCTTGGGTTCAATGGCGAGGGGTATACGACGCTGACCATTGCGACGCCGACCGGCGAAGGATTGACCAGCGCGAGAACGTTTACCCGTTCGCGCCGCTGCGTGCTGTATGGCAACCTACGGATCGTCTAACGCGGAGGGCGGAGCATGGGTGTTGTAGACAAAATTCGTGACGCGGGCGTTGTCGGCGCCGGCGGCGCGGGTTTCCCGACGCACGTAAAGGCGGCGGGCAAAGCCGAAATCGTGCTGGCGAACGGCGCGGAGTGCGAGCCGCTGCTGCGGGTTGACCGCCTGATGATGCAGCGCTATCCGGAGCTGGTCGTCAAAGGCCTCAAGGCGGTGATGGAGGCGACGGGCGCGCAAAGCGGCGTCATCTGCCTCAAAAAGCACTATCACGACGCGATTACCGCGCTGGAAAAGGCAATTGCCGGAGAACCGAACATTCGCCTGTATCCAATGGAGAGCTATTATCCGGCGGGCGACGAACAGCAGATTGTTTACGAAGTCATCGGAAAGGTCGTGCCGACCGGCGGAATCCCGCTGGACGTCGGCGCGGTGGTCAGCAACGTCAGCACGCTGATCAACATTGCAAACGCGCTGGAAGGGCAGCCGGTCGTCGACAAGGTGGTTACCGTCGGCGGCGAGGTGGGCCGTCCGGTGACGCTGAAGGTGCCGATCGGCACGCCGTATCGTCTGCTTATCGAGGCAGCCGGGGGGCCGAAAAGTCTCGACGGGTATACGATTGTCGTCGGCGGCCCGGCGACGGGCAAGCTGAGTAACGACTGGGACGAACCGGTGACCAAGACGACCGGCGGACTTCTCGTCTTTCCGTCCGACCACCCGCTGATTCAAAAGAAGACCGATCAGCAGGAGGTTGACCTCAAGCTCGCCAAGGCGGTCTGCTGCCAGTGCAACCTCTGCACGCAGCTTTGCCCCCGCAACAATCTGGGGCTTGGCGTGGAGCCGCACAAGGCGATGCGCGCCGCGTTTATGAACAACGGCAAGCTGCTCGGCGACGTCAACGGCATCTTCTCCTGCTGCGATTGCGGACTTTGCAGCTACTATGCCTGCAACTTCGGGCTCAGCCCGAGCCGCATGATGGCGCGGATGAAGACCGGGCTTCGGCAGAACGGCTATAAGCCGGAAAAGCGAATCAAGGGCGGCGTATCGCAGAGCTTTGAAAACACCAAGGTGCCAACCAAGCGCCTGATGTCCCGCATGGGGATTCTGCAATACGACGCGGAAACGCCGCTGGTCGAGGACGGCATTGCGGTTTCGAGCGTGAAAATTCCGCTGAGCATGCACATTGGCGCGCCGTCGATTCCGGTGGTCAAAGCCGGGGATCGGGTGACGAAGGGCCAGTTGATCGCGGAGATTCCGGAAAAGAGCCTGGGCGCACGAATTCACGCGAGCATCAGCGGCACCGTAACGAACGTAACGAACAGTTCAATTGAGATACTGGCGCAGTAGCGCAAAAAGGAGAATGGTCTTGAACGCGTTAGGCATGATCGAAACAAACAGCATTCCGGCGGGAATTGAAGCGGGCGACGCAATGCTCAAAGCGGCGGACGTTTCACTGGCAAGCGCCCAGCCGGTCTGCGCGGGGAAATACATCGTCATCGTCTCCGGCAGCGTCGCGGCGGTGGAAGCCGCGGTTGCCGCGGGCGTTGTCGTTGCGGCCGAGGTGCTCGTGGACAGCATCGTGATTCCAAACGTGCACGAGCAGGTGATTCAGGCGATCGGCGCGTGCTCGGAGGTGTTTACCACCGGTGCGCTGGGTTTGATTGAAACGTTCTCGCTTGCCTCCGCGGTGATCTGCGCGGACGCGGCGGTCAAGGCGGCAAACGTGAATTTAATCGAGATTCGCCTGGGCCGCGGCCTTGGCGGTAAGTCGTTCATCACGATGATTGGCGAGGTTTCGGCGGTGCGCTTTGCGGTGCAGGCGGCGGAGAACCTCGAGGAAGCAAAGGGAATGGTTGCGCGGACGGTGGTCATTCCGTCGCCGCACCCGGATATGCTACAGGCAATCTTTTAATCGTCACACAGCAGCAAGGAGAAGAATATGGAAAAGCAGGCACTCGGATTGATTGAAACCAAGGGGCTCGTCGGCGCGATTGAAGCGGCGGACGCAATGGTCAAGGCGGCGAACGTTACCCTGATTGGCAAGGAAAACATCGGCTCCGGCCTCGTAACCGTCATGGTGCGCGGGGACGTCGGCGCGGTGAAGGCCTCCGTCGAGGCGGGTTCCGCCGCGGCAAAGCGGGTTGGCGAACTCGTCAGCGCGCATGTGATTCCCCGCCCGCACGACGAGGTGGAGGACATTCTGCCAAAGCACGGCGCAGCCGAGAAACCGGCGGCGGAGAAGCCGGCGGCCAAGAAAGCGGCTCCGAAGAAGTAAGTTAACCAAACCCGCGAAGATCCATTTGGAGGGAGCGTAACAGGTATGTACACCGGAAAAGTCGTCGGGTCGGTCGTTTCCACCGTCAAGGACGCGAAGCTGCAGGGAATTAAGTTGCTGGTCGTCCAGATGATTGAAAACGGCAAACCGACCAAACTGATCGTCGCCGCGGACCAGACGAGGCAGGCTGGGCCGGACGATTTCGTGTACCTGATTGGCTCGAAGGAAGCTTCGCTGATCTTTCGGGACGGGCTGGTTCCCGCGGACGCGGCAATCGTCGGATTCATCGATTCCTACAACGAAAGCTTATAATCATAACCAATTAAACGATCAGAAGGAGAGTTCACAATGGAAAAGCAGGCATTGGGCATGGTGGAAACCAAAGGTCTCGTCGGCGCAATTGAAGCCGCGGACGCAATGGTCAAGGCGGCGAACGTAACGCTGATTGGCAAAGAGAAGATCGGCTCCGGGCTCGTGACCGTCATGGTGCGCGGGGATGTCGGCGCGGTGAAAGCCTCCGTCGAAGCGGGCGCTGCCGCGGCAAAACGCGTTGGCGAGCTGTACTCCGTCCACGTAATTCCGCGTCCGCATGACGACGTGGAAGGCATTCTGCCGAAATAAGCGGAAGATAGCTTTGTGCCGCGCGCGGCGCGGTCGAACATTCAGGATCGGAGATGCCAGAAATTGAGGATTGCCAGAGTCGTCGGCAACGTTGTATCCACCGTAAAGGATTTCAAGTTTCATGGGCACAAACTCATGATTGTTGAGTTTGTCGATTTGAACGGAAATCCAATTGAATCGCGCCAAATCGCCTTCGACGCGGCAAACGCGGGCGTGGGCGATCTTGTGCTGGTCAATGTGGACGGCGGCGCGACAAAGATGCTGCTCAAGGACGATGAAATCATCGCCGACTGGACGATCTGCGGCGTGCTGGATCACTACTCGGTGGACGGCGAAACAATCTATAAAACATGACAAACAGGCAAAAATCTTAGGACGCAACATACGTTCTAAGGCAAAACGAATGATAAACCGTAAATAATCGAGGATAAACAGTTGGATATCGAAGCAATTGTGGCCAAGGTCACACAGGAAGTCTATGCGCGTCTGGCGGAAACGCAAACGGGCGAAAAGCCCGCGCGCGCGCCGATGCTAAGCGGTGCGGAGTTGGCGGGCAAGCTGGAGCATTCGCTGCTCAACCCGGATACGTCCGCCGACAAGATCCGGCAGGGCTGCGAGGAAGCCAAGAAATATGGTTTCGCGAACGTCTGCGTGTCGCCCTACTTTGTCACGTTCGCGAAGGAACGGCTCGGCGGCAGCAACGTCGGCATCTGCGTGCCCGTTGGATTTCCGCATGGCGCGGCGTCCACCAACGCAAAGTGCGCGGAGATTCGGGAAGCGATCTTAAACGGCGCAACCGAGCTGGACGTTTCGCTCCAGATCGTTGCGATCAAGTCCGGTGATTTCGCCGCGGTGGAGAAAGACCTCTGCGAAATGATCTCCGTTGCGGGCGGCCGCGCGAAGGTGAAGGCCATCTATGAGCAAGGG
>DAIRTE010000134.1:0-8078 GCA_036804025.1 Clostridia bacterium | reverse complement strand
CCAACGAGGAATACACCTCTTCTACGGTCTGCAGAAACTCCGGTTCACTTGCGTTTTTCTTCTGGACTTCTTCCAATACCCTCTGAATGTAGGCGTTCATGGATGCCCTCCTGATTTGAATTGAAATACTCGACGTGTGGGAATTCGCTCAAGTTCATCATAGCCCCGCCTTGTGGCAATGTCAACGAGTCCGCGCGCAATATATAAAATTTGTTCGCATGCCTTTCATTTTTTGAGCACACGTACAAAAACGCATGGTTCCCCATATGATATATCATAAGAAATACCGTCTCGCAGTCGAAAAATCAAAAATAGAAACGATTCTCGTAAAATCTTCCGCTTTACGGCAATCACTGGTAACGCAAGCGTAAACCGCCTTGTTCCCGCCCTCGAAGAATGGTATACTGCAAGCAGTTCTTGTTCTTCATTTTTATAAATTTCATATGGGAGAGGGTGAACCATTCATGCGTCCGCGCGACGAAAGCAAGCGCTTTACCAAACAGGAAAAAAGCTGGATCTTTTACGATTGGGCAAACTCCGTCTATGCCACCAACATCATGGCCGTCATCTTCCCAATCTACTATGCCAGCGTGGCGGGCGACCTCGGAACCAAATGGTGGGGCATCGGCGTTTCACTTGCCTCGCTGATCGGTGCGTTCCTCGCCCCAACCCTCGGCGCGGTTGCCGACTTCAAGGGCAACAAGAAAAAGCTGCTCTTTGCGTTCATCCTCATTGGCGCGTTGTCCACCGCCGTGCTCGCGTTCGTAAGCACCTGGCAATGGATGCTCGTCGGCTATGTGATTTCGCACATCGGCTTTAGCGGTTCCTGCGTGTTCTACGACTCGTTCCTCACCGACGTGACCACGGACGAGCGCATGGATCGCGTTTCCTCTTGGGGCTATGCAATGGGCTACATCGGCGGCAGCACGATTCCATTCGTGATTTCGATTGCCGTCATGCTGCTTCGCAACTACGACCCCATTGCGATGAAGTTCGCGATTCTAATCGTCACCGTCTGGTGGCTCGTGTTCTCCATCCCGATTCTCAAGAACGTCAAGCAGACGCACTACGTCGAAACCCCGCCGAGCGAGCTGGCCAAGCATGCGCTCTCAAACCTCTGGGACACGATGAAGCGCTGCGTGAGCAACAAGGGTCTGTTTATCTACCTGATCGCGTACTTCCTCTACATCGACGGCGTCGGCGCGGTCATTTCGCTGGCCACCAACTACGGCGCAACGCTGGGACTTGGCACCACGGGCATGATCTTTGCGCTGCTGGTGACGCAGCTCGTCGCCGCACCTTGCGCGATTCTCTTTAGCAAGCTCTCCGGCAAGTTCGGCGCGATCAAGATGATCATCTCCGCCATCGCGATCTATTTCGTGATCTGCGGCGTCGGCTTCTTCATGGGTCGGCTGGTCGAACCATATCAGCTCGACCTCGTTACCGCGACGCGCGCCAGCGTTGCCGCCGAGCAGGTTTCGTTTGCGGACAAGCAGGATCAAAAAGCCTGGGAAACGCTCTCGAAGGATCTCGTGGAGGACGCACGTGCCGAACTCTCCGCGGAGGATCGCTCCGCAGCGTTTGCAACCGTGATCACGGATCTGACCACGAAGGTGGAGGATCCTGCGGGCGTCGTCTACTCGTTTACGAGTGACGAAAGCCGGAACACCGCCTCCGCCGCGCTGACAAGCGTCGGCAAGGAACTCGCCGTCTACGCGCAGGATACGCAGAAAATTGCGGACTACAATTCCGCGCGCGGGCTGGCGACCACGCTCTTCTGGGTGCTCGCGGCACTCGTCGGCACCGTGCAGGGCGGCATCCAGGCGCTCTCGCGCTCCTACTTCGGCAAACTGGTTCCGCAGGCCAGAAGCGCGGAATACTTCGGCTTCTACGACGTCTTCGGCAAGTTTGCAACCGTCATTGGCCCGCTGCTCTATGCCATGTTCTATATGCTGACCGACCGCGCGTCCATCGGTATCCTCAGCCTGCTGATCCTCTTTGGCAGCGGCGGCTTGCTGCTGATTCTCGGCGGCAAGGATCTGGAAAAGACCGAACGCGAAATGCGCGAGGCAAACGGCAGAATGGCTCAGGAATCCTGACGCGATTCCCGCACTTGCCAATTTTGAACGATTACTATATTAGGAGGATATGCGCCAAAGCATGTCGGTTTATACAACAAATATAGCCTGATTCTTGGATACAATAAGGAGGATATGCGCCAAAGCATGTCGGTTCATAAATTAAAACAAGCGGTTCTTCTCGTCGGCGCGGTCACGCTTTTGCTGATCGCGCCGGCGATTTCGCTTGCCGAAAACGCCGATACGGCCAAGGACGTCACCGCACAGGTGTCCGTTTCCGCACCGGACAACAGCCGCGCGGTCAAACTCACGCGGGACGGCAATGTGGAAACCTACGCAAAGCTTGCCCCCAAAGAAGGCTACTCCTGCGCCTGGACGGATGCGGAAGCAATTGCGGGCGTATATCTAAAGTGGTACGAACCGCCGGTTTCTGCTATACTGGTGCAGATAGACGCCGAGGGCGCGGAACTCAGCCGCGAAACGCTTGATCACCCGCTCTACAATGCGTTCTATCCGTTGCAGCCGGAGGCACGCGGAATCCAGCTCTATAACGAAGAAGAACGGTTGCTGCTCTCCGAACTGACGCTCTATACGGCGGGCGAGCTGCCGGAGGGTGTGCTCAACTGGCAGCAGCCGCTCCAGAAAGCGGATCTCTTGGTCGTCTCGGCGCACTGTGACGACGAGCTGCTCTACTTTGGCGGAACGATTCCCACCTATGCGGGTGAGCGCGGGCTTGCGGTTCAGGTTGCCTACATGGCAAACGGCGAGCGAATCCGCGTAGACGAGGCGCTGGCCGGACTTTGGCACCTTGGCGTTCGCAATGCGCCGGTGTTTCTGCCGTTTCGGGACGCGTACACCACGACGCTTGAGGATGGCCTGAAGCGCTGGGGTGAGGAGAACACCGTTTCCACGCTCGTGGAGTTGATCCGCCAATTTCAGCCGGAGGTCATCGTTTCCCACGATTTGAACGGCGAATACGGCCACGGTGCCCACCGCGCAACCGCGCATTGCCTGCTCAAAGCCGTGCCGCTCGCGGCGGACGCCGCACAGTACCCTGACTCTATAGCCAAGTACGGCGTCTGGCAGACGCAGAAGCTCTATCTACACCTTTACCCCGAGGGAACGTTGACCATGGACTGGCGCGTTCCGCTCTCCGCGTTTGGCGGAAAGACCGCGATTGAACTGGCAAACGAAGCCTACGACATGCACGTTTCCCAGCAGGAGTACCACCAGACCGTCTACGACGAAGGGGACTTTAACTCCGCAGTGTTCGGACTCGCGTATTCCGCCGTCGGCGCGGACGAGGCGAAGGACGACTTCTTTGAGCACGTAGACCCCGCGCGGCTGTCCAACTACGTTGCCCCGACGCCGGAGCCAACGACGGTGCCAACGCCGGAACCGACGGCGGCCGCAACGGCTACGCCTGCCGGGCAGGCAACCTCTCAACCGGAGCATTCAGCAGTACTGTCCAAGCTGCTGTTTCCCATAGCACTCATGCTGTTCTTTGCGCTGATGACGGGCGTTGTTGCGCTGATCATTCGCGCTAGAAATAAGAAAACGAAACACCGGAGTTAACAATCGTTCATGAAAAGACTGCTAGCGTTGCTCATCTGCGGACTCGCGCTGCTGAGCGCCCCCGCCGTTGCGCACGCGGAAAACACCGACTCCTCGCAACCAACCGATGTTCCGGTTGGCTGTTCGTTTACCCTGCCGGAGGAATCCGCGTCGTATACCTATCGTCTCAACGACGGACTGGTCACCTCGCGCGTGCACCTCAAGGCGAACGCCGCGTTCACCATCACGCCGGAAGGTGAAATCAGCACCCTCGTGCTGGACTGGTATACCGTTCCGGGCAGCTATACGGTATCGCAGCTGAACGCGGGCGGAACCGCCATTTCGGAGGAGACGATCACGGACGGGTTCCTCCGCCGCGTGATTTCGATTGACCCGTCCTGCGCGTCCATCACCGTTTCCAACCTACCGGAGGGCGATATTGGCGACGTCGCCGCCTATTCCTCCGTTTCGCCGACCAGTACCACAACGCAGGCGCTGCTGCCCGCGCCGACCTCCGTCGATCTGCTGATTCTTGCGGTTGGCCCGGGTGACGAGAGCAAGCAGTTCGGAGCGCTGCTGCCAACCTATGCAAAAGAACGCGGCATCAAGACCGCAATTCTCTACCTCTCGAACTATGGCAAGCGCGCGCGTGTGGACGAAGCGCTATCGGGCCTCGCCTCGGAGGGGTACCTCGAATACCCAATCTTTGGCGGTTATTCCTGCAGCAATTACGACTCCTACGCCATGGCGGCGGAGGAGTTCAACAAGACGAATGTGATTAAATACCTCAAAGCGGAAATCGCCGCGCTGAACCCCAAGGTCGTCGTTGCGCACTCCGCCGAGGACCCGGTCGGTTCGCACCAGTTTGTCAACGAATGCGCGATTCGCGCGGTACGGGAAAGCGAGTCCGTGCAAAAGTTTTACACCTTTGGCGCAACTGCGGACGTCGTCCCAACCATTGTGGACATGAACACGCCGCTGAACGCCTACGCCGGAAAGACCGCCGCCGAGGTGGCGCAGGCCGCCTACAATCTGCACGTTTCGCAGCGTGTATTCGGACTTTCCATCGACACGACGAGCGCCTATACGCTCGCCTATACGACCGTTGGCGAGGACGAAGCGAAGAACGATCTGTTTGAGCACATCAGCACCTCGTCGTTGCTGGCTTATGCGCCGGTTTCGCCAAGCCCCGCGCCGACGCCGGAAGCGACCGCCGCGCCCGAAGCAGCCGATGCGCCGCAGGCGGCGACGGAGCCCGCAACCTCCGGAAACGGAAAGCACGCCGGAAACACTGAGCCGGGCATGCTCATGAACCTGAATTTGTCGTTCGGCCCCGTCGTCATCTGCATGGGCGCCGGTCTTGCGCTCACCGTTGCGATGTTCCTGCTGCTCTACCGCCCGATTCGGGCGCGCCGCAGCAAGGGCGATGCGATCTGCATTTGCCTGATTCCGCTGGCGGTTGGACTCGCCGTGAGCGCCGTGCTCGCCGGAGCGTCCGTCAAGAAGCAACCTTCGCCCGATCCGGTATCCGTCGCTGCATCCGCCGCGCCGGAATCCGCTCCCGCAGAAGCGAGCGCGGAACCAACCGCAACGCCTGCGCCGAGCGCCGAGCCGACGCCGGACGCCGTCGCCGCGTTTGAAGAGAACTTCTATCGCAAGGAAAGCGATCCGCCGGAGGTTGTCGTCGTCGATAGCGAGCACGGGCACTGGGCCTACCGCTCGGACGACCTCGGCATCGACATTGACCGCATCAGCACGACAAACGACGCGGGAAAACCGCTGACCTATTTTGTAGCGGATATCCACATGAAGGACATCTCGCAGTTCCGCCCCGGTTTCGGCGCGGAGGGACACACCGGACGCGGCGCGATCTATCCTTGGATCATGGCGCGGCGCGCCAAGGCCGTGCTCTGGCTCACCGGCGATAACCTGATCAACAGCGAAAAGGACGAAAAGGGCATTCTGATTCGCGACGGACGGCTGTTTTCGGATCAGAATGCCGAGGACACCCTGGCAATCTACCCCGACATGTCCATGCGCATCTTCGCCAAGTGGGAAATGCGCGGGCAGACGCTGCTCGAAGAGGGCGTGGAAAACAGCTATTCCTTTGGGCCGACGCTCATCAAGGACGGCGTGATCAACGAAGACGCAAAGTACCATCGCGTCCGCCGGATCAACCCGCGCGCGGGCATCGGCTATCTCGAGCCGGGGCACTACCTCGCGATTGTGGTCGACGGGAGGCAAAAGAGCTACAGCGTCGGCATGACGATTTGGGAGTTTGCGGATCTGTTTGCCGAGTACGGCTGCTCGCAGGCGTATAACCTCGACGGCGGACTCTCCGCGGGCCTGATCTTTATGGGCGAGCAGCTCAACTCGCACTCTGGCAACCGCATTGGCGCGAGCGACGACATCTCCTACCAGCGCGCCGTGCCGGACGGGCTGATGTTTGGATACTCTAACCTTGTGCCCAGCGAGACCGACCCGATCAACAACAACGGAAACAAGCAATAGCGGCTGAAAACAGCGATTGACGCAAGTCCTTCGTTGTGCTAGAATAGCCATCGAACAAAAAACTGCATACCGCCTTATCAAGAGTGGCAGAGGGAACGGCCCTGTGAAGCCCGGCAACCTGTTTGTGAAGAGCAAATAAGGTGCCAATTCCGGCAGCGAAAGCTGAAAGATGAGCGATCAACCATCGTGTTCTTGAAACCTCATCTGCGGATGAGGTTTTTTGTATTGTAACATCGGAGGAATTTTATTTATGGCAAAACGACTCTTTACCTCGGAATCCGTCACGGAAGGGCATCCCGATAAGCTCTGCGACTGCATTTCGGACGCGGTGCTGGACGCAATGCTCGCGCAGGACCCGCTTTCGCGCGTGGCCTGCGAATGCGCGGCGACGACGGGCATGGTACTCGTGATGGGCGAAGTCTCGACGAACTGCTACGTCGATATTCCGAACCTCGTTCGCAACGTTGCCAACGAGATTGGCTACAACAAGCCGGAGTTCGGGTTCGACGCAAACACGCTCGCGGTCATCACCGCAATCAACGGGCAGAGCCCGGACATCGCGCTCGGCGTGGATCACGCACTGGAGCAAAAGAGCGGCGAGGCGGACGAGCGCCTCGGCACCGGCGCGGGCGATCAGGGCATGATGTTTGGCTTTGCGTGCGACGAAACGCCGGAGCTCATGCCGCTGCCCATCTCGCTTGGGCACGCGCTCGCGCGGCAGCTCACGAGCGTCCGCAAGCAGGGGCAGATTCCCTATCTGCGCCCGGACGGAAAGAGCCAGGTCACGATTGAGTACCTCGACGGCAAACCCGCGCGCGTGGACACCGTCGTCATCAGCGCACAACACAACGACGTGGACATGGCGACGCTTCGCCGCGACATTGAGGAGGCAGTGATTCGTCCCGTGCTGCCAAAGGGGCTTGTGGACGCAAGCACGAAGATTTTCGTTAACCCGACGGGTCGGTTCGTCATCGGTGGGCCGATGGGGGACTCCGGTCTGACCGGCAGAAAGATCATAGTCGATACCTACGGCGGCTACGCGCGGCACGGCGGCGGCTGCTTTAGCGGAAAGGACCCGACAAAGGTGGACCGCAGCGCGGCGTACATTGCGCGGTATGCGGCAAAGCACGTCGTCGCGGCGGGGTTGGCAAGCAAGTGCGAAATTCAACTCGCGTACGCCATCGGTGTTGCGCGTCCGGTGTCCGTTTCGATTGATACGTTTGGCACGGGCGTTCTCGACGACGAGGCGATTGAGCGCGCGGTGGAGCGGGTGTTCGACTTCCGCCCCGCGGCAATCATCGAATCGCTCGACCTGCGCAGGCCGATCTATCGCCAGACGGCGGCCTACGGCCACTTCGGCCGGCTCGACCTCGACCTGCCTTGGGAAAAACTCGACCGTGTGGAGCTGTTGAAACAAGCTGTTAAATAGCATACAATTAAATCAAAAACAGGAGTAATCTTCGTGGCTGATTTTGAACAGGGTCTACAGCTTCTTAGCAAGGTGTTTGGGCGGGACTATCAGTTTGCGCTCGCAACCGCGGCGAACAACGTTCCGTCGATCCGCTTTGTCGATACCTATTATGAAAACGGGTGCTTCTATATCGTTACGTATCGCTCATCGCGAAAGATGCGGGAGATTCTCGAAAACCCCAACGTCGCGCTGCACGGCAGAACGATGCACAATTTTCAGGGCAAGGCTACGTGCATGGGGCATCCGCTGGAGCCGCAGAATGCCGCTATTCGCGAGAAACTGATTGAGGTGTTTCGCCCGTGGTATTTTGCGCACAACAACGAGGCGGACGAGCAGATGTGCTACCTGAAGGTGGAACCGAGCAACGGTTTTTTCCACTTTGAAGGTACCGGTTATGAGATCGATTTTGTCAACCGCACCATTCGGGAATTCCCATTTCCGTTTGAGTCGATGTGTACGGCGGA
>DAIRTE010000133.1:0-8097 GCA_036804025.1 Clostridia bacterium | reverse complement strand
TACGACGATCTCACCGTCTGCATCGACGGGGACTGCAACGTGCTGCCGCAAAAGGAGTTTTACATTCTCTACAAACTGCTCTCCAATCCGAACCGCGTGTTCACCAAGCAGCAGATCATGGACGAAATCTGGGGCATGGACACCGAGAGCGACCTGCATACGCTGGACGTGCACATCAGCCGCCTGCGCGAGCGGTTTAAGGAGAACGCGCAGTTTGAAATCGTGACCATTCGCGGCCTCGGTTACAAGGCGGTGAAAAAGCATGCTTAAACTGCCGAAGGTCAAAACCCGCCCGCGCGCGGCGCAGATCTTCGCGGTGATCATTGCCGGAATCATCACGGCGTCCATGGTGCTGACCTACGGAATCATCTACATTCTGCTCAAACTGAAGATCGGCACGCTGACGATGATTCTAACCTCGTCCACCTATATGGGCATGTTTTCGATCCTGCTTGGAATCGGCATCGCCGCGTACACCTCCACCAAAATGCTCTCGCCGATTCTCAAGATCAACGACGCGGCAAAGAAGGTTTCCAAGGGCGATTTCTCCGTCCGGCTGGAGGAAAAGAGCATTGCCAAGGAGATTGAGGAAATCGCCACCAGCTTCAACATCATGGTCAAGGAGCTCGCGAGCACGGAGACGCTGCGCAGCGACTTTGTGAGCAACGTTTCCCACGAGTTCAAAACCCCGCTCTCGGCGATAGAAGGGTATGCAACGCTGTTGCAGGACGAGTCGCTGAGCAAGGAAGAGCAGGCGCGCTACATCGAGCGCATACTGGAAAACACGAGCCGTCTTTCGCGGCTGACGCAGAGCATCCTCTCGCTTTCACAGCTGGAGAATCAGGAGATCGTGCTGCAAAAGGAACCGTACATGCTGGACGAGCAGATTCGCCGTGTGCTCTTGGGATACGAGCCGATCTGGGAGGAAAAGAACCTCGCAATCGACCTCAATCTGGAGGCGACGCCGTTCTACGGAAACAAGGCGCTGCTCGCGCAGGTTTGGAGCAACATCATCGACAACGCGATTAAGTTTTCAAACCCGTTTGGCGTGCTTTCGATCCACTGCCGCCCGTTTGGCAGCGGAGTTCGCGTGATCGTTCGGGACACGGGAATCGGCATGTCGGAGGACGTGATCAAACGCGCGTTCGACAAGTTTTACCAAGGCGAGCGTTCGCATACGGGGCAGGGCAGCGGCCTGGGTCTTGCGCTCGTCAAGCGCATTGTCACGCTCTGCGGTGGAAGCATCTCGCTGGAGAGCGAGGTTGGCAGCGGTACGGCGATTACCGTTCAACTACCGCTGGAAACGGGGACCGCAAAGCCCTGAATCCGGTTTGATATCGTGCATTCGGCTCCGCGTAACGCGGGGCTTTTTTTATCACGAAGAACGCATCTGTGCGTGAAAAGACGGGTCGAAAGCGTTGCTTGGAAAGGGTTTTCGGGCCAACCGGATTTTTGCAGTTGAGAATCCGTTGAGCATTCATTGAACCAGACTTGAATGAAGGTTGATACAATTCGCCCGTCGGGCGTTCTTCAACACCAAAGGGATTTTGTGTTTTAAAATCGAAATCGTCCGATTGCAGAAATGGGGTACCCAATGGAATATAAACTCGTAGCCGACAGCTGCTGTGATTTAACCAATGAGCTGAAGCAGGAATGGGGCGTCACCAGCGTTCCTCTGACGCTTACCTTAGCCGAGAAAGAATTTACGGATGACGACAACCTCGACCTGCCGCAGTTTATGGCGGAGATGAAGGCCTGCAAGGGTCGCGTCGGCTCCGCTGCGCCCGCGCCGGGCAGCTATGCGGACGCGTTCAAAGGCGCAAACGCCTTTGCCGTTACGCTTTCGAGCAGTCTCTCCGGCTCCTACGCCAGCGCCATGTCCGGCAAGTCGATTGCCGAGGAGACCGGCGCGGACGTGCATGTCTTCGACTCGCGCAGTGCCGCCGCCGCCGAAGTGCTGATCGTCATGAAAATTCGAAAACTGATTCACGAGGGACTGCAAAAGCCCGAAATCATCACCCGCGTCGAAAACTTCATCAAAGAGATGCGGACGTTCTTTGTGCTCGACAACATCGACAACCTGCTCAAAAACGGCAGGCTCAACCGCATTACGGCGACGATTATCTCCACGCTGCACATCCGCCCGATTATGGGCGCGGACGGGGACGGCAACATCTCGCTCGTTTCGCATGTGCAGGGCTGGAAGCAGGTCGTCAAGAAGCTCGCGGATACGATTGCCTCGGACGGCAGACCCACACAGGGTAAAAGCCTTGTCATCACGCACTGCAACAATCCGTCGATGGCGGAGGAACTCAAGGGCGAAATTGAGCGCCGTTACGAGTTCTCGGAGATACTCGTGCTGCCGACGCGCGGGGTCAGCTCGCTCTATGCCAATGAAAAAGGCGTCATCATGGCGTTTTAATCGAGCGCGATGAAACCCGGGCAACACCCGGTTTTAAGCGCCGCACCATACATTTTTACTGGGAGGAACACCATGCAACCGTATATACTAACCTGCTGCTCGACCGCCGATATGCCGAAAGAGTACTTCGAACAGCGAAACATCCCCTACGTATGCTTCCATTTCTTCTTCGACGGGGTGGAGTATCCGGACGATCTTGGCCAGAGCATGCCGTTTGAAGAGTTCTACAAGCGGATTGAACAGGGCGCCATGCCGACGACCTCGCTGGTCAATACGGAGCAGTTTCTAGCGTTCTTTGAGCCGTTCCTCAAGGACGGCAAGGACATTTTACACCTGTCGTTTTCTTCGGGACTCTCCGGCACCTATGCCGCCGCGCTGCTCGCGCGGGACGAGCTCAAGGAGCGCTATCCGGATCGCAAGATCGTCCTCGTGGACTCGCTCGGCGCGTCCTCCGGCTACGGCATGATGGTGGACAAGCTTGCGGATCTGCGCGATTCCGGCATGCCGCTGGACGAAGCCGCGGAATGGATTGAGGATCACAAGCTGAATCTGCACCATTGGTTCTTCTCCACCGACCTGTCGCATTACAAGCGCGGCGGGCGAATCTCCGCAACGGCGTTTGCCATTGGCTCACTGCTGAACATCTACCCGCTGATGAACATGGACGAGCTGGGGCACCTGACCCCGCGCTTCAAGATCAACGGGAAAAAGCGCATCATGCGCGAGATCGTCGGTCAAATGGAGCAGCACGCGGAACACGGGTTGGACTACGACCAGAAGTGTTTTATCTCGCAGTCCGCCTGCATGGAGGATGCGAAGGCCGTTGCCGCGATGGTCGAGGAAAAGTTCCCGAAACTCAACGGCAAGGTGATGATCAACAGCGTCGGCACGGTCGTCGGTTCCCACACCGGCCCCGGAACAGTCGCACTCTTTTTCTGGGGAGATTCCAGAAAAAAATCATAATTTAGAGAATTATGGTAGCACAATTTCTCTGGGGCGACACACGAAAGAAGTCCTAATCTTAGATTTGCTTCACAAATCTCCTGCGATGATTCGCAGGAGTTTTTTATTTCGCAAAATTCCTTGACATGTTCCACATTATTACTTATAATTCCACATATAAGGAACAAGAGGAACAAAAACATGCAGGAAACCTATTTTACCGTCGAGCAGATTGCCGAGCTGCTCCAGATGCATCCAAAGACCGTTCAGCGTTACATTCGCGAAGGGCGCCTCCGCGCGGTCAAGGTCGGCAAAGCCTGGCGCGTCAGCGGGCACGACCTGAGCGTGTTTACCGAGAGCGTGCCGCCCGCGCCGGAGCACGCGCCGGTCACGGTCGTCTCCAGCGTGGCGGACGTATACGCCGCCGAGCGGGAGGACGCGATTCGCATCGCGAACACGCTCACCGCCGCGCTCAACAGCAAGCCCGCCGAGTACGGCGCGAGTCGGCTCAACACGCAGTACATCCCGGAGGAACGCAAACTCCGTGTCACGCTCTATGGCGGCGCGCGGTTCACCGCCGCGATGCTGGAAGCGCTCGCGCTGTTGACCGGTGAAACGGAACAGACCGAATAACATGAAAGGAATCGATCTTATGAAAACCAGCGTTTACCATAGCCCGGAACAGCGGGACGCGTTCCGCGCCGTGTATCAGCAGTTTCTATCCGGCATGCCGTTTGCCAAACGAACGGTGGAAACGCCGTACGGCGAAACGTTTCTGCTGGAAGCGGGGGACGCAGCAAACCCGCCCGTGCTGCTACTGCACGGCTCGTGCTCCAACAGCGCGTTCTGGTTTGGCGACATCCTCGCGCTCATGGGCGCGTACCACGTCTTTGCCGCGGACATTCCCGGTGAAGCGGGCAACAGCGCGGAGTATCGCCTGAGCCTCGACAACGCGGAGTACGCCGAGTGGCTCGCCGCGTTGCTGGACGCGCTAGGCCTTAAGTCGGTTTCGCTGGCGGGCAACTCGCTGGGCGGCTGGATGGCGCTCAAGTTTGCGACTGCCTACCCCGCGCGTGTGGAGCGGCTGATGCTGATTGCCAGCGGCGGTCTTGCGGACGTGAACCGGCACTATCTGGAGAAAGCAGCCGAAGCCGAAGAAAACGGCGAGGAGCTGACCTTCGACGAGGACGTCACCGGCGGCGCGGCGATTCCGAAGGAGATTCTCGATTTTCTGAATCTGATTCTCGCGAGCTACGACCCGATTTGCGTCCCTTTGCCGGTGTTCTCCGGCGAGGCACTGGAGAAGCTGACCATGCCGGTGCTCTACGTTGCGGGTGAGGCGGACGATTTGCTCGACACGCAGGCGGGTGAGGCCGCGGTGCGCGCGCATATTCCGCAGGCCGAGATCCATCTGCTGCCCGGCGTCGGGCACATGATTCCGAATCCATCGGTCTGGATGCTGCCGTTTCTCGCGAATCACTGAACACGCGAAAGAAAGCCGCCGGAGTAATCCGGCGGCTTTGTCTTGCGTTATTCGGGCTAAAGCAGCTTTTTTCGTTTAAAGAAGATAAAGCTGACGATCACGATCACAACGCTGAGCACGATCACAGCGGGGTAGCCGTAGATGCTCGTCAACTCCGGCATGAATCGGAAATTCATGCCATACCAGCCGACCAGCAGCGTCAGCGGCATGAAGATCGTGGTCACCACGGTAAACACCTTCATGATGCGGTTCGCGTTGTAGTCCAGCGCGGCCATGTACGCCTCGCGAACCTGAACGAGACTGTCGCGCAGCAGTTGCGCGTTCGCGGAAAGGCGGGCAATTTTGTCCCGCATGGCGCGAAAATAGTGCAGCCGGTGCTCGGAGAAGAGATCCGCTTCGTTCTCGACCATGGCGTCGAAGATGTCGAGCAACTGCTCATAGTAGTTGCGGATGATCAATAGCCGCCGCCGCAGCGAGAGGATTTCGCCGTTGAAGTGCTTGCCGGTTTCGCCGGTTTCAATTTGGCCCTCCATCATCGCGATCTGGTTGTCGTAGCTCTCAAGGTCGCTGCCGTCGTCCGCGAGCAGCAGCTCAAAGAACATACAGATCAGTCGCTCCATCGACGCGGACTTCGGGTTAATCCGACGTGAAGCTTCCTCAAACGCGAGCGGAATGCTACCGTCGTCGTCCTTAATGGAAACGAGCAGCAGCAGGTTTTTACGGACGATCAGGCCGACGCGGTCGCGCGCGCCATAGACGTTTGCCACGTCGCGCAGGGATACGACGCAGAAGAGGTGTCCGTCCGTGACGTCAATCGTCGAGCGAAAGCGCGTGTCCGGCCGTTCCGTCTCCTCAATCGCGGCCTGCGCAAAGCCGAAGCGCGCGGCAAAGCTCTCCCGAAACTCCGCGAGTGAAACGACGCCCGCCGTCAGGCAGTTTTCATCGATCTCGGTGAGGGAAACCGGCTTGCAGCCCTCTGAAAACGCATAGAGCATACGACAAACGCTCCTTCTGGATTCGCTTCTGATAGTTCGATGATATGCCTTTCCGGCGGCGCGGTCAAGCGGCGTTGCGAAAGCCCGGCCAAAAGGCGTATAATAAACTGATTCTGAGGAAAACACGGAGAACGAACAGATATGGCACACATCGACGACGCAAAGCGCATCCATATGATCGGCATTGGCGGCTGCAGCATGAACGGCCTTGCGCTGATCTTAAAGTCGCAGGGGCACACGGTCACCGGTTCCGACCGCGAGCGCACGCAGTTTACGGACTTGCTTGATCACGAGGGCATCCGCTACTCGATTGGGCACACGGGCGAATACGTGGAGGACGCGGATCTCGTGGTCTATTCCGCCGCGATCAAACCGGAGAATCCGGAGCGCGTGCTCGCCAAGGAAAAGGGCATACCGGAGCTGGAGCGCAGCGTCGCGCTCGGGCAGATCAGCGAGCGCTATCCGGAAGTGGTCGCCATCGCGGGCTGTCATGGAAAGACGACCATCACTTCGATGCTCGCCATCATCAACGACCGCGCGAAGACGGAGGCCACGATTCATGTCGGCGGCTATGTGGAGTTTCTCGCGGGTGGCGTGCACGTTGGCAAGCGCGATCTGTTTGTGACGGAAGCCTGCGAATACGTCGAGAGCTTTCTAACGCTGAAGCCGACCATTGCGCTGATCAACAACATTGACGACGACCATCTCGATTATTACGAAAACATCGACGCGATCTACGCCGCGTTTGAACGCTTTATGGCGCTGCTGCCGGAGGACGGCGTGTTCGTCGCCTGCACAGACGATTTTCGCGTTCGCGCGCTGGCAAAGGCGTCCAAGCAAACCGTCATCTCCTACGGTCTGGAAGGCGGAGATTATACCGCCGCAAACGTGACCTTCGACGCGCTTGGCAACGCGGGGTTCGACGTCGTCCGCGGCGGCGAGCTGCTGGGGCGCGTGCAGCTCTCGGTGCCCGGCATGCACAACATCGTCAACGCGCTTGGGGCAATTGCGGTGTCCGACCGGCTGAAGGTTCCGTTCGGCGTGGTCGCGCAGGCGCTGCATGCCTTCCAGAACACGCGCCGCCGCTTTGAGTACTATGGCGAGCGCAACGGCGTGAAGGTGTTTCACGATTACGGACATCACCCCAGCGAGATTCGCGCGACGCTGGACGCCGCAAAGCGCGTTCCGCACAAGAAGCTCTATTGCGTCTTCCAGTGCAACAGCTATACGCGCGCGCGCACGCTGTTCTGCGAGAACGTGACCTGCTTTACGGACGCGGACTGCGTGCTCGTGCCGGATATCTACCCCGGACGCGAAAAGGACACCGGCATCGTCCACGCGCGGGATATGGTTGCCGCAATCAACGAAACGAAGCGAAACGCCGTCTATATTCCGACGTTTGAGGAGATTCGGCTGTATCTGGATGAGCACGCCGAAGACGGCGACCTCGTCGTTACCGTCGGTTCGGGGGACGTCTACCGCCAAACAAAGAAGCTGCTGTAATCGAAACGGACTCGGCTGAAGGAGGAAACCGCCATGCCTTCCATCTTCGAAGCGCTCAAGGATTATCTGCCGGACAAGCGCGTGCTCGATCAGCGCCCGCCGTTTGACGACGACCTGTCCCAGCCGCTGTATCACAAGGGAAACACGGTCGGCTGCATTACCCTGCATGGTATTGGCGGTACGCCCGCGAATGTCCGCGTTGTGGCGGATGCGTTGATTGCCAAAGGGTACACGGTCGTCTCGCCGACCATTCCCGGACACGGCGAAACCGTCCGCGCGCAGAACGCCTCCACGGGCAAGCAGTGGGTCGAAGGAATCCGCGCTGCGTATCGAAAACTCAAGGACGAGGGTTGCGAGCAGGTCTACGCGCTCGGACTCTCGCTTGGTGGCATTCTCTGCGGGTTGCTTGCGGAAGAGCAGCACCTCGACGGGCTCGTGCTGATCTGCACGCCCATCAAGATGAAGCGTTACCTGCGCGTCGCCAAGGCGCTCAGCCCGATTCTGCCCGTTGTCGGGTATCCGGAAGGGCGGGACGGCAAACCCGTCTGGGGCGACAATCTCTACGCGCAGATGTACGGCGGCCTTTCGACCAAGAAGCTCGTCGACCTAAACCGCCTTGCGCGAAAGCTGCGCAAGAATCTCGCAAAGATCGACTGTCCGACGCTGCTCATTGCCGCTGCCGAGGACGACAAAGTTGATCCCGCAAGCATCGAAATCTTCTGCTCCGGCGCGGTCAACGTGCCCAGCGTGGA
>DAIRTE010000132.1:2827-8100 GCA_036804025.1 Clostridia bacterium | reverse complement strand
CATCGCTTGCTTGAGCGAGAGCATGTCCGCCTGTTTACGGTAGACCGGAAACGCGAGCAGTTGCGTGAGGAAAAAGCGCTTAATCTTGGAATCAAACAGCTCCTGCTTCGCCATAAAGTGCATCGGCCGCGGCACGACGAACGCAAGCCGAATCGGGTCGCTCAGCGAAAAATGGTTCGAGATGATGATGCCCGCCCCGCGGAAGAACAACCGGTTGAAGTTCTTGACGTTTGGCCAGAAGAGCAGCCAGAAGAACGGCGTGAGCAGAAATTTTACCAGATAGTAGATCATGCCCGCTCCGCCTCCTTTTGCGCTATGGCACTCAGCAATACGTCGAGAGCCTGCTCGATGGAAAGCGCGCTGGTATCGATCAGCATCGCGTCCTCCGCCTGACGCAGCGGCATGTAGGGGCGCGTGCTGTCGTTATGATCGCGCAGTTTGAGCTCGGAAAGCACCTGCTCATACGCCTGCGTCGTATCCCCGCGCGCACGCAGTTCGTTGAACCGGCGCTCGGCGCGCACCTCGGCGGAAGCCGTCACGTAAAACTTATGTTTTGTATGCGGCAGCACGTTGGTCGTGATGTCACGCCCGTCCATGACGACGTCGTAGTTGCGCCCGACCTCGCGCTGAAGCTCCGCGAGCTTTTGCCGCACGCAGGGATGCGCGCTGACGGTCGACGCGCCCATGGAGAGCTCTTGGGTACGAAGAATGTCGGTCACGTCCTCGCCGCAGAGCAGCACGCGCTGTCCCCGCTCGTCATAGAGAACCGTAATGTCCGCGTCCGGCAGAATTGTTTGTAACCCCGCCTCGTCGGTCACGCTAACGCCGCGCCGCATGGCAAACAACGCCATGGCGCGGTACATGGACCCGGTGTCGAGATAGCGAATGTTCAGTTTTTTCGCAACCGCCTTCGCCAGCGTGGACTTCCCCGCGCCGGATGGCCCGTCGATTGCGATGTTGAGATGTTCTGCCATAAATTGATTACTCCTGAATACTGTCGCCCGCGAGCGCGCCCGTCGACCAGGCAATCTGTAGGTTATATCCGCCGGTCGTCGCGTCCAGATCGAGCACCTCGCCCGCGAAATAGAGACCGGAAACAAGCTTGGATTCCATGGTGGAGGCGTTTACTTCCTTCACGCTGACGCCGCCGCGCGTAATAACCGCTTCGTTGAGCCCGCGTGCGCCGGAGACCGTCAGCGGCAGCGCTTTGAGCGTTTCTACGAGATGTAACCGCATCGCTTTCGAAAACTCGCCAACCGGCAAAGCTCCGTTGACCCCCGCCAGCTCCAGTACGATCTCCAGCAGCCGCGCGGGCAAGAGCGCATGCAGCGCGGTCTTAACCTGCTGACGCGCGCCCTCCTGCAAGTCCCGCAGGATGCGTGCGTCGAGCTGCTCGCGCGTGAGCGCGGGCTTGAGATCGATAAACAGTTGCGTTCCCGCCGGTTCGGCGGCGATGATGCCGGAAAGCGACAACACGAGCGGGCCGCTCACGCCAAAATGCGTAAACAACAGTTCGCCCAGCTCGGAAAAGACTTCTTTGTCCCCCCACTTTGCGCTGAGTGTTACGTTCTTGAGGGTCAGCCCCGCGAGCGATCGCGGCCAGAGTGCCTCGGTTTCGAGCGGAACGAGCGAGGCCAACGGCTGCTCCACCGCGTGCCCTGCCGCTTTTGCAAACAAGTAGCCATCCCCCGTTGACCCCGTCTGCGGGTATGAGACGCCGCCGGTAGCAACGACGACCGCGTTGCAGGATAGTTGTTCTGTACCAATGCGAATGCCGCTGACTGCGCCGTTTTGCACAAGAATCTCGTCCACGCGCGTGTTCAGCCGAATGTTCACCCCCGCATCCCGAAGCATGCGCTCGCAGGCACGGAGGATGTCGCTCGACTTGTCAGACGCGGGAAACACCCGCCCGCCGCGCTCGGTCTTGAGCGGAACGCCCGCGCGCTCGATTTGCTCCATCAAGGCATTGTTGTCAAAATGCGAAAACGCGCTGTAGAGAAACCGCGGATTCTTGAGCACATGCGCAAAGAATGCGTCCCGGTCGGCGGTGTTGGTGACGTTGCAGCGGCCTTTTCCGGTGATGTAGAGTTTCTTGCCGAGCTTTTCGTTGCGTTCAAAGAGCGTCACGTCGTGCCCGTTCTGCGCCGCGCGCACCGCGGCAATCATGCCCGCGGGGCCGCCGCCGATGACGAAAACAATCATGTACGCTCCTCTTTGAGCGTTTCGGACAGGTAGACGCCCTCCGCGTGCCAGACCTCTTCGAGCTGGGTCAGGTGCTGGTACGCTTCGTCCTTTCGCGCATGCCCGATGGCGACGATGATCGCGTTGATCAACGAGAGCGGCGCGACGAGCGAGTCCGCAAAGGAGGCCATGTCGCTTCTGGCGCAAAGCGTAAAGTCAGAAATGCGCGCCACGGGCGACGTTGGCATGTCCGTCAGCGCAATCAGCGTCGCGCCCTTGGACTTGGCGTATTTCATCGCGTCCACGGTACGCGCGCTGTAGCGCGGAAAGCTGATGCCGAAGCAAACGTCCGTCGAGTCCACGCGGAGCATGCGCTCGTGGATGTCCTGCACCGCGCCGTTGACGAACATGACGTTGTCGCAAACATAGTCTAAATAATAGGTAAGAAACTGCGCCAGCGACATCGCGCTGCGAATACCGAGCACATAGATGCGCCTTGCGCGCAGAATCGCATTGATCGCGCCGTCGAAACTATCGTTGTCGATCATATCGATCGTTGCGCGAATGTTGTTCATGTCCGACGTGAGCACGGTTTTCAGCACGTCCTGCTGGGGAATGTTCGCCGCGAGGCGAATCCGCTGCACACTGGTCAGCCGATGGCGAATCAGGTCCTGCAGTGCCTCCTGCAGCGCGGGATACCCGTCCAGACCGAGCATATAGGCAAATCGCACGACCGTGGATTCGGAGACGCCAACGCGCTCGCCGAGCTTCGCGGCCGTCATAAACGCCGCGTCGTCGTATGCGTTAAAAATGTACTCTGCGATGCGCCGCTGTCCCTTGGAAAAGGTTGAATACTGCTTTTCCATCATTGAAAACAATGCGTCCATGTCGCGTATTCCCTCCCGTTGCGTTCGAATTCTGCCAAAGCAGGCGCTATTTTAGCGTTGTTCTGTCCAATTCAGGCTCTCTTTTGTCATTTCTTCCAATCGAGAGGTATGTGTCAGATCGTAGGTCAGCGGCGTGAGCGTAACGTACCCTTCGCGCGCCCAGCGGTTGTCCTCGTCCAACCCGTCCGTGTTGGTGGTGCAGCCGCACGGCGCCCAATAGTAGGTGCGCCCCATCGGGTCCTCGCGCTCGACAAACTCCAAATCGTATTGCTGAACGCTCAGCGGCGCAACCTTTACGCCCTTGAGTTCTTCAAACGGAACGCCCGGCACGTTGACGTTGAGCAGCGTGCCAAACGCCATTGGGTGCTTGGACACGTATTCCACCGCGATGGCCGCGACGCGCGCAGCGGTTTCGATGTTCTCCGCGTCGTAGGAAAGGCACGAAACGGCGATGGACTGATACCCCAGCAGTGCGGCTTCGTGCGCCGCCGCAACGGTGCCGCTGTAGAGCACGTCCGTGCCCAGATTCGGCCCGTGGTTGATGCCGGAGACGACCAAATCCGGATTGGGAAAGAGATTGCCCAGCGCGAGCCGCACGCAATCCACCGGCGTTCCAGAGACCGCGTAGGCCGGAACGTCCGGCAAGCCTTTGATTGTTGTCTTTCGCGCGCGAATCGGGCTGAACAGCGTCATTGCCCGGCTGACCGCGCTGCGTTCGGAGTCCGGTGCGGAAACATAGATTTCGTTCTGTTTACTCAGCTCCGTCGCCAGCGCTCGAATCCCGGTGGCAAATACGCCGTCGTCGTTGCTTAAAAGTATTTTCATGCAGGAACTCCGTCACATAATTGTTAAGGTATTTTAACATACCTGCGTCTTGAATGCTATAGTTATCATAATGTGCAGGAAAGCCAGAAGTCTCCTGCACATATATGTAATCAAAAATACGCTTGACGTATTAATTCGCGATTCGGGAACTGAGGGTTTCGATGTTCAGCCCGTTTGCCCCTTCGACGTAGCCGTAGCCAAAGATCAGCATAACCGTAGCCGCCTGCACCACCAGAATGGCGAGCAGCGCGAAGAACCAAGTGCCGCGCGGGAAACGCCGCCAACCGCGAAACGCGCGATAGAGCAGCCGGTTTGCCAGAATCGTCAAAATCGCCGGGGAGAACAGCAGCAGCAGTTGCAGCGCGGATTCAAAGATCGCCTGCAGGCTGCCGGTTTGCAGAATCGACCAGTCAAACGCGAGCGCGTAACCGAGCATATAGAGCGTATAGACCGCGAGCAGTACGTTGAGCACAATCATCACGATAAAATAGGCGATCACGCGCCCTGCGCCATGCCGCGGACGCTCAATTAAATCCCCGTGGTGCATGTGGTGATGTTCCGGCTCCGGCGGTGTTTGCGAATCAAACTGTTCTTCGATTTCTTCCCGCATATGGATATGCTCCTTTCCGGTTGGTTCAATGGTTCCCACAATTGCGCAAATCACGCGCAATCAGTCTTCGTTTGGCAAAACGTCGCTAGGCGAAAGATCGCCTTCGACGTTCGGCGCGGTGTCGAACCGCTCCGCCAGTACCTTGGTCGTTAGATAGGCGGAGATGGCGTCGATCGCCATTTTGTTCTTACCCCCGCGCATGACGGCAAAGTCCGCGTCGTTGATGTAGTTTACGATGTACTTCTCGTAGACCGGTTTTACGGTTTCCAGATATTGCTCGGCAATGTTGTCGATGGAGCGCCCGCGCGCCTTGATGTCCCGTTTGATGCGCCGAAGCAGGCAGATATCGACGTCTACATGCAGGTACACCTTAAGCGCCATTTTCTCGCAGAGGCGCTTGTCGTAGAACATGTGGATTCCTTCGAGCACGAGCACCTCCGGCGGCTGAATCAGCACATCCGGCGTGTCCGCGCGAAGGTAGTTGACGTAATCGTAGCCTTTTGTCGAGATCGGCTGCCCGCTTTCCAGCAGGGCGATGTCCGATAGGAGCTCGTCAAAGTCGAAGATGTTCGGCTCGTCGTAGTTGAGCTTGATTCGCTCGGAAAACGGCAGTTCGGGGAAGTTGCGATAGTAGCAGTCCTGACCGATGATGGTGCAACTGCAGGCCAGCGAATCCTGAATTCGCTTGGCGAGTGTGCTCTTTCCGCTGCCGCTCGCGCCGCAGATTCCGACAATGATCATGAAACCACCCCTATGTAAACAATGGATAC
>DAIRTE010000132.1:0-2727 GCA_036804025.1 Clostridia bacterium | reverse complement strand
GCGCCGCAGATTCCGACAATGATCATGAAACCACCCCTATGTAAACAATGGATACAGTGTGTTTGACAACGTTTTGATGCTTGTCAGTTTATCATGATTTACCATGGTTGGCAATGCGATGAGGCATTATAAACAACGAACTCGTGAATTTGCATAATAAAAAGCAGCCCAGAAAACTGGGCTGCTTTGCAAGAGAACTCTCTCTTATTTGACTTCGCAGGTCGCGCCCACTTCTTTGAACGCAGCAACGATCTTCTCGGCATCTTCTTTGTTGACGCCTTCCTTGACCTTGCTCGGTGCGCCGTCGACCACGTCCTTGGCTTCTTTGAGGCCAAGACCGGTGAGTTCGCGGACAACCTTGATGACCTTGATCTTTTCGGCGCCGACATCCTTGAGGATGACGTCGAATTCGGTCTTCTCTTCCACTTCTTCTGCGGCGGCAGCGGGGCCGGCGACGGCAACGGCGGTCGCGGCGGCGGATACGCCGAATTCCTCTTCGAGAGCCTTCACGAGCTCATACAGGTCCAGAACGGACATCGCTTTGATATCAGCGATCAATTGTGCCTTATCCATAAAATCCTCCAATTCAATTTTCTGCGGAAAGTCCGCAATTTTTAGTGTAGTTGTTGTTCTTTGCGGACTATGTTACGCTTGCGCGCCGTCCTGTTTCTTTGCGATCTCGTTGATTGCGATTGCGAGCTTGGAAATCGGGGACATCATGGAGCCCAGCATACGTGCAATGAGCACCTCGCGGCTCGGCATGTCGGCGATTGCCTCGACCTGCGCTGCGGTCAAGAGACTCGTATCGAGGATACCACCCTTGAGTTCGCACTTCTTGGCCTTCTTGATGAAGCCCTTGAGGATGCGCGCCGGGGCGGCGACGTCGTCGTAACCAAACGCGAATGCGCTGGGTCCCTTGAGGAACGATGCGTGCTTCGCTTCGATTCCCACTGCTTCACAGGCGCGCTCCACGATATGGTTCTTGATGACCGCGTATTCTACGTTCGCTTTGCGCATTTCCGCGCGCAGCTCGGTATCCTCCGCAACGGTGATTCCGCGGTAATCGAACGCGACGATGCTCTGCGCCTTCTTGATCTTTTCGGCGACGACCGAAACCTGTTCCGCTTTGCGTTCAATGTTCTGGATATTTGCCATCTGGTTGTTTCACCTCCTTGCAATTGGAAACTAAAAAATCCTTCCGCCCATACAAGACAGAAGGATTGCATACAAACAATTGGATCGATTGCTCGATTGCTGCACGCGTCACCTCGGCAGGACTTATGCGGTTTCCCGCTGCCGGCTGTCTTGGGCAATTTGTAACCTTAGAAAGACTACCATAGCGAATTCGCTTTGTCAACGAAAACACGCGGTTTTCGAAAACAAAACCGACCGGGAAGGCCATGACAGCCTTCCCAGCCGTATGTTCGTTAGAACTTGAGGGTATTGAACTTTACGCCCGGGCCCATCGTCGCGCTGATGACAACGCTCTTGAGGTAGGTGCCCTTCGCGGCGGACGGCTTCGCCTTGACGATTGCGTCCATCAGCGTGGTCAGGTTCTCTTCGAGCTTCTCTACGCCGAAGGAGGCCTTACCGATCGGGCAGTGCACGATGGAGGTCTTGTCCACGCGGTACTCAACTTTACCGGCTTTGATGTCCGCAACGGCTTTCGCAACGTCCATCGTCACCGTGCCGGACTTCGGGTTCGGCATGAGGCCCTTCGGGCCGAGCACACGACCGATGCGGCCGACGACGCCCATCATATCCGGGGTCGCGACGCAAACGTCGAACTCGAACCAGTTCTCGGTCTGAATCTTCTTTACGAGGTCTTCGTCGCCAACATAGTCGGCGCCGGCTTCCTGCGCTTCGCGGGCTTTGTCGGCCTTGGCGAACACGAGGACGCGAACCTTTTTGCCCGTGCCGTGCGGCAGAACGACCGCGCCGCGAACCTGCTGATCCGCGTGACGCGGGTCAACGCCGAGGCGAACGGAAGCTTCAATCGTTTCGTCGAACTTCGCCTTGGCGGTGGTCACGACGAGGTCAAGGCCTTCACGAACATCGTAGAGCTTCTGCGCTTCAATGCTGTTCTTGCTTGCAGTGTACTTTTTGCCGTGTTTCATTGTTCGCTCCTCCTCAGTCCCCGACGATGACGCCCATGCTGCGAGCGGTGCCCGCGATCATGGACATGGCCGCTTCCAGGCTGCCGGCATTGAGGTCGGGCATTTTCAGCTCGGCGATCTCTTTGATCTGCGCCTTGGAAATGGTGGCCACCTTCGTTTTGTTCGGTACGCCGGACGCGGTCTCAATGCCGCAGGCCTTCTTGATCAGAATAGCCGCGGGAGGCGTCTTGGTGATGAACGAGAACGAGCGGTCCTGATAAACCGTGATGACGACCGGGATGATGAGCCCGGCGGACTTCTGCGTGCGTTCGTTGAACTCTTTGCAGAAAGCCATGATGTTGACGCCCTGCTGACCCAGCGCCGGACCGACCGGCGGGGCTGGCGTCGCTTTCGCCGCAGGAATTTGCAGCTTTACGTAGCCTTGGATTTTCTTTGCCATTGCAGTTCCCTCCGTTTTAATTGGTTGTGGTAATCGGGGTGCCTCCCCTTCCACATTCTATATACGCGCAAGCGCGTTACAGACGATTGTTTGCCGAATCGTTCTTCGGCTGTTTACTAGATTCTCTGAACCTGTACAAAATCCAGCTCGACGGGTGTCTCTCTGCCGAAC
>DAIRTE010000131.1:0-8129 GCA_036804025.1 Clostridia bacterium | reverse complement strand
CCATGCGCAACGCCATGGACATCGCGACCATCGGCTGCTCGGTCAACGTTGTGCTCAGCGCGGACAAGAAGACGCTCCAGCGCGTGCGCATTGCCTACGGCGTCGCGGGGCCGGTGCCTTCGCGTGCCCGCACCGCGGAAGCGGCGCTGAACGGAATGCCGGTTGGCGAAGCGACGATTGCCGCCATTGGAGAAGCGGTGCTCAACGACGTGAACCCGCG
This sequence comes from Clostridia bacterium, assembly GCA_036804025.1. Classification (GTDB taxonomy): domain Bacteria; phylum Bacillota; class Clostridia; order Christensenellales; family CAG-138; genus UBA7703. The sequence goes on along the minus strand of DAIRTE010000131.1, from coordinate 7,909 downwards.
CACCAGCTGGCGCGCGAGCGCGGACTTCCGCAAACAGATCATCAGCGAGACCGCGCGCCGCGGACTCAAGGCCGCGATTGAGCGCGCAGGAGGTGTGTTCTAATGGAGAAGAAACTGATCAAGTGCAACATCAACGGCAAGGACGTCGAAAGCTATGTGGACGTTCGCGCCTCGCTGACGGACATGCTCCGCAACGACTACCGCCTGACCTCCGTCAAAAAGGGCTGCGAGGTCGGCGAATGCGGCGCCTGCAACGTCATCATCGACGGCGAGTGCTACAACTCCTGCATCTACCTCGCGGTTTGGGCGGAGGGCAAGCACATCCGCACGCTGGAGAGCCTGCTTGGCCCGAACGGCGAACTGAGCGACATTCAGCAGGCGTTTGTGGACGAAGCGGCGGTTCAATGCGGCTTCTGCACGCCGGGATTCATCATGACCGCGGTCAAGATTCTGGAATCCGGCAAGGAATACACGCGCGACGAGCTTCGTAAACAACTCAGCGGGCATCTCTGCCGCTGCACGGGGTACGAGAACATTCTCAACGCCGTCGAGAAGACGATGAAGAAACGGCTGGGAAAATAGCAAAATCCTTATTTTTTGAAATAAGAATATGAGAACATCCTGAACGCCGTCGAAAAGACGATGAAGGAACGGCTGGGAAAAGCATAATCTCTTTATACTTTATCGAGTCAATAAAATAGCCGTCTTTCGACGGCTATTTTTTGTTGTGACGGAGGCTCTTATGCCTTTCCCCTTATGGTTTCTCCAATAGTATTGCGATCGTCATGGAGTCTTCTGTATACGGCGTACCCGCGACGTCGCCAAGCACCTGAATCGTGCGAAATCCCGCCGCTTCCGCTTCGGCAATCAAATCGCTTTTCGAGAAACAGTGATTCCAAACATGGTACGCTTTTTTCGCATCGTGCGTGACGACGAGGTATTGGCTAAGCGTCGTGTTTTCTTGATATTTCTGATCATTCCGCAGGCAGTAATAGCGATCCGCGCTCCAGAATCCGCCATCCTGAACCTCCCATATGCGGCTTTCTGCAAACCCGTCGTATTGTTTCAACGAGCAAACATCCAGTAGAAACCTGCCGCCGGAGCGCAACCGCTCGAACGCATTTTTCAGGAGGCGCTTTCGATTGTCCGTTGACAGCGCGCCATAGTCGCAATAGATCATGACGGCAACATCAAACAAGCCCGGAATGGTCATTTGCAGGTAGTCTTCACACACATAGGTGATGGCATTTCTTTGTGTTTCGGCAACCGCACGCGCATATTCGATCGATCGGCTGGAAAAATCGATTCCGGTCACGTTGTATCCGGCTTTCGCAAACCGTTCGGCATACAGCCCCGGCCCGCAACCAATATCCAGCAGCTTTCGGTATTGCTCTGTGGGCACGATTGCTTTGATCCAGGATGCGGAGCGGTCGATAAAACCCGTCTTTCGGCTCGCGAGGTCTTCGTTCGGGTCGAGATGGATTTCGAGCAGTTTTTTCGAGATGTGTTCGTCTTTCCAAAAGACATTTTCCGTTGTTTCATAAAGTGCTGGCGACTTCAGGAATTGCTCTAGTTGTTCAAACATTTCATGTTCCCCTTTCTTGTCTCAAAACAAAAACCGCAGATATTACTCTGCGGCTTCCACTTTGAATGGTGACGTAGCGGCAAAGAGTAAATAAAACCAAATAGGCAACAGATAACAAAGCAATGCCTTTGCGCATTGTTCCGCTCTGCTCTTTTGATTTTATCCGCTCTTTTCCGGCGAATCGATTCCTTTGTTCTATGGAATCCGATCCGTCGAACCGCATCGCCTCCTATTTCTTTTTGATTAATCTACCACCATCGATCCAGTTTGTCAAACTACCACACTAATCTGTTTTCAACATAGAAAGGTAGATCGTATACGGAATATATCAATTTCGACATTGAAATCCGGCCGAAAGTATCGTAGCATAGGAAAGAAATAGACTTTACCTTTCGCGATCACGTAAACGTGGTTCGGTTGGTCTGGAATTCTCTTGAAAGGAACTACCATCATGCGCTATTCGGATTTGGACAAAGCGGCTCTTTTGGCGGAGTTAACCCGCGTACAACAGGACTACGAGGCTCTTCGCGGCTACAAACTCAACCTCAACCTCACGCGCGGCAAACCCGAAACCGCGCAGCTTGCGCTCTCCAACGATATGATTCATACGCTGGACGACGGCAACTACGAGATTGACGGCGTGGATGCGCGCAACTACGGTGAGCTGGCGGGTCTGCCCTCCTGCCGCAAGCTCTTTGCGGACATTCTCGCCTGCCGCGTGGAGGAGGTCATCCTCGGCAACAACGCGAGCTTACAGCTCATGTACGACCTCATCGCCAAAGCGTATACCCACGGCTTAAAGAACAGCGTCCGCCCCTGGGCGAAGGAGGACAAGATCAAGTTCCTCTGCCCCTTCCCCGGTTACGACCGCCACTTTAACGTGTCGAAGTCCTTTGGCATGGAGCTGGTGCCCGTACCGATGAGCGAAAAAGGGCCGGACATGGATCTCGTGGAAGAGCTGGTCAAGGACCCCGCCGTCAAGGGCATGTGGTGCGTTCCGAAGTATTCGAATCCGGACGGTTACGTCTATCCGCTCGAAACCTGCCGGCGTATATCCGCGCTCAAGCCCGCCGCACCGGACTTTGCGCTCATGTGGGACAATGCCTACGCGATTCATGCGTTCGACGGCGACGAACCCGCGTTTCCGGATATGATCGGTCTCTGCCGCGAGGCGGGCAACCCCGACCTCGTGTATGAGTTCGCCTCCACGAGCAAGGTCACCTACGCGGGCGCGGGCGTTTCCTGCATGGCCGCGAGCGAAAGCAACATTAAATACATTCTGGGGCTTATGACCTATCAGACCATCGGCCCAAACAAGGTCAACGAGCTCATGCACGTTCGCTTCCTCAAGAACCTAGACAACACGCTGGCGCACATGAAGAAGCACGCGGCCATCATGAAGCCGAAGTTTGACCTCGTTTGCGAAGCGCTGGAGCGCGAGATAGACCCGCTCGAAATCGCGAGCTGGCACCGTCCCAAGGGCGGCTACTTCGTGAGCGTCAACCTCATGCCGGGCACGGCAAAGCGCGTGGTCGCGCTCTGCAAGGACGTTGGCGTTGCGCTCACGGGCGCGGGCGCAACCTATCCCGGCGGCGTCGACCCGCAGGACACAAACCTGCGCATCGCCCCCTCCTACCCGCCGCTTGGTGAGGTCAAGCAGGCGATGGACGTGTTCTGCACCTGCGTCAAACTCGCAACGCTCGAAAAGCTGCTGGCATAACCCATTCAAGCAACAGAAAACGCCGCTTCCGGTTTTATTCGGAGGCGGCGTTTGTGTTTGGTTTTCGTACTACGTTATGCCTGATACGAATCGAAGCCCATCTTGTGGTAGACCTTCTGGGTCGTTTTGCGGGCGGTGAGTTGCGCGCGCTCGGCGCCGCGCTTCATCGTTTCGGTCAGGTAGGTTTTTTCCGCCAGCAGGCGGTTGTACTCCGTTCGAATCGGGTTCAACGTCTCAATGACCGCCTCGGCAACCGCGCCCTTGAGATCGCCATAGCCCTTGCCCGCAAAGCTCGCAACGGCCTCGTCAATCGTCTTGTTCGTACAAGCGCCATAAATCGAGAGCAGGTTGTAGACACCGGCGCGCTCGGGATTTTCGGTAATCTCGCCTTCGCTGTCCGTGACCGCGCGCTTGAACTTTCTGAGAATCGCGTCCGGTTCGTCGAGAATGCGGATGTAGGCGTTCGGATTCGGGTCCGACTTGCTCATCTTCTTCTCCGGCTCCTGCAGGCTCATGATCCGCGCGCCGACCTTTGGAATATACGGCTCTGGAATCACGAACGTTTCGCCATAGGCGTTGTTGAAGCGAATCGCGAGGTCGCGCGTGAGCTCAACGTGCTGCTTTTGATCCGCGCCGACGGGAATGTACTTCGCCTGATAGATCAATATGTCCGCCGCCATCAGCACGGGATAGGTAAACAGCCCCGCGTTGATGTTTTCCGAATAGCGCGCGCTCTTTTCCTTAAACTGCGTCATGCGCGACAGCTCGCCCATGTAGGCGTTGCACATGAGCGCCCAGGTGAGCATCGTATGCTCTGGCACGTGGCTCTGGACGAAGATCGTCGAGCGGTTCGGATCGATGCCGCAGGCAAGAAACAGCGCGTAGGTCTCAATGCTGCGCCGGCGCAGTTCCGTCGGATCCATTTTGACCGTTTGCGCGTGCAGGTTCGCGACCATGTAGTATGCGTCGAAGTCGTCCTGCATGGCGACGTAGTTCTTCAGCGCGCCAAAGTAATTGCCTATGGTGAGGACGCTCGTCGGCTGAATGCCGCTGAGCACCGCGTCCTTTTTCTTTACAGGTGTTGTTTCCATCTACTTCTCCCAGTTTCCCTTTCCCGCGCCGCGGGAAGCAACATAGTTTATCAAAAAAGGTTTGAAGCCAGTTTCCCTTCCCGCACCGCGGGAGCAACTTTAATCATCAAAATTAAAAGGTTTGAGCAAGGAATAAGCCGAGTTCTGTCGAGTGCGACCATCTATCTAGACCCACTGTCGCCAGTGGGTTCTTGCGATTCCCGAGAGCGTAGCGAGCCGCTATTAAATGCTCCCATATCAATCTTGCACCGAGTGGGGTTTACAGCGCGCCTCCGTCGCCGGGACGCGGGTGAGCTCTTACCTCGCCTTTCCATCCTTACCCGTTGCCGGGCGGTTTCTTTCTGTTGCACTTTCCCTGGAGTCGCCTCCGCCGGGTGTTACCCGGCACTCTGCCCTGTGGTGCTCGGACTTTCCTCACCCGCTTGCACGGGCGCGGTCGCCTTTCTTACTCAATTCTTTATTCTGTTGTCAAAGCCTATTGATTGCGGCGCTATTGAATAGTTCGCTCGCGCAGTTTACTCGTTGCCGTAGAGGATTCTGCCGCAGTTTTCGCATTCGACAATGCCGTCCGTGGTTGCAATCTTTTTGAGCATCACCATCGGCAGCGACATGTTGCACCCGCCGCACTTGCTGTTGACAATCTTCGCAATCGGCACCGCATGGTGCAGTTTTACCTGATTGAACCGCTCCAGCAACGCGGGATCGACGGTCTTTGCCAGCGCAGCAAGATTTTGATCGTGCTTGGCCAGCTCGCCCGCGCGGGCTTCCTTCTCCTCTTCGCAGGTGACGCGCAGCGTATCGTATTCCTTCTTCGCTTTGCTCGCGGCCTTCACCGTGGTTTGGTATTCTTCCGTCGCCTTCTCAATTTCACCGAGCAGCGACTTTGTCTCGCGCACGCCCTGTGAAATCTCGCGGTTCAACCGCTCGATATCGACCTTGAGTTCGGTCATTTCCTCGGCGGTGCTCTCGTCGTCCTGGCGGATGGTCTGGAGTTCGCCGCTCTCAACCTCCAGCCGTTCTTCGAGTTTTTCCACCGAATCGGTCAGTTTATTCAGCTGCTGTTCGAACGCTTCGATGTCTTCCGACAGCTTTGCGATCACCGCCTGCTGATTTTTCAGTTGCTTATGCAATTTGTTGAGCTTCAGTCTCGCGGGGGTCGAGCGAATCTCGTTCTCAACGGCGTTCTTCGCAATCTCCGCTTCCTGATATGCCCATAGCGCTTCCATCTTTCTCACGGCTATCTCCTCCTCAAAGGCGCACGAACGGACTCACGTCCGCGCGCGATAACTGATATTGTACAGGAAAACCCGCTTCCTGTAAACGTTGAATCAACGGCGGCAGCACAACCCGCTCCGTTTCGTAGTGTCCGGCAACGATTACGTTCAGCCCGATGGTCTGTGCCGCAATCGCGTCCGAGTGTTTTAGTTCGCCGGTCAACAGCAGATCCGCGCCCAGTTCCTTGGCGGGCAGTAGCGAACTGCCCCCGCTGCCGCCCATGACGGCGACGCGGGAGATGCATGCGGACGGGTCTCCAATGAACTGTGCCTTGGTGTCCAACATGCGCTCCACGTCAAGCAGAAATGCACGACCTTCCAGCGCTTCTTTTCGCGTGCCGATTCGTCCGACGCCTTCGTCGAACGGAATCGCGTCCCGAATGCCGAGCAGCGAGCAGAGCGTGTCGTTCACGCCACCCGTCGCCGCGTCCAGATTGGTGTGCGCAGCGAACAGCCCGATTCCGTTTCGAATCAACAGGCAGGCCGCCGCAGTCTCCGGGTCCGAATATGCCATGTGCGAAACGGGGTGAAAGAACAGCGGATGATGCGTCAGCACGAGATCCGCGCCCCATTCGGTCGCTTCCTTGGCAACCGCGGTCGAGCAGTCCAGCGCAACGAGTACGCGGGCGATCTCGTCGTGATCCGGCTCAACGAGCAGGCCGGGGTTGTCGAACTCCAGCGCGAGCGCACACGGGGCAATGCGCTCCATCGCTTCTAAAAAACGGTTCAGCTTCACGGCTGCTCCTCCCAATTCGATAATATCTGCTGCAACTGCAAGAGTTGCCGATCCAACGTGTCCGAGCGCTGCGTGCGGCACTTTTTCTGCACGCTCGCGAGCATGCGCTCCGCAAGTGTCTTCATCAACGGTTCACGGCGCATATACGCCGTGTATCCGAGCAAAAAGCAATCCTCCGGCCAACCCTGCGGCAGCGGCTGTCGCTCTTTTAGCGGCTGCCCGATGGAAAACACCTGATAATACCGCCCCGTCTCAAACACGACGCGATCATCGAACACGGGATAATTCCGCTCATAGAGCCAGCGGCGAATATCCTCCGCCGCGCGCATCGGCTGCAGCACGCAAAGCCTCGCTCCCTTGAGCGGCGGAACAACGTCCAGAATTCGCGCCATCAGCGTTCCACCCATGCCGAGGATGGCAAGTGCTTCCGCCTCGCCGGTTTCGAGCGGGGCGAGCCCGTCGCCCAGGCGCGTTTCCACGCGGTCTTGCGCGCCGATTTGGCAGGCAAGCCGAGCCGCCTTTTCCAGCGAAGGCGCGCTGACGTCAATCGCGATGCACCGCTGAGCAAGATCGCGCTGCACGAGCGCGCAGCTGAGCCGCCCATGGTCGCAGCCAACGTCCGCAACGACGCGCGCGCCGGAAAGCAGTTCCATGGCGCAGGCAAGCCGCTCGCGCGGTTGAATCGCTTGTTTGTCCCTCAACATATAGGTTTATTATATGGGAGAAACCGCCAAATTGCAAACTTGCTACAGCCGCATTTTGTGTCAATTCTGCAAACGAATTCATGTTTCGCCAACCAAAAAACGCCGGAGTTCCGGCGTTCTTATATGCAAGCATCTAGCTAGATCGAGATTGCCTTCTTTGGCTCAACGCGGTCAATCGGTCCGCCGCCGAGGCAGACGTCACCTTGGTAAAACACGACCCACTGTCCGGGTGTGACCGCGCGCTGCGGCGCGTCAAACGCAACATGCGCGCCCGCGCCGTCGATTGAAACCTGTACCGGCTGGTCCGGCTGACGATAGCGAAACTTCGCCGTGCAGGCAAACACCCGCTCCGGCGGCGCGCCCGCGATCCAGTTGATCTGCTCCGCATCGAGCGAAAGCGAAAACAGCTCGTCGTGCTCGCCCTGCTGGACGATTAGCAAATTGTGCGCTAAATCTTTGCCGATGACGAACCAGCTCTCGCCGCTGCCGTCGCTGCGACCGCCGATGCCGAGGCCCTTGCGCTGGCCGAGCGTATAGTACATCAGTCCGTCGTGTTTGCCGATTACGCGACCCGCTTCGTCCACCATCTCCCCCGGCTGCGCGGGCAGATACTGCATCAGAAACTGCTTGAAGTTGCGCTCGCCGATAAAACAGATGCCTGTGGAGTCTTTTTTTGCCGCGTTGCTCAGGCCCGATTCGGCGGCGATGCGGCGCACCTCACTCTTTGGAAGCCCGCCGATGGGAAACTCCGCGTTTTTCAGCTGTTCCTGCTTCAATCCGGCGAGAAAATACGTCTGAT
>DAIRTE010000130.1:0-8168 GCA_036804025.1 Clostridia bacterium | reverse complement strand
ATGTGCAGGCTGTCCGCCGTCGGATCGAAGCCAATATAAAAAGTGACCTTCTCGCGGCCAAGCAGTTCATGCAGTTCTTCGGGATGCGAGCACTGTTTTAAAAACCCGCGCTCCTCCAGTATGTCGTATGCGTTTCGTTCCATCTTGGGTATTCCTCCGTTATTGTTCGCGGATGACCGCGTCGCATGCGCAATATTCGCGCACTGTATCTTTCACAATATACCACGAAACAAAAGAAGAAACAATGCGGCGGCACTGTTTCTCCCGAAAGGAAATCTCTGTTTTTTAACGTCAGAATTGGAATCGAACCCTCGCTATTTCAGCGAAACGGTAAAGCGAAATACTGCGAACTCGCCTTCGTTTCTCGCCTCAATGGTCTCGCCCAAATGCGACAGAATCTCCTGAACAATCGCGAGTCCAAGCCCCGTTCCGCCGTCCGAATGAGCCGTATCCGCCTTGTAGAAGCGCTCAAAGAGGTGCGGCAGATGCTCCACCGGAATATGCCCGGTGTTTTTAATCGAAACCAGCGCGCGCGATTTATCCTTCGTCAGTTCCGTGACCACCTGAATCTCGCCTTCGTCCGTTGCGAACTTCACCGCGTTGTCCAGCAGCGCTATGAGCACCTGCTCAATGCGATCCGGATTGGACAGAACGGTCAGAGACGATTTTGCGTTCCAGACGTTTCGAATTCGAATTCCGCTGTCGGCGGCAACAAGGCTCATCCGCTCCACGACCTCGGAGACCACGCCGTAGAGATGGAATGGTTCCTTCTCCAGCGCAATCGCGCCGGACTGCAAGCGCGACAGTTCCAGCAGATCGTTGATCAGGCGGGAAAGCCGCATGGACTCGCGTAGAATATAGCCGTAGTAGCGGAACCGATCCTCGTCCGCTTTGACGAGGCCATCGTTTAACGTTTCCGCAAGGCTGCGAATGCTGGCAATCGGCGTGCGCAGCTCGTGGCTGACGTTCGCAACGTAGTCGCGCCGTGTTTGCTCCAATCGCTCCGCCGCCGTAATATCCTGCGCAACGATAACGGTGCCCGGCTCCTCTTCGCTCGTCTCCTGCGATCTTGAAACGACGAGCAGCAGCTTACGTTCGCCGACCTTCATCGTCATCTGACGGGTTTCGCCCGTTTGACGCGCCTGTTCGCAGAGCGGTTGCGCTGCTTGAAGCGTCTGAGCTATCTCCAACTCGTTGCAGGCGCCAAGCAGCTGGCAGGCCGCCTGATTGTGGTAGATCACATAATTATCCGCTTCCAGCGCGATCACGCCTTCGTGCAGCCCATCCAGAATCATGTGCAGCCGATTGCGGGCAAGCACCAGGTCGCTGATGTTGCGCTTCAGCTCTTGCGAAAGATGATTCAACGCGGAGCCAAGTTGTCCAATCTCGTCGTCCCGACTTTCGTCCGCCCGCACGGTGAAATCACCGCTCGCCATTGCGGCGGAGGCGCGCGTCATGGAACGAATCGGATTTGTCATGCGTCGCGAAATCAAATACGCCGGAATCACCATGCCAACGGAGGCGATGATGGAGCTGATGATCAGCGCGCGTACGAAGCTCATCAGCGAGCTGTAGACTTCGAAGGTAGGCCGCGCCATCAGAATGGCACCGACCACGCGCTGCACATTGTCCTCAATTGGAACGCCAACGACAATGCCATCCGGCGAACGCCATTTTGTGGAAATGACTTGTTCGCCGGTTTCGACCACCTGCTTACCATATTGCAGAATCGTATCGCTGATTGATTTCTCTTCCGTTTTGTTCTCTGGTTTGTTATCGATTGTGTAGGCAATCAGGTTCGCTTTTTCATCAAAAATGTAAACGTACGATCCCTGCTGACCGTTCAGTGTAAAATCCAGAAAGGAATCAAACGAAATCTGTCCGCTCTGCAGCCGGGTCGCCAAGCGGGACATCGACTCCGCGCGCGGAAGCAGTTCGTCCGCGATGCGCTTCGCGTGCACGCTCGCGCCTGTTACGAGGTAGACAAAAACCCCGATCATGGATGTGAGAACACATCCAAAGATCAGGTAAAACAGAAACTTCTCAAAGATTGAGCCTCTTTTTTTCGGTTGCGTGGACGCTTCCTCGTGCCAGCGCGCGCTCAGTAGTCGCTTCATCTAAACCTTTCGATTCAATACGTTTGTGGATTCCAACGTGGCAGGATTACTCGCTCGCGCCGAATTTGTACCCAACGCCGTAGACCGTGCGGATTCCCCAGTTTAATCCCTCTTCCGGAATCTTCTGTCGAATGCGCTTGATCTGGGTGTCGACCGCGCGGGTATCGCCAAAGTAGTCATACCCCCAGATCTTCGAGAGAATCTGCTCGCGGTCAAATACGCGGCCCGGGTGCGACGCCAGCAGGTAGAGAATCTCCACTTCCTTGGGCGTAAAATCGACTGGCTTACCCTTGATCTTGACCTCGTAGTTGGAAAGACTGATCTCCAGATCCTCCATGCGGATGGTCTTGCCTTCCGTCTCCGGCTCCGCGGAGATGCGGCGCAACACCGCCTTGATGCGCGCAATCAGCTCGCGAGTGGAAAACGGTTTAACGAGATAATCGTCCGCGCCAAGCTCCAACCCGACAACGCGGTCGACTTCCTCGCCCTTTGCGGTCAGCATGATGATTGGAACGTTGCTCTTCTGCCGAATCTCGCGGCAGGCGTCCATTCCGTTCTTCTCCGGCATCATCAAATCCATCAAAATCAGATCCGGCGATTCGCTCTCCGCCATCTGCACCGCCTGAACGCCATTGTATGCGGAGGCGTGCGTAAATCCCTCGCTCTCAAGATAAATTCCGAGCGATTCATGAATGATCGGTTGATCGTCGCAAATCAGTATATGCGCGGTTTTTTGCATACTCGCACCTCCCTGTTGCATTCATTATAGAATACGCTCTGCCACAATTCAATGGATCGCAACCGCTTGTCGAAATTGTACACGATTGGAACAAGATCGGTTGTAAATTGCGATTTCTTGCCACAAATTTGCACAGAAACGGAGAAAAAAAGAAGGCGCGGAACCGTTTTCTCCGGTTATCCGCGCTTCTTGGGTCGTTTCTCGTGCTGTGTTTTGGAAATGACTTCGTATGGTGCGTCCTGTGACGATCGCTCCGTTCGGCTTTGGGCCGTTGCTTCCTCTTCGTGAATCACCGTCGCCGAGCTTGGCCCGAGTGCGATGGCGTTGCTGACATATTTCTTGAGCGTAAAGTGGAAGCTCGTGCCTACGCCGACTTCGCTCTCCACGAAGATGTTCTCGCCAAGCCGGTCGATGATCTGTTTGGCGATGGAAAGTCCAAGCCCCGTTCCGCCTTCACGGCGCGATTTGTCCGTTTTGTAGAACCGCTCGAACACCTGCGGCAAATCCTCGGAGGAAATACCACAGCCGGTGTCGGCGACGGTTACGAGGATTCGATCCCCCGTCGTCTCCACAGCGCGGATCGTGATGCTTCCGCCCTCCGGTGTATAGTGCATGGCGTTATCGAGCAAAATGACAAGCAGTTGCTCGACGCGATCCTCGTCTGTCATGGCAAACGGAACGCCCTTTGCGTCCAAAATCAGCTGTATGCCGCGTTGAGACGCCTCGTTGAGGTAGTTCTGCCGCGTGTCCTGAAGCAGTTCCTCAAGATCCACCGCGTGCAGTTCCATGTGCTCGGTGCCGGACTGCAAGCGCGAGAGTTCGAGCATGTCCGTAATCAGGCGCGACAGGCGAATGACCTCGCGCAGCATGATTCGATAGTAGCGCTGGCGCGTTTCTTCGTCCTGAATCATGCCGTCCGAGAGCGGTTCAAGCAGCCCGCGCACCGCCGTCAGCGGCGTACGCAGCTCGTGGCTGACGTTTGCAACATAGTCCCGGCGCGTCTTTTCGAGCCGCTCCAGATCGGTGACGTCCTTAAACAAGCCCACAACACCCGTGCACTCGCCCTCTTCGTCCGTCACGGGCACGATGGTGATCCATAGCGTACGGTCGTTTGGCAGCGTGTAGTGGAGGCTCGCGGGTTCGCGGCTTTCGTAGACTGAACGGAACATCTCCCAGATGGAAGCGTCCGGCACAAGGTCCATCGGCACCTTTACCTCCACCGCGCCGAACATCTTCATCAGAGCAGGGTTGTAGTGCGTCAGGCAGCCGATGTTGTCGATGGCGGCGACGCCGTCCGTAAAGCTGGAGAGAAGTTGGTTGAGCTGTCGCTTTTCGCTTTGCAGTTGATAGATCGTCTGGGACAGGTTGTCGCAGAGGGTGTTGAGCGCGCGCGCCAGTATCCCGATTTCGCCGCTTGCCCGCTCGTTTGCGCGTACGTTGAACCTGCCTTTCGACATCTCGATGGCCGCGTTGCTCATGTCGTGCAGCGGGCGGGAAAGCCGGTTGGTGCTGAACGCAACGAGCAGCATAACCACCGGAAGAATCGCGAGGATCGTTCCGGTGAGCACGTTGTTGAGCTGATTGAACGCAGATTGAATTCGCTTGATCTGCTTGATCACGAGGATCACGCCGGTCACGTTCCCGTCCGTATCGCGCACGGGAATGCCGACGGAAACGGCGGTTTCGCCGTTGAGCAGTAGCAGGTTCTTGTTTTCCACCGTTTGCCCGCGCAGAACGTTCTGCACCTCGGCGCGGTAGTATTCGCCAAAGTCCTGCACCTCGACCGTGCTGCCGACGTTGCGAACAATTAGTATCTTGCCGAGCGCATCCGAAATTAGAATCGCGCTTTCGCTGGAGACGGTCTGCTTTTCAATGAGGCGCTGAAACGCGTCCTCATTCATATAGCCGTTCTTGTATTCTTCGTAAATCTGGCGCGTTACCTCGGCTTCCGGCTCCAGATTTGCCATTTCAATGGAGACATAGGTGTTTTTTCCGACATACGTATAAGCCGCCAGCAAAATTACGTTTGCCAGCAGCAATGCAATGATCGATACGATTAGAATTCTCCAGTAGAAAACACTGCGCATTTATTGGCGTCGATTCACTCGGTTTCGAATTTGTAGCCGACCCCGTAGATCGTCTTGATGCTCCAGCCCAGGCCAGTGGAATCCAGCTTCGCGCGGATGCGTTTGATGTGCGTATCCACCGTGCGCGTTTCGCCCGCGAAATCATAGCCCCAGACGCGCGAGAGCAGCTGTTCACGCGTGAACACCTGACCCGGGTTGGACGCGAGCATATGCAGAATCTCGATTTCCTTCGGGGTGCAAATCACCGGTTGGCCGCGGAGCGTAACCGTGTAGCTCTTGAGGTCGATCGTCAGGCTGTTGTAGGTAATGACGCTCGAGTCGCTCTTTGGCTGTTCGGTTGCGCGGCGAAGCACCGCCTTGATGCGGGCGACCACCTCACGCGGGCTGAATGGTTTTACAATATAATCGTCCGCGCCGAGCTCCAGCCCGACAATGCGGTCAATCTCCTCGCCTTTTGCGGTGAGCATCAGAATCGGCAGCTGCGAGGTTTTGCGAATCTCGCGGCAGACCTCAATTCCACTCATCTTCGGCATCATAATATCCAGTACGCAAAGCACGACCTCCGGCGTAAGGCTCTCCAGCGCGGAAGCGCCGTCGAACGCGTCCACCACTTCAAAGCCCTCCGCTTTGAGATATATCCCCAGCGCCTCGTGTACGACTTGATCATCGTCCGCAATTAATACTTTCTGCGCCATAATTAGCTCCTTAATGTAAGCTGTATTTGTTAAGCTTATTCCTGTTTAGTATACCATACTTGTGAAAACCCGTATAGCATTCGGTAGAATCGATTTTGTGATTCACAAGAATATAAAATACGATTGTGCAAAATTGAATTCAGCGGCCTTGCCGAATCACTTCGCCCGCCCGAACGGCGTCCTGCTCCATCACCGCAACCAGCGAGCGATTGTAGATGCCGCTGGCGGGATGATACAACGGAATCAACAGAACGCTTGTTTCGCCAATGCAAAGCGGTTGTTCTGCGCCGTGCACCGCGCCAATGACGGGCGGCTTTTGTCCGGCGAGCTGGTAGACCGCCTTGAGCGGCGTATTGCCCAGCGTCAGAATCACGCGCGGCTGGAGCAATTCAATCTCTCGTCTGAGTAATGGCAGCGACCGCGAAACTTCCGCAGGCAGCGGCGTGCGGTTTCGAACCGACTTTGGCGAGCGTACCACCGGGCGGTACTTGACCGCGTTGGAAATATAGAGCGCTTCGCGTTTTACGCCAAAGAGCGCAATCAATTCGTCCAGCTGTTTACCCGCCTTGCCGACGAACGGCCTGCCGAGTTTCGTTTCCTCCGCGCCCGGCGCTTCGCCAATGAGCAACGCGCCGGAATCTGTACCGCCCTCCCCGAACACGGGCGAGCGATACTCCCCCTGCGGGTCGTCCTGCTGCGCCAACGCGAGCAGACGCTCACGTTCCACCGAGTAGGCCGCCTGTAGCAGCGCTTCTAACGTTGAGGTTGTGTTCGTTTGCGTCAAGCGTCAACCTCCGTTGTTTTGCTGTGTCTGCGCGGCCATGTCGCTCTGCAGCGTGGTAAAGTCGGTATTCAGCGTTTGATACAGCGGCTCAATTTCGGAGTACTGGTACCCGACGAGCGCAACTTCCAGCGCGGCGATATCGTCCTTGAGCTGGTTCTTTCGATCCTCCGGCACGTTCGTCGCGGAACCGAGATAGTCCGTCACCTGCTGAATCAGATCCTGCGACTGCGTTTTGAGCTGGAAGATCGAGAGCGACCCGTCGGAATGCACCGTGCAGGTTTTCAGGCTCGCGACGAATTCTTCCGTTGTCAGCTCCGTACGCACCGCGGTCGGAAGCGCTTTGAGCAGGTACTCGTCGTCAAACGCATAGAGCGGGTTATCCGGCCGAATCAGAATATAGCTGATCGTCTGCACGAGCTCCGGCGGGCAGAACTGGGTCGCAATTGCGTTCTCCGCCGAGCAAATGGAAACGGTCACGTGCATGTCGCAATACTCCGTCGGGGCTTTGTCCGCAAGGAACCAGTCGGTCACCGGCTTGTGATCCGCGTCGTCCTTGCAGGCGTCCGTCGCGAGCAGGCCGGAAACCGGGCAGATCGTGCGCTTGACCAGGCCAAGAGACGTCGGGTCCGCATCGATGATCGGTTTGTCCTCCATCCCCTCCAGGATCTTCGACATATAGGCCTGCCAGAGCGGCGCCGCTTCGTCGCCGCCGGAAGAGCCTTTCTTGAGCTTATTGACCGGGTAATCGTGCCCGACCCAGAGCGTCGAAACATAATACGGTGTAATGCCCGCAAAATAGACACTCGCATAATCCGAGTTGGTGCCCGTCTTACCGGCAACGGTCATATCCGTAATCTTTGCCTTCGTACCGGTGCCGCTCTTGACCGCGTCCGTCATCATGTCCACGAGCAGCCAGGCCGTGCTCTCCTGAAAAACCCGGTGCGTTTCGCGCACTTCGTCCGCATCCAGAATGACGTTTCCGTTTGCATCCAGCACCTTGGTGAACGACAGCGGTTTGTTATAGACGCCGCCGTTGGCAATGGTCGCATACGCCGCGGACATCTGAATCGGCGTGAGTCCCGAGGTGCCGAGCGCGAGACCGGCGCCGTCGACGTTGATCTTGTCCTCCGATGCGCCGAGGTTGTAGAGATACTGCGCAGAAATCGCCGGCGTCACGTCGTCCATAAGGATGCGCGAGGCGGGTACGTTGAGCGAGCTCATCAGCGCGCGGCGGAAGGTTACCGGCCCGTAACGCGAGTCCAGACCGCCGGATGGATATCCCTTCTCCGTGTTCCAGCCGACGATTGGGCCGTCCATGTTATACGTAATGCTCGCAGGCGAGTAGCCGAGGTCCAGCGCGGGCCCGTAGACAGCCAGCGGTTTGATCGACGAACCAACCTCCGTGTAGCTCTGCGACGCGCGGTTGATCCCCTTGCGAACGCTCGGTTCGTCCCGGCCGCCAACCACTGCGCGCAGTTCCCCCGTGTGATAGTCGATGACCACGGCGGCCGCCTGCGGCTCTACCGTCTCGATGACGGTGCCGTCGTCCTTCGTCTCCACCATGAGCGACTTGGATGTATCCGCCAACGGGGGATAGTTCTTCCAAAGTGAAAGCGTCGCCTGAACGGTTTGCTGGACGTTGGGATCGACCGTTGTGTAGATATGGTACCCGCTGGTGCGCAGCTCGTTTTCCACCGCGTTTCGGTTGGCCGTGGTGTTGCTCAGCCCGCGCTTTTGCAGCAGGTT
>DAIRTE010000129.1:0-8177 GCA_036804025.1 Clostridia bacterium | reverse complement strand
AGTGCCCGGCTACGAACCGGTAGGTCGCAGGTTCAAATCCTGCCAGGCGCGCCAAACAAGACATAGCTTTCCAATTCGGGAAGCTATGTTTTTTTGTTTTTAATCGAGTATGTGATGGATCACGTATTTACTATAAATACAGTTGAAAAGATTGAATTCTGACTTGAATTTGTTATAATGGCAGTGCTATTGAAGAACAGTAGTGTTCGGGAGTACCCCGAATAGAAAGTAACAGAAGAAAGGGGACTCGTTTTTTGAAGATAATGAAACACACGGTAATTGTTGCAAACCGGGAGGTTTGCGGCAATTAAATAGAACGCATTCCTCCCAAAAGGAACAACAATTACTTTTTGGAGGAAAGAATTTATGAATCGCGAGAACAAGCGAAAACAATACGACAAAGGTTACTACAAAACACACGCCTGCAACGATGAATTCGTCTGCAAAGTCTGCGGAAGGCAAGTCGTTCCGTTCGGTGCGGGCAGCGACCATCGCAACCACTGCCCCAACTGCCTGGCAAGCCAGCATGTTGACGTGGAACCCGGCGATCGGGAGTCCGACTGCGGCTCGGTGATGGACCCCGTGGCGGTTTGGGTGCGCAAAGGCGGAGAATGGGCAATCATCCACCGCTGCCGACGCTGCGGCGCACTGTCTTCCAACCGCGTTGCGGCAGACGACAACCCGATGAAGCTTATGAGCATCGCGATGAAGCCGCTCTGTGATCCGCCGTTTCCGCTGGAGCACATTGAGGAAATGGTGTCGCTGATGGGCGGGGACGGGAGCCTGCGAAACGGGCACTAAAAAACACCAGAAACAAAATGAGAGTCGATTACAATTGTAGTCGGCTTTTTCTTTGGAATGTGTTATGATGTACGGAAAAAGATTTGGGACACACGTGGGGGACTATGAACGCAAGTTTTCGAATGGCAAATGAACAGGACACCGCACTACTATTGAAGTTTATCCGCGCGTTGGCGGAATATGAGCATATGCTCGATCTCGTTGTCGCGACGGAGGAATCTTTACACGACTGGCTGTTTGTCAAACGGACGGCGGAGGCTTTCTTCGTTCTCGAAGACGGGAAAGAAGTCGGGTTTGCGCTGTACTTCCATAACTTTTCCACGTTTCTGGGTAGGGCGGGCATCTATCTGGAGGACCTGTTTGTGCTGCCGGAGTATCGCGGCAAGGGGTATGGCAAAGCGATTCTGATTCGCCTCGCGCAGATCACCCGTGAGCGGGGTTGCGGGCGGTTGGAATGGGCCTGCCTCGACTGGAATCAACCCAGCATCGACTTCTACCGTTCGCTTGGCGCAGAGCCGCTGAACGAATGGACGAGTTATCGCCTGACGGGGGAAACGCTGGAACGGCTGGCAAGTGCGGTTTTGTAAGATCATAGTGGAGGGGTAGTCACAATGATAACAGATTCGTTTGACACAACGACAGAAGCGATTCTATCGCCCGAGCAGTTTTACGGCGTTCAAAAGACGCCCTGCGACGTATGCATCGTTACCTTCTCGCAGCAAAACATCACCGACATTCTCCATACGTTTGCCTGCCGGACGATTGCCAAGATCGAAAGCATCAATGGAGCGATTCCGTGCTATCAACTCCATTACAAGGGCAAGGAGATTGTTTTCTATATGACCATGGTCGGCTCCGCCGGCGCCGCCGCCTGCATCGAAGATGCGCGCTGCCTCTTGGGTGCGACGAAGTTCATCATGTTCGGTTCCTGCGGATGCCTGAATCAGGAACTAACCGCCGGAAAGATCATCGTGCCGACGGACGCCTATCGGGACGAGGGGCTATCCTATCACTACGCAGAGCCCGCGGACTACATCAAACTGAAGAATGCTTATTTCGTGGCAAGGTTTTTCGAAGAGAATGAAATTCCCTACGTCACCGGAAAAACTTGGACCACCGACGGGGTGTATCGCGAAACGCGCGGCAACATGGAAAAGCGCAAGGCCGAAGGTTGCATCGCCGTTGAAATGGAAAGCGCCGGGGTACAGGCGGTGTGCGACTATCGAAATCTGGAATTCTATCAGTTCTTGATTGGCTGCGACCTGCTGGATTCGCCCGAATGGGATCGAAGGATTTTGGGAGAGACCGGTGAGCATGCGCACCAGTTGAAGGGATTCTATCTGGCGCTGGAACTGGCACTGAAGATCGGGTAAGCACTCGATCGATCGAATACAGCTCTCATTATTCTGGAACGGTTCAAAGGAGGATCAACACATGAAAACCATCGGACTCATCGGCGGCATGAGCTGGGAAAGCACGATTACGTATTACCAGCTGCTCAACGAAGCGGCAAAGGACGTGCTCGGCGGCCTGCATTCCGCAAAGATTCTGCTCTACAGCGTGGACTTCTTCGAGATTGAAGCGCTCATGTCCAGCGGAAACTGGGACGCTGCTGCGGATCTGCTGGGCGGCGTTGCCGAGCGGCTGCAGCACGCGGGCGCGGACTTCGTGCTCATCTGCACGAATACGCTGCACAAGGTTGCCCCGCAGGTGCAGGCGCGAATCACCGTTCCGCTCGTGCACATCGCCGAGGCGGCGGCGGACGAGCTGCTTGCAAAGGGGATTCACCGCGTCGCGCTGCTCGGTACGAAGTACACCATGACGCAGGAGTTTTATCGCAACAAGCTCGTCAACCGCGGCATCGAGGTGCTGATTCCGGAGGAGGACGACATTGACCTCGTCAACCGCGTGATCTTCGACGAGCTATGCCTCGGCATCGTCAAGCCGGAGTCGAAGGCGGAGTACCTGCGCGTGATCAAAGAATTGCAATTGCGCGGCGCGGAGGGCGCACTGCTCGGCTGCACGGAACTGGGACTTATCGTATCGCAAGAGGACGTAGCGCTTCCATTGTTTGACACAACCGTGATTCATGCAAAAAAAGCCGCGCAACTCGCGCTGGAAGCATAACAAAAATGCGCCGGATGATCCGGCGCATTTTTTTCTTCGTTCGTGCCTACATTATAGAACCTGTTGCAGGTAACTCGCAATCGGCAGCAGACCGACCAGCGCAAACAGGCAGATGCGCACCCAAATGACGCTGCGGTCGATTCGATTGTCGAGCGATTGGGAAGCGAGCATACGCTTCGGCGTGTTAAAGATCAGCATCGCAGCCGCGCAACAGAGCATCAGCGCAGAAAGCCCGGTCATAACCGGAGCGGCCAGATTCAAATAGTAGAAGGTAGTGCCGATTCCCTCCGCAGGCGTCACGTTGGTTCCGAGCAGCTTTCCCCAGAGCATCGGCATCAGCAGATAGTTTGAGAAGCTGAAGGAGTAGAAATTCATCTGCTGAAACACGAGCGAAAGACCGAACCCCATCTCCAGAAACAGATTCAGCTTCAATCGCTCGCGATTGGAAAAGACAAGCAAAACGAGGAACGGCGTGACCAGGATACTCCAGTACGGGTAAATCTGCGTCAGCGCGACAAAGCTCAGCATGGACGCGGCGGAGACATAGAGCGCGGTTTTGCCTTGCTGCGCGGGTTCGTCGTTTCGGGAGTAGGCGAAGATGCAAACGGCAATCACGGCAACAAAGAACAGCGACGCGGGATAGAGCCCGACGGCCTGCGTGTTGACGGTCAGCGTGGAAAACAGCGACTCCGCGAGCGAAGGCTGGCTCAACGCGCCGCTCGGCGCGAGCAGGAACAGCGCCTTCCAGAACAGCGTCAGCGCAAACGAACCAATCGTGAACAACAGAATCTGCCAGACCTTTTTCCAGCGCAGTAGTACGAGCGGCAGAAATATTAACAGCGCGAAGTACTTACAGCTTGTCGCAATCGCAAAGAACAACAGAAACTTCTTCGTATCAAATTCTAAATACGCTTCAAATCCAAGAAGAATGAAGAACAGGCTGAAGATATCGTACTGCGAAATCATCAGCAGCGAGCTGCATACGAGCGCGGAGGAGCACCAGACGAACGGCGCCCAGCGTTCCGCCGTTTCCCCAAGGCCGAGCAGCCGCGCGATGCGCTTGATCGAACCTGCGGATAAAACCGCCGCGAGCACGAGCAACAACTTCGGCCAGATCAGGCAGAAGAAATTGTCCGTCACCGGAATCTGGAACAGCCGTTCCAAGATCCAGAGCGGCAGATTCCACAGCGCGAAGATCAGATAGACGGTGAAGTCGTAAGCCGTGCTCTGCGGCGTGTTGAACACGCTGTTCTGCGGCAGAACGGCTGAATTATAATGGTAGAAATCGAGCAAGCGCCCCTGAAACAGGCAGTCCCAAAGACGCATGCCGTGCCGCGTTGTGATGATGATATCCCCGTAGGTGTAGCTGATGAGAAACAGAAAAGCGAACAGACCGAGCGCGATCCATTCAATTCGGAACGGGCGTTCTGTCTTACGAAACCACGTAACAAGACGGGTATTCGGCGCGTCTTTCATGGCGTCCTCCAGATCAATTTCATAGATGATTGAAAACGAAGAGTTCGGCGTTTTTTGCCAAGTCATACTAACATATCGCAACTGTTGTGTCAATTTTGACCATCCGTCAACCGAGAACGACCGTTCATGTAAAAACGGCCGCTCGAGACACTCGATTTTTGTATACTGCAACTGCAACGGGGAGGTGTAACGGTGAAGATTGAAATTCAAGTGGACGAGACTCGCAAGGAACCCTTGGTGGTCGTCTACACGGACAAGGTGAACGAGGAGATCCATGCGCTCGTGCGCAGACTCTCGCAGGACGCGGCGCAGGTGCTCGTCGGCTTTCGAGAGGACGAGGCGACCATACTACAGGAGGACGCGGTTCTTCGCGTCTACGCGGAGGGCGGCAAGGTGCTCGCCGAAACGATGGACGGGGTCTATGCCCTACGGCTTCGGCTGTACGAACTGGAGGAGCGGCTGGATCGAACCAGATTTGTGCGGATTTCCAATTCGGAAATCGTGAATCTGCGCAAGGTGAAGGGGTTTGATCTGAGCTTTGCGGGGACCATCTGCGTGCGGCTGCAAAACAATGCGGAGACCTATGTCTCGCGCCGCTATGTCGCAAAAATCAAACAGGTATTGGGTCTATAGGAGGACAAACACATGAAGAAAGAAATCTTGAAACGAAGTCTCTTTGGCGCGCCGATTGGCATCGCCATCGGGGTCATTATTACGATCATCATTTCCCTGACCGTGGGGGACGGGCGGTTTTACGCTGTGGTGCCGGAGCTGGTCAACGACATGGGCAGCGAGATCAACGCGGTGATGTTGCAAACGGTTCTGAGCATGGTCTACGGTGCGGCATGGGCGGGCGCGTCGGTCGTCTGGGACGCCGAGGGCTGGAGTCTGCTCAAGATGACGCTCGTACACCTGGCAATCGCTTCGGTCGCGACGTTCCCGATTGCGTACTTCGCGCGTTGGATGCCGCACACGCTGACCGGTATTCTCATGTACATCGGCATCTTTCTGTTCATCTACGCGGGCATCTGGTTTTCGCAGTATTCCGCGATGAAGAAACGGGTAAAAGAACTCAACGAAAAGATCAAGCAGTAAGCGCTCAAGAGACGACCCCCGCTGGGAAACCGGCGGGGTTTTCTGTTGTTTTACAGAGGAAAAGTTTGACTACACCAACAGATGTAGTATGATGTTTCTATCGAAAGGGGGTAGTATCATGGATTCAACGTTTCTGACCGACATGCAATACATCATGGCGAACTTCTGGTATCTGTGCCTGATTATTCCGTTGCTGCCCGCGATCATCATCGGAATTCTGACCTCCAAACTCGCGGCAAAGAAAGGGTACTACGGCTATTTCTTCACCGGCTTCTTCTTCAATCTGATCGGGCTGATCTACGTGGTCGGCCTGCCGCTGGCGAAGGACTGCGCAACACCCGTGCGCAAGAGAACTCAACCGTAACCGACAATCGAACGCAAAGGGGAATCATCCGGCATAGATTCTGTGCCGGATGTGTTTATATGATTATGTTTCTACATTTTACGACAATGTGCGGAGGATTGATTTGTGGGGAAAGAGTTTTATTTCGAAACTGATGACAAACTCGAACGAAAGAAATATGCAGAGTTTTTGAAAACGTTGCTGGAACATTGCGACGAGTATCGGCGCGAAGATAGTGACGGGGCATATGTTATCGCGATTGATTCGCCGTGGGGAACGGGGAAAACGCGGTTTGCGAAGATGCTGAAGAACAAACTTGAATGTCGTGCTCCGAAGCTAGAAAACGGAGAGTATGATAAAGCGAAAATTATTACAGATTACAGAGCAAGCAGCTTTAATGTTATTTACTACAATTCGTGGGAGACAGATTATTGGAACGATGCACTTGAACCTTTCTTAAACTCAATAATGAATTCGGAAGTTTTTGATAAAATCAGAAAAAGTACAAAGCACAAGCAGAATTGGGATCAATTCGTTAAGTTTTCAAAAGGTGTTTTAGAAGCATCTGTGGATGCCGCAGCTGGTTTTTCAATATGGGGTATTATTATTAAAATTCTGATTTATGGTGTGAAGAGAGCACGAGAAAAATCCATAGATCCATTTGAAAAATACAAGGAGAGAGAAAACCTTTATTCAGAATACGCAATTAGTCTAAATAAAGTAATAGCTGCTACTGGAAAAAAACTAATAATTATAGTGGACGAACTAGACCGCTGTAGACCAACGTATGCCATTCAAACGCTTGAACTTGTTAAACACCTATTCAAAGTTGAGAACCTTGCTTTCATCTTCGCTCTCGACATCGAACAATTGAGCCATGCAGCGGGAACGATTTATGGGGTTAACATGGATGCCCCAGGGTATTTATGTAGATTTTTTGATTATATTACTTGTTTACCAGCGATTAACGTTGAAAAGTACATAGATCAATTGCTGAAGACGTATATAGAACACTTAAATAAAACCGAAAATCCATATAGTCAAAGTATAAGAAATGAAGTAATAAAACTTCTGACATATCTCTACGAAAATGCTCAATTAAGCTTGCGCGATTTAACAACGATAATTAATAGCTATAGGATTCTGGTTGCAATGTTTTTAAATACATACAAAGACCCCCATGCTCATATATTCTATATTTCTCTTCTTTTCTTGAAATATAAGCACGGCGATACGTACGATTTATTAACTTCAGAGAAAGAGGTAAATGAGAACCTAGCCGAATATTTAAAGGGAAAATTAGGATTCAACGTAACGAGAAATATCTTTGAACAGATAGAGCAATTAAACGATAAATATTTAATTCGTTCTAAAAAACATAGTATTTATATAGTTGATCGGCTTGATCGAAGTGATTGTAGGATTAAGTCCGTTCAGATAATAGATACTGAGCCAAACCAAATAAATTTCGAACTTAGCATTGGCACAAATGTTAAAGATGATATTGTTGTTCCTTATGATGAAAGCGCAAACTTTGATCGAACGCTCTTTTTCCCGGATCTAAAATCTTGGGAACTAGTGAAAATGATGACCCTATCGAAATATATCAAACAACAACTCGAAATGTTCAACTTTGCATTACCAGCCGACGGTGCCCCACCCGAAGCGTAAAATAAGTATCCCCACCTTGCAATTCCAATCAATCGTGCTAAACTGAACGTAACCACGTTTTTGTATCATACAAGAAAACATGTTCGTTCAGCAGATCGGTTGAAAGGAATTTTTCGCATGAAACCAGTACGACTTATCGTTCTCGGCGCGGGTGCGCGCGGCATGGACGCCTACGCGCCCTACGCGCTCTATGCGCCGGATCAGCTCCAGATTGCCGCCGTTGCGGAGCCACGCGAATCGCGCAGACTAGCTTTTGCCGCGCGGTACGGCCTGCCGCAAAACGCCGCCTTTACAGACTGGCGCGAGGCGCTTTCCGCCGGAATCGAGGCGGACGCGGTGCTCGTCGCCACGCAGGACAATCAGCACGTGGAGCCCGCTTGCCTTGCGATGGAGCGCGGCTACGACGTGCTGCTTGAAAAGCCGATTGCCAAGACGGAGGCGGAACTGCGGCGCATCTACGATACGTCGGTTCGCACCGGCAAGCGCGCGGCGGTTTGCCACGTGCTGCGCTACACGCGCTTCTTTGAAACGCTCAAGGCGATTATCGACAGCGGAGAAATCGGCGACGTTGTCAACATTTCGCATAGCGAGAACATCGGCTACTGGCACATGGCGCATTCCTTCGTGCGCGGCAACTGGCGGCGCGAGGACGAAACCAGCCCGA
>DAIRTE010000128.1:0-8193 GCA_036804025.1 Clostridia bacterium | reverse complement strand
TATTTCCACATGATCACCGCGGGCACATCCTGCATAATCCCCGGCAGGGCGGGCGTTTCGTCGATCCAGGCGCAGACCTTTTCCACGCCGCCGACGAGGTCGAGAAACAGCGAAAACTTATGGTACCCGTCGTCAAACACCACCGGCCCGCCGCCGCAGAGGGAACCGTTCAGCCGCCAAAGCCAGCTCGACGGGTCGACCTTCCAGCCCGTATGCGGACAGTCGTCCTTCAAAGCGTCCGTGTGCTTGGCTCGCGCGTCCGCGCCGGGGATGTTGTCCGAGTAGAGCGACGCGTTGCACATTTTGTACCGCACGCCTCGAATTTCGCCGATTTCGCCCTGCTCAATCAGTTTCTTGAGCAGCAGGTACGGCGGGTAGTGCACAAAGTTTTCAAACACCTTGAGCACAACGCCGTTCTCCTTTGCCGCGGCAATCATCTCGTCGCACTCCGCGAGGTTGAGCGCCATGGGCTTTTGCACGGAGACGTGCTTCTTTGCCCGGCAGGCGGCAACCGTGAGTTCGCAGTGCAGATGGTGCGGAACGAGCAGCTCCACGCCGGTGACCTCCGGGTCGGCAAGCACCGCCTCGTAGGAGTCGTACACCTTTGGAATGCCATGTTCCGCGGCAAAGCGTTTCGCTGCCTGCGGGTTTTTGTCGTACACACCCCAGAGCTCGGCGTCTTCCCGATTGCGATAACCCGCGACGTGCAGCGTCGCAATGCGGCCACAGCCGACGAGTACAAATTTCATTTTTTCCATAAGATACCTCTGTTTCATCGACTTGAATTGCAGAAAAGAGAACGAACATCGGAAGAGAAGCAAAAAAGTGTTAAGATACCTCTGTTTCATCGACTTGAATTTCAGAAAATAGAACGAACATCAGAAGAGAAACAACAGAAATGCTTGCTTATCGTGTGCTGCCAATCTCCGCGCTGAGCCGTTTTGCGGTTTCCTTCATGCGCCGGACATATGCCTCAATCGTCGCGCTGTTCAGACTCGCCTTCGGCCCGGATACGCCAATGCTATAGCGAACGCTGTTGCGATAGTCGTACACCGGAACGGCGATGCAGCGAACGCCGGGAGCCATCTCCTCGTCGTCCAGCGCAAACCCCTGCGCGCGAATCCGCTCCAGGTTTTCCAGCAGCGCCTCCTGCGTGGTCATCGTCTGCTCGGTGTATTTTGTGAAGGTATAGTCCTCCAGCAACGCGCGGATCGTCTCCGGCCGGCGGTAAGCCAGAATGCATTTGCCGACGGACGAGCAGTGCAGCGGTTCGATCATGCCGACCGTTGCGGAGAGGGAATAGTTCTTGCTGGAGCGCACCTGATCCATCACGTAGACGCTGTTGTTGTTGTAGGCGCAGAAGTGCACACTCTCGTTGATCTGCCCGCTGAGCGAGAGCAGCAGCGGACGCGCGATGGAGATTACGTTCAGGTTGTCCTTGAGCGCTTCGCCGAGGTGCAGAATGCGAAACCCCAGCCGGAATTTCTTCGTTTCGGGGTCAACGCGAACCATGTCCCGCCCGCGCAGGGTCTCGACGAGGCGCGACGCGGTGCTCTTGTCCACGTCGAGCGCCTCCGCGAGCTCGGTAACGCCCGCGCAGCTCCTCTCCGCGAGAATCAGCAGAATCTGGATACCTCGGTCCAGCGACTGTATCACGCGCGCACCCCCTTTATAACGTTTCGAGATAGGATAGAACGTTCTGCGCCAACTCTTGGTTTTCGGCATTGCGCAGCAAATCCAGAAACACTCGGTATTGCTTGATTGGGCGGACGACCGCCGGATCGAGTCGCCGGAGGATTTCCGCCATACCGCGATGCGTCGCGCGGGAGATTTCGTGTAATCTCGCTCTGCTCTGCGCCTGACTTTCGCTCCGTGCGGGCGGGTATCCCGCGCCGGGCGGATCGCGAAACAGCTCGCGAAAGAGCAGTTTCAGATTCAACTCGCCAGCCCAGCCGTAGCCCTTGTTCAGCGCGAGCGACACGCAGTTGCCCGCGTTGATCTGCGAAAACAGCCAGGCGTCGAGGGGTTCCGTGATCAGCCCGCAGACGACGTTTGGATATTGCAACACGCTGTTGAGAAACCCCTGCCCCGTACCGCAGCCGCCGACGACGAAGTCGCAAGCGCCCAGGTTGAGCAGCAGCGCCGCCATCAGCCCCGTTTGCAGATAGGTCAGCTCCGGTTCGTCGCCGCTATTCGACATGCCCGCGTTGTAGACGGTAATTTCGCCGAATTCGGACAGTGCGGAGAGAATATCCGCATTTTTTAGCCGCGCGCTGACCTCGTTGATGACCGCAAGACGCATTTCTTTCTTCCCCCGTTTCGCTTCTTCGTGTCAAACCCGTTCGCCCGTGCGCTCGCGGTCGTACTTCTCGCGCCGTTCCTCCAGATAGGTTGGAATCGGCACGTCCCACCAGCCGTATGCCGCACCGCCGGATTCGGGGTATTGGTCGTATACGTCCACCTCGATCAGCGCCGGTTTCTTCGAGGCAAGCGCCTTGGTCACCGTCGCGGCAACGCTACCGCGCGCGGAGATTTTTTCGCTCGCGATGCCAAAGTTCTTCGCAATCTCCGCAAAATCCGGCGAATACGGCTCTTCGCCTTGCTCAAAGCGGTTGCCAAACGCATGATTGCTGCCCAGCATGCCGCGCTGCAAATCCTCAATCGCCATCCAGCAGCGGTTGTTCGCGAGCACGACCACGACGGGAATGTCGTATTGCGCCATCGTGGAGAGCTCTTGCATCGTCATCAGAAAATCGCCGTCGCCAAGCAGGCAGACGACCGGGCGTCCGGGCGCGGCAAGCTTTGCCCCCAGCGCGGCGGGAAACGCCCAACCCATCGTGGAGAACCCGCCGGTGGTCAGGTGCGTTTGCTCCTTTGTAAACGCGTACTCCTGAAAGAGCTGCGCCTGCGTGTTGCCGGAGGAGGTCGAAATGATCGTCCCTTCCGGAAGGCACGCTTCCAGCTCGCCGATCAATTGCGAAATCGTAATCTTGTCGAAGGTTCGTTCGCGACCTTTTTCGATATGCGCGCGCCATTCGGCGCGTTGTTCGGCAATCTCCCGCGCATACGCGCTTGTCCGCCAGTCGCGCGGTTCGCCGTAGGCGTCGATGAGCTGCCGCGAAACCTGACAAAGATCGCCAAGAATGCCGACCTCGCAGGGATAGTTCTTACCGATTTCACCCGCGTCGATATCCACGTGAATGAGCTTCGTCTTCGGAATGGAGAACGCAACCCCGTCCTTGTAGGAGCAGGTGGTTTCGTCCGCAAAGCGCGCGCCGAGCGCGAGAATTACGTCCGCCGTGCTCGTCAGGTGCAACCCCAGCGGCGTGCCTTTCGAGCCCGTGTGGAATCCGTAGAGCGGGTGATCTTCCGGAAACGCGCTCTTGCCCGCCATGGTGGTGACCACCGCCGCACCGAGCGTTTCCGCCAGCTTGACCAGTAGCTCCGCCTCGCCGGAGCGAAGCGCCGCGCCGCCGAGCAGCATCACGGGGCGCTTTGCCGCTCGCAACAGCTTGGCCGCCGCGTCGATGGCGCGCGCGTCCCCGACGGAGGGTAACACGGCGCGGTGCCGCTGCGGTTCCGGCGGTTCCATCTCGACCGATTCGGTTTGAACGTTCATGGGCAGCGCAACGACGACTGGGCCCTTCCGCCCGGTGAGCATCTGGTTAAAACTACGTTGCAGAATGCGCGGTAGCTGCCCCGCGGACTCCGCGCGCCAGGCGCGTTTTGTCAGCGGTTCGAGCGCGCGAATAAAGTTGGAATCCTGATACCGCTCAATCTCCTGCAGAACGCCGACGCCCTTCATCTGCACGTGCGTGTCGCCCGAAAACTGGAGCACCGCCGTGGAATCCACATACGCCGTGCCAAGCCCGATTGCCGTGTTCAGCGCGCCGGGGCCGATGGACGTAAACACCGCGAGCGGCTCACCCTTGATGCGAAAGTACCCGTCGGCCATGTGCACGGCGGCCTGCTCGTGCTTGACCTGAATGTATTTCGTCTTTCCCGCGGATACGCTTTCGCGCAGCGCGTCGAAGAACCCGAGTATCCCGTGGCCGGGGATGCCGAGCACGTAGGGCACGCCCTCGCGCTCGAGATAGTCCATGATGATCTGTCCGCCCGTGCGTTTCATCTTGGTTTGCCTCCATTCGTTGATTCGGCTTTGCTTGTCCAATGGGTTCGTTACAGTGCGCCGTCCCAGGTGCCAACCGAGGACTGCTTGCGTTCCTCCTCGTCAAACCAGCGCGTGGTCACGACCTTGGACTCCGTGTAAAAGCGCAGTCCGTCCTTGCCGAGCACATGCAGATCGCCAAAGAACGAGTGCTTGTGCCCGCTAAACGGGAACATGCCCGCCGGAACGGGAATGCCGACGTTGACGCCGACCATGCCGCCGTGCGTCCGCTTTGCAAATTCCCGCGCGTAGTAGCCGTTCTGCGTAAAGATCACCGAGCCATTGGCAAACTCGCTTGCGTTCATGAGTGCGAGGCCTTCCTCAAAGTTCTTCACGCGCTTGACGCAGAGCACCGGCCCGAAGATTTCGCTGTTGCCCACGCGCATGCTAGGTGTCACATGGTCAAAGATCGTATGCCCCAGATAGAACCCGTTTTCGTACCCCGGCACGGTGACGTTCCGCCCGTCCAGCACGAGCTTTGCCCCCTCGGCAACGCCCGTTTCAATCCAATTCACGACGCTCTGGCGGTGCTCTGCGGTGACGAGCGGGCCAAGGTCGGTGGTCTTGTCGTAGGCGGGGCCGATCTTCTTCGTCTTGACCTGCCGAATGAGCTCGGCAACCAGCGCGTCGGCAATCCGCTCTTCCGCGACGATGGCCGGCAGCGCCATGCAGCGCTCGCCCGCGCAACCGAACGCGGAATTGACGATGCCCGCAACCGTACGCTCCAGCGGCGCGTCGGCCAACACGAGCGCATGGTTCTTTGCCTCGCAGAGGCAGGAGACGCGCTTTCCGTTTGCCGCGGCGGTTGCGTAGATATGCCGCCCGATCGACGTGGAGCCGACGAACGTGACGCCCGCGACATCGGGATGCGAAAGCAGCAGCTCCGCCTCGTTGCGCGAGCAGGTCACGAGGTTGACTACGCCGTTTGGCAGGCCCGCTTCGGTGAGCAGCGCGCAGAGGCGCATGGAGGTCATCGGCGTCATGCTCGCGGCCTTGAGCACGAGCGTGTTTCCGGTTGCGATGCACATCGGCATCATCCAGCCCATCGGAATCATCGCGGGAAAATTGAACGGCGCAATCCCAACGAACACGCCCAGCGGCTCGCGATACAGCGTGGAATCAAACCCGCTCGTGACGTTCATCAGCGATTCGCCCATCAGTAACGACGGCGCACCCAGTGCAACCTCGACGGGTTCCTTGACCTTGAGCAGGTCGCCTTGCGCCTCGTCCCAGTTTTTGCCGTTCTCACGGCAGAGGATCATCGTCAGCTCGTCCATGTGCTCCATCAGCAGTTCGCGGAAACGATAGAGCACCTCGACCCGCTTGGCGACGGGGGTGTTCGACCACGCGGGGAACGCAGCTTTTGCCGCTTCCACGGCGAAAGCGACCTCAGCCGCCGTGCAGCAGGGCGTTTCGGCAATCACTTCCCCCGTGCTGGGGTTGTAGACTGGCATGTATTTTTGTGTTTCACTCGGCGTAAACGCGCCGTTGAGAAAGGGCTGCAACCGTTCGATGCTCATTTCCATATCCTCCAAAGCTGTTTCTCTTTGTTTATCGTTCGTTTTTTCGCGCAATCACGCGCCGCGCGGCGCTTGCAATATCTTTGGCGCGAAGGCCAAAGTGATCCATCAGATACGCCTGCGAACCGACCTCGCCAAAGGAGTTCTTTACACCCACGCGCTCCATCGGCACGGGCGCACGTTCGCCGAGCGCCTCCGCCACCGCGCTGCCTAGGCCCCCGATGACGTTGTGGTTTTCGGCGGTAACCACGCAGCCGGTTGCCTGCGCGCTCTCGACGACGCAATCCGTGTCGAGCGGCTGAATCGTAAAGCAGTCCAGCACGCGCGCCTCAATTCCCTCCGCGGCGAGCAGATCCGCCGCCAGTAGCGCTTCCGAAACCAGCACGCCGGAGGCGATGATCGCAACGTCGCTCCCCTCACGCAGCAGCTTCGCCTTGCCGGGGGTAAACGTTTCTCCTTCGTCGTAAATCTTGACCACGCCGCGGCGCGGCATGCGGATGTAGTCCACCCCATACTGCGAGGCAAGCAATGGAATCAGCGCCTTGACCATGACGTTGTCGGTCGGTTCAAACAGGCGCAGACCGACGATACTGCGCAGTACGCCAAGATCCTCAAACGCCATGTGCGTGCCGCCGTTGGTCGCCGCGCTGACGCCCGCGTCCCCGCCGATGATTTTGACATTCAGCCCCGCATAGGCGCAGGAGAGAAAGATTTGATCCGCCATCCGCCGCGAGGAAAACACCGCAAACGAATGCACAAACGGAACGTAACCGGTCACGGAGAGCCCCGCCGCCATCGAGCAGGCGTTTGCCTCCATAATGCCAAGGTTATAGGAACGCTCCGGAAACCGCACGCGAAACCGCCCCGTTCCGAGCGAGCCGGAGAGATCGCAGTTGAGCGACAGCACGCGCTCGTTCTGCTCCGCCGCTGTAATCAGCGCGTCGCAGTATGCGTCCCGCATGTCCTGCCGATCCGGCTGGGCGACAAAAACACGGTTCGTCATGCGCCCTCCCCCGCGGGATACACGCCCGCCAGCAGCCGCCGTTCGATCTCGGCCACCGCCTCGTCCGCCATTTCCTTTGAAATCACCATATAGTGATTCGCCAGCTCGCGTTCGGCAAAGCTGCATCCGATTCCCTTCGTCGTTTCGAGCACAATCACGCTCGGCGCGCACGTCTGTTCCGACGCGGCACGGATTTCGCGCGAGATTGCATTCAGATCCCAACCGCAAACACGCACGGCGTTCCAGCCAAACGCGCGGAACTTCTCCACCGGATCACCGCCGCAGACGTCCGCCACGTAGCCGTCGAGCTGGCGTTTGTTCTCGTCCACAAACGCGATCAGGCGGTGGAGTTTCAGATGCTCCGCCGCGGTCGCCGCCTCCCAGACCTGACCTTCCTGCAACTCCCCGTCACCTAAAATACAGAACACGCGGGAGTCTTTGCCCTGCATTCTAAGCCCCAGCGCAATGCCCGCCGCGGAGGAGATGCCCTGCCCCAGCGAGCCGGTGGTCATGTCGATGCCCGGCGTCTTTAGCCGGTCGCAATGGCTCGGCAGGCGCGTGCCCGGCTGGTTGACTGTGTTGAGCCAATCCATCGGGAAGTACCCTTTCAGAGCGAGTGCGGCGTAGAGCGCGGGGCCGCAGTGCCCCTTGCTGAGCACAAGGTAGTCCCGCTCCGGCCAGTCCGGCTCCTGCGAGCGAATGCGAAGTTCGCCACCGTAGAGCACGGCGAGCACATCCGCAATCGACATGCTGCCGCCAATGTGCCCAAAGCCCGCGTGTTCCAGCGCACGAATGGTCTGTATGCGAATGTCCGCGCTTAATCGCGTGGTTGCGTCAATCTGCGTCAAAGGGGGATGCTCCTTTCCGCGAGGTCTATGTTTGATTTGCTTGTTTTTCTGCGGTCCTTCGGATAAAAAGCTGAAATGCGTGAATCTCACTGATTCCATCATATTCGCGCGCATTTGTGTTCGCAATGCACTATTTGCGTCAATGTTGCATATTGTGCAACAGTAAGCGAACCAATTACGCGTTTTTGCGCCCTGCGCAACGGTTTTCGGGGTATCAAAAAGGAACTCCGTCTTCTGACGGAGTTCCTTGCGGATATCTCGTTCTTAGAATGTTCCTTGCTGCAGCATCGCGTCGGCTCTGAACAACAAGCGCCCGCGCTCTCGCGCGGGCGTTCGCATTCGTTTCTTAGAATGTCCCTTGCTGCAACATCGCATCCGCTACCTTGGCAAACCCCGCGATGTTCGCGCCGGCGACGAGGTTGTAGCCGAGGCCGTTTTCATCCGCCGCCTTCGCGGAACTATCGTGAATGTTCTTCATGATGCCGTGCAGTCTCGCGTCGACTTCTTCCGCACTCCAGCTCAACCGCTGGCTGTTCTGGCTCATCTCCAAGGCGCTCGTCGCAACACCGCCCGCATTCACCGCCTTGCTGGGCGCCACGATCAGGTGCTTCTGCTCCAGCAGGAAGTTCAGCGCGTCGTTCGTCGTCGGCATGT
>DAIRTE010000127.1:0-8241 GCA_036804025.1 Clostridia bacterium | reverse complement strand
TCGAGTTTTTCTTCATTCACGAGGGCGGCGTGGAGCTCGCGCTGGACGACGGCCTGGTCTCGCTCGAAGCGGGAGAGTCGTTTACCGTCTGCGGGCTGACGCGGGATATTCCGGTCAAGCTCAGCGGAGACACGCAAATTCTATATGTAACCAACTGCCCGTCGTTTGCTGCCGTTCAAAAATTCGAAGAAAACCTGACTGCGCTTCTCATGCGCGTCAACGAAAAGGACAACTACACCTATCGCCACAGCAAAGCAGTGCTTCGGTATTCCCTCGCGCTGTACGACGCGCTCTCCGAAAAGGCGCCGGTGATCGCCAGGGACGATCTGGCGGTGGCCGCGCTGTTTCACGACGTTGGAAAGTGCTTTGTTCCGGTGGAAGTGCTGCAAAAGCCGGATCGACTGACGAACGAAGAGCTGCGGTATATTCTGCGGCATCCGGTGGACAGCGGGCGCATGCTGTTGCAGGAGTTTGGCGAAGAGATTGCCGAGATTGCGCGCAATCACCACGAGCGCATGGACGGCAGCGGGTATCCGCGGGGTTTAAGCGGAGAGGACATCAGCTTTGCTTCCCAGATTGTCGCCGTTGCGGACGTCTTCGACGCCATGACGAGCGACCGCGGCTACAACGACGTGAAAACCCATGAGGAAGCCGCCGAGGAACTCGTTCGGCTGGATACACAGTTTGATCCACGGATTACAAGCGTGCTGCAGCAGCTTGTGACGGAAGGCACACTCAACAAAGAGGAGCGGGACTAGCATGAATCGATTGGAAAAGTGCGGCTACTGGCTGATGCTTTCGGACTATGACCTCGGCACGATTGACGTGTTGATTTCGGGCGAGCGCTGGGTCTACGTTGCGTTTCTTTGCCAGCAGGCGGTGGAACGCCAGCTCAAGGCGATGTATGTGTATTATACGGACGCGGAACCGCCCAAGACGCACAACGTGAATTTTCTCTTTTCGAAGGTAACCGGGCATCCGGCGTTTCTGGCCGAGGCGGACAACGCGCGGTTTTTGGAGCGTAGGAATGCCTGCGAAGATTTTTTGATGGACGTGATGTTTTACTACATGTCTGACTATCCGTTTTCCTACAAAAACATTGCGGGGCGGTTTGTCGATGCTTCGCTCGCGCTGGAACTCTATCGAAAGACGAAGGATATGGTCGCGTTTCTGCGCTCGTTCCTACCGCCGATCGAAATCCCGAAAATCCCTTCGTAAACCCCATTCGTAAACCCCAAACGATAGATAGAATACAACAAGACCTCCCTTGCGGGAGGTCTTTTGCATCTATGTTTCCTTATCCAACCGGCGTAGGTTCCGGCGTGAGGGTGGGGAGCGCATCCGCGCCCGGCTGACTCGTTGAATGCGGTTCTACGTTTTCTCGTAGATACTCCGCGCCCTGATCCAGCAGGCCCGCCGCGTCCTCCGCAATGCCGGAGTCGTCCATAAACAGCCGAATTTCCACCCAGGCTTCCTTGCCGAGAACCCGGAGTGTGCTGATCAAATGCTCAAGCTTTCCGCTGAGCAGATCCTTGGCGTCGAGATAGGTCAGCACCGCCATTAGCAAAATCAGCAGCACGACCAATATGCCAATCAGTCGAAAAATGAATTTCATTCGATACTCCTCCAAAACAGTGATCCATGACGATAGGGCATCGTCAATAATGCTTGTAACCAAGCAAAGCATACCATAATATGCTGTTTTACGCTGTGAATCTTGTGTAAATTCTACGGCGAATGATGAAAGCGATTGAAACGAAATATACCGTTTCAACAGGATGATTCAATGACTCGAACCTCGGTTTCGGCGATTGCTTTCTCGATCATTGGTGCAAAATCGACGAGTCCTTCGCTGCGGCGCAGATCCTCCAGCTTGGGCTTTGTGACGGGGTGCTGCGGCACGAACACCGTGCAGCAGTCCTCAAACGGCAATATCGAGGTGTCATACGAACCGATTGCCTTTGCGCGCTCAACGATCTCTTCCTTATCGAACCCGATCAGCGGGCGGAACACCGGCATGGCGACCGCGTCGTTCGTAACCGTGAGGCTCTCGATGGTTTGGCTTGCGACCTGGCCGATCGATTCCCCGGTGATCAGCGCCTGCGCGCCACAGGAAACGGCGATCTTTTCGGCAATCTGCATCATCAGCCGACGCATGAGCACGGTTGTTTCGCTTTGCGGGCATTTTTCGTAGATCGCGAGTTGAATTTCGGTAAACGGAACGAGATACAGCGTGACCTCGCCCGCGAAACCCGCGAGAATATGCGTGAGTTCTGCAACCTTTTCGCGCGCTCGCTCGCTCGTATACGGATAGCTGTAGAAATGCACGGCAGAGATGCGCACCCCGCGCTTGGCAATCATATACCCCGCGACGGGGCTGTCGATGCCGCCGGAGATGAGCAGCATGGCGTGACCGTTGGTGCCGACCGGCATGCCGCCGACGCCGAGACGCTCCTCCGCAAACAAAAATGCCTGATCCTGCCGAATCTCCACGCCGACGTAGAAGTCCGGCTCATGTACATCCACGCGCAGCACCGGAAATGCTTCGAGCAGCAGTCCGCCGAGTGTGCGGCAGATTTCCTGCGAGCGCATGGAAAAGCGCTTGTCCGCACGGCGTGCAATCACCTTAAAGCTCGCCTGCTCCAGCCCTTCGATGCGCTTGGCAACGAGCGCGTTTGCCGCGTTTACAATCGCGTCCCAGTCCTTCTCCACGGCCAGCGCGGGGCTGACGGAGTGGATGCCGAACACGCGCGTAAGCTTGTTCGCCGCCTCGTCAATCGCGTCTTCCGGCAGGCCAAAGACGAACACGCGGCCCTGCTCGCGCACCACGCGAACATTGCGCGGGCGCAGCGCAAGCGAGATTCGCTTCATGAGTCCGCGTTCAAAAAAGGGACGGTTTAGCCCCTTGAGGTGAATTTCTGCATAACGAACGAGTAAGACCGGTTCCATCGATTTTCTCTCCATTGGGATAGTATCCATTGATTAGCGGCGCTGAAAACGCCGTAAAAAGGCGACCTGTTCGGCGAGCGCGCCGCTGGCGGCGTCCATCTCTTCGAGCGTGTTGAACGGGCAGAGGCTCAGGCGAATCGCGCCTTCGGCGCGCGCGCCGGTGATGCCCATTGCCGCGAGAATGCGGTTTTGTCCCTTCTTGTGCGTCGAGCAGGCGGAGCCGGTGGACACGCAGATGCCCCGCTCGGAGAGCGCGTTGACCAGCACCTCGCCCCGCACGCCGGGGAAGGAAACGTTTAGAATGTGCGGTGCGCCGTCTTCCGGCGCGGGGCCGTTGACGAGCACATCCGGAATCGTGAGCAGATTCTTCGCCAGACGCAGCTTGCAGGCGCGGATGTGGTCGATCCACTCCGCCTGATGCGCGCGGTAGCTCGCCAAGGATGCGTCGAGACCGAGAATGCCGGGGACGTTTGTGGTGCCCGAGCGGAGAGACCGCTCCTGTCCGCCGCCGATCTGCCCGCCCGCGAACTTGACTCCGCCGCGGACATACAGCGCGCCGACGCCCTTTGGCGCGTGAAACTTATGCGCGCTGACGCTGTAGAGATCGACCGGCAGGCGTGAAAACGGCAGTTTGCAGAACGCCTGCACGCCGTCCGAATGCAGCAGCGCGTTCGGCGCGAATTGCTTGATCAGCGAGGCGGCGGCGGAAAGATCGTTGACCGCGCCGACCTCGTTGCTAACGTGCATCAGCGAGACCAGCGCCGTGTCCGGCGTGAGCGCGGCGGCAAGCTCGTCGAGATTCGCTGTGCCGTCCGGGTGAAGGCCAACGAAGACGACCTCGGTGTCCGGCGCCTGTTCCAGCGAGCGAAATACCTCGTAGATCGACGGATGCTCGCCCAAAGTCGTGACGATGCGTCGCTTTCCGCGGAGCGGCTTGAGCGAGCCGAACACCGCCATGTTGTTGGACTCCGTGCCGCCGGAGGTGTAGATTAGCTCGTCCGGTGCGCCGCCAAGCGCGGCGGCAAGGCGCGCACGCGCCGCTTCGACCGCCTTTTCGGTGGCGACGGCGGGGGCGTAAGCGCTCGCGGGATTATAGAATTGTTCCGTCATGGCGGCATACGCTGCGTCCGCCGCTTCGGGCAGAACGCGCGTTGTTGCGCTGTTATCCAGATAAATCATGCGGATTTCAACTCCATTTAGCAAAACAAATACAACGCAAAAAAGCGCACGTTGGCAGTATAGCACAAATCCGCGCGCTTTGCTTTGTTATTTTTCACAAGCACTAACAAACCGGGCATTTTGTCTCGGCTGCTGCACCGCCAATTTGGAACAAACCGCGAACGGGCAGTTACTTCGTGAACTTCTCCTTCAGGTAGCCGTAGCCCTGCGCTTCCAGCGACTCGTAGGGCACGAAGCGCAGCGCCGCGCCGTTGATGCAATAGCGCGTGCCGTTGGGCGACTCGGCGTCGCCTTCAAACACATGCCCCAGATGCGAATTGCCCGCGCGGGAACGAACCTCGACGCGGTGCATTCCGTGCGACCAGTCCTCTCGGGAAACGACGACGGAGGGCTCCACCGGCTGTGTGAACGCGGGCCAACCGCAGGAGGAGGCATACTTGTCCTCGGAGGTAAAGAGCGGCTCGCCAGTGACGACGTCCACATACAGCCCCTTGGCGGTGTTTGCGTAAAACTCGCTGGTAAACGGAGGCTCGGTCGCGCTCTTCTGGGTGACCGCGTACTGCTCCGGCGTGAGATCGGACGAAATCCGCTCCTCGCGCGGGCGCGCGTACCGACCCGCGTCAATCGTGCCCTTGGAAAGGCGGGCGATGTCCGCAAACGGAATGTGGCAGTAGCCGCCGGGATTCTTGTCCAGATAATCTTGGTGGTACTCCTCCGCAGGGAAGAAGTTCTTGAGCGGGCCGCTTTCCACCGCGAAATGCGGTGTGCGCGCGCGCTCGATGGCGAAAATGCGCTCGACGGTCGCCTGCGACTCGGTGTCCGCATAATAAACGCCTGCCTGATACTGCGTGCCCGTGTCGTGCCCCTGACGGTTGACGGCAGCAGGATCAATCACCTCGAAGTACGCAAACAGCAACTGGTCGAGGCTGACACGGTTGGGGTCGTAGGTCACGCGGACGGTCTCGCGAAAGCCGGTGCGTCCGGTGCAGACGGTCTTGTAGTTCGCGTCCGCCTCGCCGGAACCGTTGGCATATCCGCTGACCGCGTCGATTACGCCGGGAATGGACTGCATGAGCTTTTCCATGCCCCAGAAGCATCCGCCCGCGAGATAGATGATTTTTTCGTGTTTCGATTCCATATTGCGTCTCCTTTCGACAGCTGTTTCGAATACGGGTTGTCAAATGTAGCGCTATCGTATCACTCAAAGAAAGGCCTGTCGAGAGACGAGGTCACAAAGCGACTGCAAACAAAAACGCCCCTCACGGGGCGGTGTGGATCGGTAGATCGTTGCATCAGGCTTCCGGTTCCGGTTTCGGCTGCTTTGGAAAGACGCGCCGGAGCAGCAGCACCGCGAACACGCAGAGCGCAAGCATGCATAGCAGCGTGATGATCAGCAAGAGGAATACAATGATGTTGATCGGGGCATTCATGTTTGTCGTATCAAACCGCGTGAGCGTATTCCCAAATAGGATGGTGGCAATTGGGGAGGGCAGCGTGGTTGCCAGCGCGGTCCAGCCGATTGGCTTACGCAGGTAGTTCGCATTTCGCGAACCGATGTAAAGAACGAGCCCGCCGATTTTCGCAAACACACTGAACAACAACACGAGATAGGGGTAAATGCCAATCGGCAACGGATGGTTCGTCAGCGCGCCGTTGATAAAAAACACAAGCGGCAGCACAAACGGCAGCCCGACGAGCACCGTCCCCCAAACGGCGAGGGCGCGGCTCTTCCTTTGGCTGCGTTCCGTTTTTTTCGCCTCGGCGGCGGCAATTTTCACTTCCTCCGGAATGTCGGATTCCGGGGTGAGATTCACGCGCTTGCCCCGATACGGGCAGGGTTTTACGGTTACATGAGTGCTCATGCGAAACAGGGTGTCCTTTCGGCAGATTCGAAACAGCGATTATTCGGTGACAGCAGGTGCATCCGGCTGTTTCTGAAACAGCTTCTTTACGAGCAGGATGCCGAGGAGTGCAATGCCGAGAATCATCAGATCGTACAGCGCGATGCCGATGATCACAATGGCAAACGCGCTGCTCTGCATGGACTCCGCTCCGCTGGCCAGTCCGCTGGCGGTGGAAAAAATCATCGACGCGGCGAGCAGTATCAGCGCTGCGGCGGCGCTCCAGCCGATCCATTTTGCGAGGATGCGCGAGGTGATGCTCGCGAGCACGAGCAGAACAAGCCCCAGCGCGACGAGGGGAAACAGCTCCGCGAGCATCAGGTAGTCGAAGAGAAGCGCTTTTCCGGCGATGCTGCCAACGACCGCGGTGATTAGCATGAACAGAATTGGGGCAACCAGCAGCAGCGTGCCGGAAACGGCAAATATCTTGGAAAGTGCGGATCTTTGTTTCGGGTTCATGGCAATACCTCCTGTGAGTACGGGGTGGGAAAAGAGAAAGTGCGATAAACGGGTTTATACAAATAGACAATTGGAAGATCACCGACAAACGTATTATAATATACGAAGCGTGAAAAGAACAGAAAAACGAATCGAACCAGTAATCCAAACGGATTTAGCAAAAGAATGGGTAACAAACGGGAGGGAAAACGCTATGACGAGCGAGGAAACCTGTGCCGCGTGGGACGCGCGGGATCGCCTGCTCAGCGAGCTGGCGCAAACGAACCGACTGCCGAGCCGGACGCTCTACATCCGTCGAGACGACGGAGGAACGCTTGGCATTGGGCTGCTGCCGGATTGCGGCGGCGTGCTGGTCATCGATTGGAAGGACGCGGCGTACAGCATTGTGACGCTGCGCCAGCCTGTACTTCGGTTCGATCCTTACGAGCAGAAGTCGGCGGGGTTCGGCGGTATGTTCGGCTTTGGCGAAAAGGGCGCGCGCGGCTGGATGGTTCGCCTGCTGGACGGGGGAACGGTGCAGACCGAAGTTGCCGTGCTGCCGAACATTACGGCGGTTGCGGACCTGCTGCTGAAAGAGGATGCGTTTCTGAACGGCAAGCGCAGGCCGAAGACGGCTCCGCACGGGCAGCTCCGTCCGGAGGACAAGGAAACCTGTGAGCGAGTACTCGAATACTGGGAAGAGCTGGTGCTCAAAAACGCCTGAACAGCGCGGTTACTCGGCGGGCTCGTTGTAGGAGTACCAGTCGGACTCCTCCAGATTGCGCTCGCGCAGAATCCCGTTGCAGTAGCCGACGTTGTACATCATGTGCCGCGACTGACCAAAGAGAATGTCGAGCAGGGTGTATTCCTCCGTTCCGTCGTAGACGGGGCGGGCGAGGGCGGCGTCGTCCAGCGAGGCAAAGAGCGCGGTGAGCTTTGCCCGAATGCGGCGCAGGTACTCGCGAATCTCCGCGCGGGAAGTCGACACGTCCGGCGGTACGTCGTGCTCAAACTCCGGCGGAAGACGCGGGTCAAACGCCATGCAAAGCGAGGGGGTCGTTGCGCCCTCCGCGCGGAACCAGTAGTCGACAAAGTAGGCGACGTGGTACACCTGATACCAGAACGGCACGTCGTTGTATACGCCGTACCAAACCTCGTCCGGGCAGACGTCCACGAGCGTTTCGAGCATCTGGTAGCTCGAAAAGAACTGGTTTTGGGCGATCTGTATGAATTTCTGACTTGAGTCTTCTGGAACCATGGCGCACCTCGGATTCGTATTCAAATCAAAAACCGTTCCGTTCCTGTTTACTCCGGCACTTCCTCGCCTTCGAACAGCCCGACGGTTGCGCTCTTTTTCAGCACGCCCGTGTAGGTTTCGCCAAAGATGCCGATTTTGTCCTTGCCGGGATAATAGGTAATGTCGAGCGGAACATAGGTGTCGAAGTCG
Organism: Clostridia bacterium; assembly: GCA_036804025.1. Taxonomy (GTDB): domain Bacteria; phylum Bacillota; class Clostridia; order Christensenellales; family CAG-138; genus UBA7703. Next base: position 327 of record DAIRTE010000127.1, on the reverse strand, counting down.
ATGTAAACGAGGTCTTCCGTCTCGGAAGCGTTCACGAGCTGGTGCGTGCCTTCCTCGCCCGCGGGGAAAAAGGCGATGTCGCCCGCGGTGAGCGTCCGCTCCGCGCCGTCCTTGAGGATCAGCCGCCCCGTGCCGGAGAGAATGTAAAAGGTTTCCTCGCTGTATTCATGGTAGTGCAGCGGAAAGGCGGCCTTCTTTGGCGGAACGCGCAGAAACGCGATATTCGACTTGTTTCCGTCCTCGCCGCGAATGAACTTATGGCGGAAGAAGTGGAAACTCTTGCCGGAGGAGACTTCCTGATGGTCGAGGTCGGCCATGCGGGAGATG